>NZ_JBITGS010000018.1:0-223601 GCF_044457265.1 Streptomyces sp. NPDC050564 | reverse complement strand
GGGCGGGCCCGGGGGCCCCGGTGGCCCGGCCTGGGGCCCGTTGACCCGGTTACCCCCGCCTACCACCCCCGGGGGGGGTCCGGGCTACGGCCCCCGCCCCCCCCTCGGCCGGGTCAGCTGACCCGGCCGTACCAGACGCTCTTCGTCCAGATCTTCTGGAGCTTCACGACCTCCCCGGTCTTGGGGGAGTGCCAGATCTTTCCCTTCCCGGCGTAGATGCCGACGTGGTACACGTACCGGCCCGAGTGGAAGAACACGAGGTCTCCGGCCTTGCGGTGCGAGGCGGAGATGTGATGCGTCTTGTTGTACTGCGCCGCGGCCGTACGAGGCAGTTTCTTGCCCGCCTTCTTGTACGAGTAGAGGGTGAGCCCGGAGCAGTCGAAGCGGCGCGGCCCCGTGGCGCCCCACTGGTACGGGGAGCCCTTCTTGGAAGCCGCAACCTGAAGTGCCTTCGTCGCAAAAGTGGCCGCCTCGGCGTCGGATGCGACGCCCGGGACCACGAGGGTGCCGCCCACGGCGGCGAGGGTGAGGGCCGAGGCCGTACCGGCCCTGGTCCACAGCGACGGGGCACGATTGAGCGCAGTCATGCGCAACCCTTCGTCAGCCGCCTGTGAAGGATGACCTGTCGGATTCGGGCTGGCGAAGTAGCCCGGCCGCTTACGCGGCTTCACCCCAAGGGCCGCCCGGATCTCTCCGGCGGACCGTCGTGCTGGGTCCTCCACTCCTGCCGATCCACTCCTGTCGACCGGTCATCCGGGCAGCGGCAGGACTCGGCGTCCGCCCGGACCGCCCCGCCGCTGTGGCGGGGGCTTGTCGTCGGAAGGGATCTTCACGCATGAGTGTTGGAATATCCGAGCGGAATCGGCGATTTGTGGGGTTACTCACCACTCACCCGTTCGGGTGGACACCCCTCCGTTCGAGGGGGTGTTGAGGAACTCGACCATGCCCGCACCTGCAATGGAGGGCTTCATTCCGCCTCACTGTTACGCGCGTTGCGCAACTTTTACGCGCTATTGAAAGGACCAGCGTCTACTCCATCAGGGGGTACGCCATTTGGTCCGTTTGAAGCCCGAGCCGGATGCTTCGCTGCCGCGACGCGTGCCGCGGCCCGGGTGTCCCTGCGTCAACTGTCCGAGCCGGGGGGCAGGGTGACCCGGGCCGCTCGCCGCTCGCCGTCCAGGACGCGCAGGGCCTGTGCCAGGGTCGGGGCGTGCACCTCGCTCTCGCCCCGCTGATGCATCAGGGCGAGGGCGTCACGCAGCGCCGTCGCCTTGCCGACCAGCGCCTGAGCGGCCCTCAGTCCGCGATAGGTGTCCCCGGGGCGGGCGGGATTGATGCGGCCGACCAGATCGACCACGTCGAGGTAGCGGTCGATCAACTCGGCCTCGGCACGCGTCAGTGCGGGCAGCGGGGGCAGATCGGGGATCATCGGGCGATCACCTGGCGCCGGGCGCGGTGCGCGAGGCCTTGCGGCTCGGGATGATCCGGTCGACCAGTCCGTACGCCACCGCCGCCGGCGCGTCCAGGATCTTGTCCCGCTCGATGTCCGCAGCGACCTGCTCCGGGCTTTGCCCCGTGTGCCGTACGAGCATGTCCTCCAGCAGCTTGCGGGTGCGCACCAACTCCTCGGCCTGGATGGCGAGATCGCTCGCCTGACCCTGGATCGGTTCGGGGATCGACGGCTGGTGGATGAGCACGCGGGCACCCGGCAGCGCGAACCGCTTGCCCGGTGTACCGCCGGCCAGCAGCACGGCGGCGGCCGACGCCGCCTGCCCCAGGCAGACCGTCTCCACGTCGCAGGTGACGAACTGCATCGTGTCGTAGACCGCTGTCATCGCGCTGAACGAGCCGCCGGGGGAGTTGATGTACAGCGAGATGTCCCGGTCCGGGTCCAGGTACTCGAGGTGCATGAACTGCGCCATCACATCGTTGGCCGACGTGTCGTCGATCGGCGTCCCGAGGAACACGATCCGCTCGTCGAGCAGCTTCGAATACGGATCCAGGGTCCGGTGCCCCGTGCTGGTCCGTTCGGTGAACTCGGGCAGGACGTAGCGGGCGGACGGACTGTCCATGGCGCGTGCCTCCTCGGATCGACATCCGTAAAAAATGTACAGGACGTACGCTCGCTGTGGAGGGTTCCCTCGCTGACAGCGAAATGCCCCGCAGGGTGAGATGCGGCGGATCGGCACGAAATCGTCCGCTCTGTGGGGGGTGTCGGGGACCGGTCTAAGCTGGACGACATGGCCTACGAGATTCCGGTGACGCAAGCCAGGGCTGAGCTCGCCGATCTGATCAACCGCGTGGTGTACGGCGGTGAGCGCGTCGTCGTGACGCGGCACGGGAAGCCCCTCGTCGCCCTGGTCTCCGCCGCCGACCTGGAGCGCCTCGAAGAACTCCAGGACCCCGCGGACGAGCAGGTGATCAGCTCCCTCTCCAGCGTCCGCGAGGTCGCGTCCGCGCCGCGCGAGCGACAGCGGTTCGGCATCGCCGCGGAGCACCGGGGGCCCAACGCCTCGTAGACACAAGGCGGTTCACCACCGACGTAGAGGCTCACAAACACAGGGACCAGGAACGGCGGAAACAAAGAGACCGTGCGCCCCCGTCCGCTACAGCGGGGGCACACGGTCCGTTCCGTGGGCGGTCGTCCCGCCAGGCGGTCAGCTCGCCAGGGCGGGCTCCAGCCTGGCGACCGCCTTCGTGGTCCTCCGGCCTCGTTTGAGCGCGTTGCCCAGCAGGACCGCGCCGAGGCCGAGCACGGCCCACGAGGTCCAGGTCAGCGCCGGTCCGGTCGCGGCGGCGCCGTCGAAGAACGACACCGAGCGCAGCAGTGACGCGCCCGCGCCCGGCGGCAGCCAATGGCCGATCGTCCCGACCGGCTCGGGCAGCATCCGTGGAGCCGAGGACGCGCCGGAGGCCGGGTTGCCGAGCAGCATGACCACGAACGCGCCGAGCCCGTTGCCGGAAGGCCCGATCAGTGCCGCGAGCCCGGCACCGCCACGCCCACGGCCAGGGTCGACAGCCGCGGCGGCCTCCCCCCACCAGTTGCCGGTGAAGACCCCCGGCCGGCTGTGCGCGAGGACGGCCGCGACCACGCCGACCAGGGCCGCGGTGCCTTCCAGCGCGGCGACGGTGCGTGTGCCGCGTAGTCCGAGCAGGGTCACGACGGCTCCGGCGGCGATGCCGACCAGGGTGGGCGGGAGCACGCTCGCGCCGAGGGCCGCGCCGCGTGGACCCTTCGCGGAGGCGGGCACGACATCGGTGGTCGTCACCTTGGTGCCCTTGGGGGCATGCCGGGTCACCGCCTGCTGGAGCAGCTGGGCGACGAGCGGGCTCGCGGCGGAGGCGGTCAGCAGCTTGGGTCCCTGTGCGGTGGCGACGACCGCGCCGTATACGGTCCGGTCCTCGATGGCGTCCCGCGCGGCGGCCTCGTCGGCGTAGTGGTGGATCTCGAAGGCGCCCTGGTGTCGGGACAGTTGCTTCTGCGGTGACGGTCGCGGGGCCCGCCACACCGAGCGGAGATCGCGGGGTGCCGTGCGGGTGGCGGGCCAGGCGAAGGCCCAGAGCGCGAGCGCCACCAGGGCCGGGGCGAGCGCGATCACGGCGACGATCCGGCGGCCCTGCGGCAGCGCGGCGGTGCCCGTGGGCGTGGCGGAATGGGCGGGCGTGATCGTTCCTCGCTTCGGACTCCTGCAGCGACGTGGCGTGGATCCCGCGGCTGATGATCCAGGTGTGGACCGAGACCCTGCGCAACGACGAAGTGTCGGCCCTGATGGCCGCGGGGTACGTCAAGGTGCGCGGCGCCTGGGCGAACCTCGTCGAGAGCTGCAGGGCCGCGGGGCTGGTGTCCGAGGACGCCGCCGCCATGGCGCGCACGATGATCGCGCTCGCGCAGGGGTTCGCGGCGCAGGTGGCCGTCTTCGTCGCCGCCTCGCCGGAGGTCCTGCGGGACGGTCTGCGGGCCCTGATGAGCATGGGGGGGAGTCCAGGGTGCGGCCGTGAAGGGATCACAGGCCGGTTAACGTCCTCGAAACTCCGGCCAACTACCGTGCGCATCCATGCCACCAGGGGTTTTTGGTGGCTGCGGCCACCGGGCCCCGCACGGTCCGGAGCGAGGATGTGAGGTGGGACGCCGTGCAACTGACCCCGCACGAGCAGGAGAGGCTGCTCATTCATGTGGCAGCCGACGTGGCCGAGAAGCGGCGGGCCCGCGGACTGAAACTGAACCACCCCGAGGCTGTCGCCCTCATCACGTCGCACATCCTCGAAGGCGCGCGTGACGGCCGTACCGTCGCCGAACTGATGTCCTCCGGACGCAAGATCCTCACCCGGGACGACGTCATGGCGGGCATCCCCGAGATGATCCACGACGTCCAGGTGGAGGCGACCTTCCCCGACGGCACCAAGCTCGTCACCATCCACGACCCGATCGTCTGACGGGGGAGCGAGAACCATGATTCCTGGGGAGATCCTGTTCGCCGACGGACCCGTCGTCTTCAACGAAGGCCGCGAGGTCACCCGGCTGACCGTCCTCAACGCCGCCGACCGGCCCGTCCAGGTCGGCTCCCACTACCACTTCGCCGAGGCCAACCCCGGTCTGGACTTCGACCGCGCCGCCGCACGCGGCAAGCGGCTCAACGTCGCCGCCGGCACCGCCGTGCGCTTCGAGCCGGGCATCCCCGTCGATGTCGAACTCGTTCCGCTCGCCGGTGCCCGTGTGGTGCCCGGACTGCGCGGTGAGACTGGAGGTGCCCTCGATGCCTGAGATCTCGCGTGCCGCCTACGCCGATCTGTTCGGCCCCACGACCGGCGACCGCATCCGGCTCGCCGACACCGATCTGCTGGTGGAGATCGAGGAGGACCGTTCCGGCGGCCCAGGACTCGCCGGTGATGAGGCGGTGTTCGGCGGTGGCAAGGTCATCCGCGAATCCATGGGCCAGGCGCGCGCCACCCGTGCGGAGGGCACCCCGGACACGGTCATCACGGGCGTTGTGATCATCGACCACTGGGGAATCGTCAAGGCCGACGTCGGCATCCGCGACGGCCGGATCACCGGCATCGGCAAGGCGGGCAACCCGGACACCATGGACGGTGTGCACCCCGATCTGGTGATCGGTCCGGAGACGGAGATCATCGCGGGCAACGGGCGGATCCTGACCGCGGGCGCCATCGACGCGCACGTGCATCTGATCTGTCCCCAGATTGCGGACGAGGCGCTCGCCGCCGGGATCACGACGCTGGTCGGCGGCGGCACGGGTCCCGCCGAGGGCTCCAAGGCGACCACCGTCACGCCCGGCCCTTGGCACCTGGCCCGGATGCTGGAGGCGATGGAGGCATACCCCCTCAACTTCGGCCTGCTCGGCAAGGGCAACACCGTCTCGCACGACGCGATGTTCTCGCAGATCCGTGGCGGCGCGCTCGGCCTGAAGATCCACGAGGACTGGGGTTCCACGCCCGCGGCGATCGACGCCGCGCTGACCGTCGCCGACCGTACGGGCATTCAGGTCGCCATCCACACGGACACCCTCAACGAGGCCGGCTTCGTGGGTGACACGCTCGCCGCGATCGGCGGCCGCGGCATCCACGCGTACCACACCGAGGGTGCGGGCGGCGGCCACGCCCCGGACATCATGACCGTGGTCTCCGAGCCGCACGTGCTGCCCAGCTCCACCAACCCGACCCGGCCCTACACCGTCAACACCGCCGAGGAACACCTCGACATGCTGATGGTGTGTCACCACCTGAACCCGGCCGTCCCGGAGGACCTGGCCTTCGCGGAGTCCCGGATCCGGCCCTCCACGATCGGGGCCGAGGACATCCTGCACGACCTCGGCGCCATCTCGATCATCTCGTCCGACGCCCAGGCCATGGGCCGCGTCGGCGAGGTCATCATGCGGACCTGGCAGACGGCACATGTGATGAAGCGGCGGCGAGGGGCTCTTCCCGGCGACGGGCGCGCGGACAACCATCGCGTACGTCGCTATGTCGCCAAGTACACGATCAACCCGGCGCTAGCTCAGGGGCTGGCCCGCGAGGTCGGTTCCGTCGAGACCGGCAAGCTCGCCGACCTCGTGCTGTGGGAGCCCGCGTTCTTCGGGGTCAAGCCGCATCTCGTCATCAAGGGCGGACAGATCGCGTACGCGCAGATGGGCGACGCCAACGCCTCGATTCCGACGCCGCAGCCGATTCTGCCCCGCCCGATGTACGGGGCCATCGGGCGGGCCCCGGCCTCGAACTCGTTCAACTTCGTGGCGCCGCTCGCCATCGAGGACGGGCTGCCGGAACGGCTCTCGCTCGGGAAGCGGTTCGTCGCGATCGAGTCGACGCGTGGGGTGACCAAGGCCGACATGCGCGAGAACGACGCGCGGCCGGATGTGCGGATCGATCCCGACAGCTTCGCCGTGCACATCGACGGGGAGCTCGTCGAGGCGACTCCGGCCGCCGAACTGCCCATGGCCCAGCGTTACTTCCTCTTCTGATGTCCCGCGCAGCACTGCTCGTCCTGGCCGACGGCCGCTTTCCCGCCGGGGGGCATGCCCACTCCGGTGGGGCGGAGGCGGCGGTCAAGGCCGGGCGGATCACCGGGGCGACGAGTCTGGAGGAGTTCTGCCGGGGGCGATTGCACACGACCGGGCTCGTGTCGGCCTCGCTCGCCGCGGCGGGCGCGCTCGGCGTCGATCCGGTGGCGTTGGACGCGGCCGCGGACGCCCGCACGCCGTCGCCCGCGCTGCGTGGCGCCGCGCGCAGGCTCGGGCGGCAGTTGATGAGGGCGGCTCGGGCGGCGTGGCCTTCGGCGGAACTCGACGCGATGGCTCGGGAGTTCCCCAAGGGGGCGCATCAGCCGGTGGTGCTGGGGGTGGCTGCGCGGGCCGCGGGGCTCGGGGCGCAGGACGCGGCGTACTGCTCCGCGTACGAGGCGGTCAGTGGGCCGGCGACGGCGACGGTGCGGTTGCTGAGTCTGGACCCGTTCGATGCCACCGCGGTTCTGGCCCGTCTTGCGCCGGAGTTGGACCTGGTGGCCCGTGCCGCGGCCGACGCCGCCCGCAGAGTGGTCGACGACGGGGTCGATGCGCTGCCTGCCGCTTCGGCTCCGCTGCTGGAGATCAGCGCGGAGGCGCACGCGGCGTGGTCTGTACGTCTGTTCGCGTCGTAGGAGTTCTCCGCCCCCTCCGCCCCTGCCCTTCCCAAGCTCTTGGCTTCGCTCGAGCAGGGGAGACCCCCATCGTCCCTGGGGCTCCGCCCCCGGACCCCGAATCGGCCTTGACGGCCTCGTCCTCGAACGCCGGACGGGCCGGTTGTGCCGGCCGGAGCTGACGGACCTCAGCCCCGACCAAGAACTGGAGCCGTAATCATGCACCTCGACCACCATCACACCCACGGCGGTGTCTCCGCCGTCAGTGCCGACGCCCATCGTGCCGACGGCTCGCGTCGTGCTCTTCGCATCGGTCTCGGCGGGCCCGTGGGCTCCGGGAAGACGGCCACCGTCGCCGCGCTCTGCAAGGCGTTGCGTGACGAGTTGTCCCTCGCGGTCGTCACCAACGACATCTACACGCGGGAAGACGCCGAGTTCCTGCTGCGGGAGGCCGTGCTGCCGCCCGAGCGGATTACCGCCGTCGAGACGGGGGCCTGCCCGCACACCGCCATCCGGGACGACATCTCCGCCAACCTCGAAGCGGTCGAGGATCTGGAGGACGAGGTGGGGCCGCTGGATCTGATCCTGGTGGAGTCCGGGGGTGACAACCTCACGGCGACCTTCTCGAAGGGGCTGGTCGACGCGCAGATCTTCGTCATCGACGTGGCGGGCGGGGACGACATTCCGCGCAAGGGCGGGCCCGGTGTCACGACTGCCGATCTGCTCGTCGTCAACAAGACCGACCTCGCGCCGTACGTCGGGTCCGATCTGGGGCGTATGGCGGCCGACGCCAAGGCGCAGCGGGCCGAGCTGCCGGTCGTCTTCCAGTCGCTGCGGACCGAGGCCGGGGTTACGGACGTCGCCGGCTGGGTGCGGGAGCGGTTCGCCGCGTGGACGGTATGACGACGGCGGGAGTGCGGGCCACCGCGCGGATTTCGGCACGGGACGACGGACGGGGCGGGACCTCACTGCCCGTGCTGGAGGGGGACGGGCCGCTCGCCCTGCGCCGTACCCGGGCCGACGGCTCCGAGGCACGGGTTCTGCTCGTCGGCGCGATGAGCGGTCCGCTCGGCGGTGATCACTTCACCGTCGAGGCGGAGGTGGGAGAGAGGGCGCGGCTGCAGGTCGGGTCGGCCGCCGCCACCATCGCGCTGCCGGGGCAGAACAAGGGGGAGGCGCGCTACGACGTGCGGCTCCACGTCACCGACGGGGGCGAACTGTGCTGGCTGCCCGAGCAGTTGATCTCGGCAGGCGGTAGTGATCTGTACGTCTCCTCGCGCATCGAACTCGACGCGGGTGCTCGGCTCGTCTTCCGGGAGGAGCAGGTGCTCGGGCGGGTCGGCGAGGAACCCGGGCGGCTCACCAGCCGTCTTGCCGTGCGGCTCGCCGGACGACTGTTGCTGGACCAGGAGTTGGCATGCGGGCCCGGTGCGCCCGGTGGGTGGGACGGTCCCGCCGTCCTCGGGGGACTGCGGGCTCTGGGGCAACTCGTCGTCGTACGACCGGAGTTCGAGAAGGAGCTGCCGCAGGCACGACTGCTGGGGGAGTGCGCCGCGCTCACACCGCTCGCCGGACCGGCCGTGCTGGTGACCGCGCTCGCGCCCGACGGGCTGCGGCTGCGGCGTGTATTGGACGACGCACTGCGGGTGCTCGGCTGAAGGACAGCGTCTCCGCTCAACGGAACAGTGGACACCGGCTATCGGATTAGTAAAGAAGGCCGGTCTCATCTGTTCTCAGGGACCTCACAGCCGAAAGGATCCCCGTACCAATCGCAACGATGTACGGGGAGGCCCCACTTGAGGTCCATGAGACCGTCGAGACGCGTGACAGCCCTCGGTTCGGCCGGAGCGCTCGTCACGGCGACCCTGATAGCCGGAGCCGTGGCGGCCCCGTCGGCCACCGCCGACTCACGCCACGGTCAGAGCCGGGAGCAGCGCGGAGCGGCCATCGCCGCGGAACGGGCCGCCAAGGCCGGGATCGACTGGCAGGACTGCCCCGCCGACTGGGGCTTCGAGAAGCCGATCCAGTGCGGCTGGGTCAGTGTGCCGCTCGACTACGCCCACCCGAACGGCAAGCAGATCAAGCTGGCCGTGGACCGTATCGGGAACACGGGCACCAAGGAGGAGCGCCAGGGCGCCCTCGTCTACAACCCGGGTGGTCCCGGTGGCTCGGGCATGCGCTTCCCGCGCCGCGTGACCACCAAGAGCGCCATCTGGGCCAACACCGCCAAGGCGTACGACTTCGTGGGCTTCGACCCGCGCGGTGTCGGCCACTCGGCGCCCATCTCCTGCATCGACCCGCAGGAGTTCGTGAAGGCGCCCAAGGCCGACCCGGTCCCGGACACGCAGGCCGACAAGTTCGCCCAGCGCAAGCTGGCCGCCGAGTACGCGGACGGCTGTGCCGAGCGCAGCGGCGCCATGCTGCCTCAGATGACCACGCCGAACACCGCGCGCGACCTGGACGTCATCCGGGCCGCACTCGGCGAGAAGAAGCTCAACTACCTGGGCGTCTCGTACGGTACGTACCTCGGCGCCGTCTACGGCACGCTCTTCCCGGGACACGTCCGCCGCATGGTCGTCGACAGCGTCGTCAACCCGTCGCGCGAGAACATCTGGTACCAGGCCAACCTGGAGCAGGACATCGCCTTCGAGGGCCGCTGGAAGGACTGGGAGGACTGGGTCGCCAAGAACGACGCCGCCTTCCACCTCGGCGACACCCGCGCCAAGGTGCAGGACCAGTGGCTGAAGCTGCGCGCCACCGCGAAGCAGAGTCCGCTGGGTGGCGTCGTCGGCCCCGCCGAGCTCATCTCCTTCTTCCAGAGCGCCCCGTACTACGACTCCTCGTGGGTGCCGGTCGCGACGGTGTTCAGCAAGTACGTGGCCGGTGACACCCAGGCGCTCGTCGACGCCGCCTCCCCGGACCTGTCGGACACCGCGGGCAACATCGCCTCGGAGAACGGCAACGCCGTCTACACGGCCGTCGAATGCACCGACGCCAAGTGGCCCACCAGCTGGAAGAAGTGGGACCGGGACAACACGCGGCTCCACGAGGACTACCCGTTCATGACGTGGGCCAACGCGTGGATGAACCTGCCGTGCGCCACCTGGCCGGTCAAGCAGCAGACGCCGGTGGACGTGAAGACCGGCAAGGGGCTGCCGGCCGTCCTGATCGTGCAGTCCACGCGTGACGCCGCCACTCCGTACCCCGGTGCCGTCGAACTGCACAAGCGCTTCAAGGGCTCCCGCCTGATCACCGAGAAGGACGCGGGCTCGCACGGCGTGACCGGCCTGGTCAACCCGTGCATCAATTCCCGGGTGGACGCCTACCTGCTGACCGGCAAGACGGACAGCAGCGACGTGACGTGCACCCCGCACGCCACGCCGACGCCGTAGCCCGGCATCAAGTGACCGAAGGGCGGCCGGAGTTCCGGCCGCCCTTCCCTCATTTCGTCAACCAGTCGTCCTCCGCGGCATAATCGAAGAGATCCCCGTACGCCCGGAACATGTCCGGATACGCCTCGCGCCAGTCCCGCCCGGCGAGCCGGCCTTCGATCCAGGCGACCGTCTCCGGGAGGGTCTCGGCGTACCGGACCACCGGGCGGTAGCCCAACTCCCGTTCGGCCGAGGTCATGTCGCAGATCACGGGATGCGGAACCGACCAGGGCGTGTCGCCCACCGTGGGGGCGGGCGGGAGCCCGTCCACGAGGACGTCCTCGTTCTCGACGCCCATCACCGCGTCGACCGCCGCGCCGATCTCCGCCACCGTGGGCGCCTCGGGGTCACAGGCGTTCAGGACACGTGATCCCGGCCGCGCGGCCGCCAGGCGGACCAGCTCAGCGAGGTTGTGGACGCTCGCCGGATGAAAACGGCTCGTGCCGCCGAAGGGGAGGATCCGCCGGCGACGACCCTCGATGTTGCGCTTGACGAAATACAGCTCGCGCGGCGTTCGGCAGTACGGGCCGTGGACGGCACCCGCGCGCAGCAGGGTCGCGGGCAACTGCTCGCCCAGGGCGAGAAGTTCGCGCTCCAGGGCGACCTTCCGGGTGCTGTACGTGTCGTCACCGGGCCGCACGGTGCGCTGACTTTCCGGGATCGGCACCGGATACTCAGGGAAGCCGTCCGGCTGTGACTGCGTGTCGAAGCCGCGCCCCTTGTCGTCCTCGTACACCGACACGCTGGAGATCACTACGGCCGAGCCGACGCGTCCGGCGAGGCCCGCCAACTGCCGTGCGTGCCCCGCTCCGTAGGCGACGACGTCCACGACCACGTCGCAGCCCTCGCCGATCACCGCGTCCAGTGCCGCGTCGTCCTCGCGGTCGAGCCGCGCGCTCCGTACCTGCTCGGGCCAGGTGTCGTCCCGGCCCCCACCACGTGACGCGGCCGTCACGTCCCAGCCGTCCCGCACGAGCGTGCCCACGGCCGCACGCCCGATCTGTCCCGTCGCCCCGATCACCACAGCTCGTCTCATGAGGGGACCGTACGGCCGGGAGGGCATGGTCCCCCAGAGGTTCAGCCCTCGGCAGAGTCACCCGGCTCCCGCCGGGTCAGCTGAGCGGCATCCGCGGGAACGAGCGGGCCTTCGCCGCGCTCTCGGTGGCCTCCTCGGCCTTGACGACGGCCGCGTACCGGTCGACGTACTCCTGCTCGGACAGGGTGAGGATGGCGTACATGATCTCGTCGGTGATGGCACGCAGCACGGCCTTCTCGTCCTCCATCCCGGCGTAGCGGGAGAAGTCGAGGGGCTTGCCGAAGCGGATCACGACGGGGTGGATGTTCGGGATGACCTTGCCCGGGGGCTGGGCCTCGAAGGTACCGATCATCGCGCAGGGAATCACCGGGACTTGGGCCTTGAGGGCCATCACCGCGACGCCGACCTTGCCCTTGTACAGGCGGCCGTCGTGCGAGCGGGTGCCCTCCGGGTAGATGCCCAGCAGTTCGTTCTTGCGCAGGACGCCGAGTCCTTCGCGGATGGCGGCCTGGCCTGCCTCCTTGCCGGAACGGTCCACCGGGATCTGCCCGGCGCTGCGGAAGAAGGCGGCCGTCAGCCGGCCCTTGATGCCGGGGCCGGTGAAGTACTCGGCCTTCGCGAGGAAGGTGATGCGCCGCTTGAGGATCGCGGGCATCAGGAAGTGGTCCGAGAAGGAGAGGTGGTTGCCGGCGACGATGGCGGGACCCGACGGCGGGATGTGCTCAAGGCCCTCGATCCGGGGCCGGAAGACAAGCCTCAGCAGCGGCCCGAGAAGGACGTATTTGAGGACGTAGTAGAACATGGGGTCGCTCCTCACTCTGGCGGATCGGCTCAACCGCCGCGTTCCAGCAGGTCAACCGGCATGTCGCGGGGTGCCAGTGTATGTGCAGGCGCGGTCGGCCGGAACCGTGTCCGAACGGACTCATGCTGACCCATCACCGCTTTCCTGATGGCAGGTCAGGGTGCGATGGGCGTGTTCTTGCGCAGGCCGGGACGAACGCTGGTCCAGCCTGCTGCTACTGGCCGGTACACATCAACCTGATGGCGTAGTGTGGCGCAATCATTACTGTCCGTTGGCAAGCGTGTGGGTCTTGTGTCCCCCGGGGTACTCCTGCTGGCTCCGCGAAGCCGCAGGTCTTCGCCGGGCGTGGACGGCGGATGCTTCGTAGATTGGAAGTGGCGGGTCACCAGGACTGGCAGGAAGCACGTGACATCACCAGAGATCGACTACGCGGCGCTGTTCGCGGCCACGCCGAGCCCCTACCTCGTTCTGGGGCCCGACCTGGTGATCGTCGACGTGAACATGGCCTACCTGCAGGCGACCGCCCGCAGCCGTGACGATCTGTTGGGGCAGTACATCTTCGACGCCTTCCCCGACAACCCCGCAGATCCGCATGCCGACGGGGTGCGCAACCTGGACGCCTCCCTGCGCCGGGTCCTGTCGTCCGGCGAGCGGGACACCATGGCGCTGCAGAAATACGACATTCCCATCGTGGAGCGGCCGGGTCAGTTCGAGGAGCGGTGGTGGTCCCCGATCAACACCCCCGTCCTGGGGATCGACGGAAAGGTTGCCTGGATCATCCACCGGGTGGAGGACGTCACCGCGTTCGTGCGCGCCCGTCAGGCCTACCGTCGGCTGCTTGGCCCGAACGCGGGCGTGAGCAAGCGCGAGGAGGGGATGGAGGCCGAGCTGTACGCACGTTCCCGGGAACTGCAGCATCTCAACGAGGAACTGCGCCAGGCCCACGCCCGTGAACGTCAGGTCGCCGTCACCCTGCAGGAAGCCATGCTGCACTCCCCGGACCTGGCCCGGCACCCCGACATCGCGGTGCGGTATCTCCCCGCGGTCGGTTCCCTGAACGTGTGCGGCGACTGGTACGACGTCGTCGACCTGCCCGGCGACCGCTTCGCCGTCGCGGTCGGCGACGTCGTCGGTCACGGTCTGGAGGCCGCCACTGTCATGGGCATGCTCCGCAGTGCACTGAGTGCCTCCACCCGCACCGTGGAGGGGCCCGCGAAGGCCTTGGAGGTGCTCGGCCTGTACGCCCGGTCGGTCGAGGGTGCGATGGCCACCACCGCGGTCGCCGCGGTGATCGACGCCGACAGCCGGCAGATCGCCTACAGCAGCGCCGGCCACCCGCCGCCGGTACTGCTGCACTCCGACGGCACCTGCCGGCTGCTCGACCGGGCCACCGACCCACCGCTGGGCGTCCGCCCCGAACACGTCCCCCGCCCCCAGTCAGCCGTCCCCTACACCTCGGGCGACACCCTCGTCCTGTACAGCGACGGGCTCATCGAACGCCGCGGCGAAGACATCGACGCCGGCCTCGACCGTCTCACCGACGCCCTGGCCCGTTCCGCCCGACTCGGTCCCGAACGCCTCGCCGACTTCCTGCTGGCCCGCCTCGGCGTCACCGGCGGTGCCCGCGACGACATCGCCCTGGTGGCCGTACGGCTCTGACACCTTCGCTCACACGATGGGACGGCCGAGCGGGGAATTCGGTGCTTCCGCGCTCCCTGTTGTGGAACGATCGCACCCGATCGCGAACAAGCCGGAGAAACGGGCGGGGCGGACATGGCGCAGCCTTTTCGGCGCCCCGAGTTCTACCGGCCATGGTCCGCGCGTCTGAATCCTCATCCGGATTCCGCGCGCGAGCACAGCAGGCCGTGGACATCGCCTACGACCTGTTCACCGCCCGGATCCGCGAATTCGAGGAGACCACCACGACCGAACTGCCCCAGCTCCTCGCGGAACTGGGGTCGGACGTGTCCGAGAGCGTCCTCGGGTACGTCGGAACGCTCCAGGACTGGATGGCCGGCGACAACGAGTGGTACCGCCGCACCGGCCTCCGCACGCGAGGACCCGCGGAGCGCCTCCTCCACGGCCCCGCCGGCCTCGGAACCTCGGCCGCCAGGATCGCCCCGCACCCGTGGTGGTGACGCCCTTGCCCGATCGCCGCCGGTTTCAGACGCCCTGAGCCAGGACCTTCTCCAACGCCCCGAGCGCCGAACGGAGTTCCTGGCCGGTGATGGTCAGCGGTGGTGCCAGCCGGATCGTCGAACCGTGGGTGTCCTTGACCAGGATCCCTTCGCGCATCAGGCCCTCGCTGATCTCGCGCCCCGTGCCGATGGCCGGGTCGATGTCGACGCCCGCCCACAGCCCGCGCGAGCGGAAGCCCTCGACACCCTTGCCCACGAGCGCGGCGAGACCACCACGCAGGACCACGCCCAACTCGGTCGCCCGGCGTTGGAATTCACCGGTCTCAAGGAGCCCGACGACGGCCGAACCGACCGCCGCGGCGAGCGGATTGCCGCCGAACGTCGAGCCGTGCTCGCCAGGACGCAGCACGCCGAGCACGTCCCGGCGGCCGACCACCGCGGAGACCGGCACGATGCCGCCGCCGAGCGCCTTGCCGAGCAGCAGCAGATCCGGAACGACGTCCTCGTGATCGACGGCGAGGGTGCTGCCCGTGCGGCCGAGGCCCGACTGGATCTCGTCCGCGATGAACAGACAGCCCGTGCGCCGGGTCAGTTCGCGTACGCCGGTGAGGTAGCCGTCGTCGGGGATGACGACGCCCGCCTCGCCCTGGATGGGCTCGATCAGCACGGCTGCGGTCGTCTCGTCGACCGCCGCTTCGAGCGCGGCGAGGTTGTTGTACGGGACGACACGGAAACCGGGCGTGAAGGGGCCGAAGCCCGTGCGGGCCGTCTCGTCCGTGGAGAAGCTGACGATGGTCGTCGTACGGCCGTGGAAGTTGTCGGCGGCCACGAGGATCGTCGCCTGGTCCGGTGCGACGCCCTTCACCTCGTACGCCCACTTGCGGGCCACCTTGATGGCGCTCTCCACGGCCTCCGCGCCCGTGTTCATGGGCAGGACCATGTCCTGGCCCGTCAACTCGGCGAGCGACTCGGCGAAATGGGCCAGCTGGTCGTTGTGGAAGGCGCGTGAGGTGAGTGTCAGCCGGTCGAGCTGCTGGTGTGCCGCCTCGATCAGCACCGGGTTGCGGTGGCCGAAGTTGAGCGCGGAGTAGCCCGCCAGCATGTCCAGATAGCGGCGGCCCTCGACGTCCTCGACCCAGGTGCCCTCGGCGCGGGCGACGACGACGGGCAGCGGGTGGTAGTTGTGCGCAAGGACGGGCTCCTCGGCACGGATGAGGTCGGTGGAGGTGCGGGTACGGGCAGGGACGCGGGTGGGTGCCGTCATGAACGGATCTCCTGAGTGCAGCACTTGATGCCGCCGCCGGCCTTGTGGAACTCGGACAGGTCGACGGGGACGGGGACGTAGCCGTGGCGTACGAGCTGGTCGGCGAGGGCCTCGGCGCGCGGCGAGATGAAGACGTGGCGGCCGTCGGAGACGGAGTTGAGACCGAAGGCCATGGCGTCCTCGCGGGTGGCGATCACCGCGTCGGGGAACAGCCGCGCGAGCACCTCGCGACTGCCCGGCGAGAACGCCTGCGGGTAGTACGCAATGTTTGCCTCGTGCCCGTCGTCCAGGACGAAGAGGGCCGTGTCCAGGTGGTAGAACCGCGGGTCCACCAGCTGGAGGCTGATCACCGGGACGCCGAAGAACTCCTGGACCTCGCGATGGGCCTCGGGCCTCGTCCGGAATCCGGTGCCGGCCAGGACGTACCGGCCCGTCGGGACGAGGTCGCCCTCGCCCTCGCACACCGACTCGGGGCGGTAGACGTCGAAACCGGCCGCCTTGAACCAGGTCTCGTACGCGGTGGACTCGGGGCGGCGCTGCGGCGCGTGGAAGAGCGAGCCGAAGACACGGCCGGCGAGGACGAGCGCGGAGTTCGCCGCGAACACCATGTCGGGGAGGTCGGCGACGGGCTCGACGGAGTCGACGGTATGACCGTGGTCGCGATAGGCGCGGATCAGCGCCTGCCACTGGCCGCGGGCCAGATCGACGTCGACCGGGGTGTCGGGATGCATCCAGGGATTGATGGCGTACTGCACGGCGAAGTGTCTGGGTTCGCAGACGAGGAAGCGCCGGGGGTGCGGCACACGGCTGTCGGGCACAGAGAGGTTCCTCCGCTTCCTGCGGTGTCGGCTGGGGGTGCCTCCACGGTAGGAAACGGGGGATACGGGCGACAAGCGACGAGAGCTGCGCGTGTGCGCAGTTTTGCTGCGCAAACCAGGGGTTCAGCGCACGGTTGCTGCGTCATCCGGTGCGGCGTGGGTCGCACCCGCCTCCGGGGCCTCCGGCAGCAGGTGGGACAGCACCATGTAGCTGATCGTCTTCCGGATGAAGGGTTCGGCACGGATGCGCTCCAGCACCTCCTCGAAGTGCTCCACGTCCGTGGCGCGCACATGCAGCAGCGCGTCCGCGCCCCCGGTCACCGTCATCGCCGCGGTGATCTCCGGATGATTGCGCACGACCTCCGCGAGCCGCCGGGGCGGGGCCGCGCCCTCGCAGTAGACCTCCACGTACGCCTCCGTGCGCCAGCCCAGTGCCGCCGGCTTCACCGTGGCCGTGAACCCGGTGATCACGCCGGTCTCACGCAGCCGGTCGACGCGGCGCTTGACTGCGGTGGCGGACAGGCCGATCGCCGCGCCGATCTCCGCGAAGCTCGTCCTGGCATTGGCCATCAGGGCCGTGATGATCTTGCGGTCGAGGTCGTCGAACATCGGGGGCTTGCTGTTCATGGCGGCACTGTATCCAGCACGCCGCCCGGGCCCCCTCCGGCGCAACATCCATGCCGCATCCAGCGGCAACGTCCACGCCCCGCGCATGTCCAGTCGTACGAATCGCTCATACACTCCACTCTCATGCTGCGCGCGCTCGCCGTCGACGACGAACAACCGTCCCTCGAGGAACTCCTCTATCTGCTGAACGCCGATCCACGCGTCAGCAACGCCGAGGGGGCGAGCGATGCGACCGAGGCGCTGCGCCGGATCAACCGGGCGCTGGAATCCGGACCCGGCGGACCCGAGGCGATCGACGTCGTCTTCCTCGACATCCACATGCCGGGGCTGGACGGGCTCGACCTCGCCCGGCTGCTCACAGGCTTCGCCCAACCGCCGCTCCTCGTGTTCGTCACCGCCCACGAGGGCTTCGCCGTGCAGGCCTTCGATCTCAAGGCCGTCGACTACGTCCTCAAGCCCGTCCGCCGGGAGCGGCTCGCCGAGGCCGTTCGACGAGCCGTCCAACTCAGGGACACCGCACCGCTGATTCCCGTGCACGAGCCCGACCCCGACCACATATCCGTCGAACTCGGCGGTGTGACGCGCTTCGTGGCCGTCGAGGACATCACCCACGTCGAGGCGCACGGCGACTACGCCCGCCTGCACACCGCCCAGGGCAGTCATCTCGTGCGCATCCCGCTGTCCACCCTCGAAGAGCGCTGGCGCTCCCGCGGCTTCGTCCGCATCCACCGGCGCCACCTCGTCGCGCTGCGCCACATCGGCGAGCTCCGGCTGGACGCGGGTACCGTGAGCGTCCTCGTCGACTCCGTCGAACTCCAGGTCAGCCGTCGGCACGCGCGCGAACTGCGCGACCTGCTGCTGCGCCGGACCACGAGCTGAGGAGGGCAGCGTGCCGCAGGACCCGACCGAGCGCCGCGTGGTCGTCACCGGCGTGCCCCGGCGCACCCGCCGGACGTCCGGCTACTACCGTCCCAGGACCGAGATCGACGAACAGACCACACTCGGCCACACCTATGTCCGTTCTCTGATGCGCAGTCAACTCCGGGTCGCTCTCGTGGTGTTCGCCGTCCTGGTGCTGCTCGTCGGTCCGCTTCCCCTCGTCTTCGCCGCGATGCCGGACGGCGCGAGTCTGGAGTGGGCCGTACTCGGATTCTGCGTGTACCCGCCGCTGGTGCTGCTCGCCCGCTGGTACGTACGCCGGGCGGAGCGCAACGAGAAGGACTTCGTGCGCCTGGTCGAGGACCGCTGAGCCGTGAACCAGAGTTACGCCGTCCCCGCGGTCGCCCTCGTCGTCGTCGCGACCGTCCTGGTCGGCGCCTTCGGCCTGCGCATCTCCCGGACCACCTCCGACTTCTACGTCGCCTCGCGCACCGTGGGCCCCCGGCTCAACGCGGCCGCGATCAGCGGCGAGTATCTCTCGGCCGCCTCCTTCCTGGGCATCGCCGGCCTCGTGCTGGTCCAGGGCCCGGACATGCTCTGGTACCCCGTCGGCTACACGGCGGGCTACCTGGTGCTGCTGCTGTTCGTCGCGGCCCCGCTGCGCCGCTCGGGCGCGTACACCCTGCCGGACTTCGCCGAGGCACGGCTCGGCTCGGGGGCGGTGCGGCGGCTGGCCGGTGCCTTCGTCGTCGGCGTCGGCTGGCTGTATCTGCTGCCCCAACTGCAGGGCGCGGGCCTGACCTTGGCCGTGCTGACCGACGCGCCCGACTGGTTCGGCGGAGTGCTCGTCGCCGTCGTCGTGGTCGCCACCGTCGCCGCGGGCGGCATGCGCAGCATCACCTTCGTGCAGGCGTTCCAGTACTGGCTCAAGCTCACCGCCCTGCTTGTCCCCGCGCTCTTCCTGGTCCTCGCCTGGCAGGCCCACGGCGGACCCCGCGACGCCTTCGACGAACCGGCGACCTTCCGCGAACAGCGGTTCGTACGCGTCGACGTCACCCTCGACCTGAAGCTCTCCAGGCCCCTGGGCGTCACGGCCACGGGCGGCGTCGACGGACGGGGGTACGAAGGCGAGCGCGTCGAACTCCCCGCGGGCGTCCACCACATCGAGCGCGGCGCCCGGCTCACCTTCTCCAAGGGCGACCCGGTCCCGGTGGCCGACCGCGGCAGCAACGGCGGCATGTCGACCTCGCTGGCGGCCGGGCGCGAGGAACGCCCGCTGTACGCCACGTACGGACTGATCCTCGCCACCTTCCTCGGCACGATGGGATTGCCGCACGTGGTCGTCCGCTTCTACACCAGCCCGCACGGCGTCGCCGCTCGCCGCACCACGGTCGCCGTGCTCGGTCTGATCGGCACCTTCTATCTTCTCCCGCCCGTCTACGGGGCGTTGGGCCGGCTGTACGCCCCCGAGCTCACCCTCACCGGGGACGCGGACGCCGCGGTGCTGCTGCTGCCGGACCGGATGATCGGCGGCGTCGGCGCGGACCTCCTGGGCGCACTGGTGGCGGGCGGCGCCTTCGCGGCGTTCCTGTCGACCGCGTCCGGACTCACCATGGCGGTGGCGGGCGTGCTCACGCAGGACGTGCTGCCCACGCGTGGGGTACGGCACTTCCGGCTCGGCACCGTGATCGCCATGGCCGTGCCGCTCGGGGCGAGCGTGCTGGTGGGCGGGCTGCCGGTGGCCGATGCGGTGGGGCTCGCGTTCGCCGTCTCCGCCTCCTCCTTCTGCCCCTTGCTGGTGCTCGGCATCTGGTGGCGGCGGCTGACCCCGCCGGGCGCGGCCACCGGGATGCTCATCGGCGGCGGCTCCGCGCTGGTCGCGGTCGGCGCGACCATGGCGGGTTATCCGGGCACAGGTTCCCTGCACGCACTCCTGGCCTGGCCCGCGCTGTGGTCGGTGCCGCTCGGATTCGTGACGATGATGCTCGTGTCACTGGCCACGCCGGGACGGGTGCCGGCCGGGACGGCCGCGATTCTGGCCCGGTTCCACCTGCCTGAGGAACTGGCCGGCGCTCAGGTGCGCACCGCGGTGAGCGCCAAGGAGGCCGGGGCGTGAGGGGCTTCGCGAACGAGGCCCAGACATGAGCGGATTCCTCGCCGGTCTCTGTGTCGCCGTACTGCCGTTGCTCGCCGCCGGGTTCTGGCTCGGCAGGCGCACCGCGCGGCCCGAGAGCCTCGGCGGGCTCGGCACCCCCGTCGAGCATGCCACCTTCGAGACCCTGCACACCGCTTCGCTCGCCGCGCCACCGCTGCGCGCGGGCCTCACCGGCGAGACGGCGGGCCGGTCCGCGCGACGGCTGCGCACGCTGCTCGGCACGGACGCGCTCTGCCTCACCGATCAGGAGACGGTCCTCGCCTGGGACGGCGTGGGGGCGCACCACCGCGCCGAGATCATGGAGCGGCTCGGCGGACCGCTGGAGACCGGCCGTGGCGAGGCCTTCCGGCTGACGTGCGAGGAACCCGACTGTCCGCTGCGCTGGGCCGTCGTCGCGCCGCTCACCGTCGACGAACGGGTGCACGGGGCGCTCGTCGCCTGCGCGCCCCGTGAGTCCGCCGTCCTCGTACGGGCCGCGGGCGAGGTCGCCCGCTGGGTCTCCGTGCAACTGGAACTCGCCGACCTCGACCAGTCCCGTACTCGGCTGATCGAGGCCGAGATCAAGGCACTCCGCGCCCAGATATCACCGCACTTCATCTTCAACTCGCTCGCGGTGATCGCCTCGTTCGTCCGCACCGATCCCGAACGCGCCCGCGAACTGCTCCTGGAATTCGCCGACTTCACCCGATACTCGTTCCGCCGGCACGGCGACTTCACCACGCTCGCCGACGAACTGCACGCCATCGACCACTACTTGGCTCTGGTCAGAGCCCGCTTCGGGGAGCGTCTGTCGGTCACCCTGCAGATCGCGCCCGAGGTGCTGCCGGTCGCGCTGCCCTTCCTCTGTCTGCAGCCCCTCGTGGAGAACGCCGTCAAGCACGGCCTGGAGGGCAAGACCGACAAGAGCCACATCAGTATCACGGCTCAGGACGCGGGCGCCGAGGCGCTGGTCGTCATCGAGGACAACGGCGCCGGAATGGACCCCGACCGGCTGCGCCGCATCCTGGCCGGAGAGGTCAGCCCCTCCGGCGGCATCGGGCTGTCCAACGTCGACGAACGCCTGCGCCAGGTGTACGGGGACGACTACGGCCTCGTCATCGAGACGGCGGTGGGGGCCGGCATGAAGATCACCGCCCGGCTGCCCAAGTACCAGCCGGGCGTGCACTCGGCGGGACGGCTGCCCCGGGAGTGACCCTCACATACTGCGCGAGGCCACCATCCCCAACGTGATCAGGCCGAGGACCACCCAGCCGAACCACAACCAGCCGTTGCTGCCGAGCGCCACCGTGTAGGCGGTCACCACGACCAGCCCACTCACGGTGATCACGCCCATCGCCTTCGTCGAACCGGGCATCGCGGCACCCTCCTCCAGGCGGGTCCGCGACGCGGGCCGTGGCCTTGGGCCCATTTTCACCCGGGGGGAGGTGGTTCGCCAGGGCCGGGCGGCCTACGGGTCCGCGTGCATGAGGGTTTTGTCCAGGCGCTCGATGCTGCAGACGACCAGGTACGTGCCCTTCGACCAGATCCCCGTGCTGCGCAGGCCGTGACTCCAGTAGGTGGTACTGCTGTAGTGGTGCTTCTCGGGTGGGGCGTCCTTCTCGCACTGTGCGTTCGCCTGTTCCAAGGGGTCCTGGTCCGGCGCGTAGCTCGTGAGGTGCGTGATGTCGACGACGAGTCCGACGTGCTCCTTGTCGCAGGCGACCAGCTCGTAGTGATCGTTGACCCGTGCTTCGCCGTCGACATGGCCGAGGCAGTCCCCCCGCTGGATCTGGGTGGCGTCCGTGAAGGTCATCCCGTAGGGGCGGAGGTCGCCCAGCGGGCCGTACACCGGCCCGTCCTTCCCGACCAGCAGGCACGCGACGGTGCCCCCGGTGGCGGCGAAGCCCTCGCGGGTGGGGACGACGGCCATGCTGCGCACGTTCCACGCGAGCCTGCCCGCGGTCTTCTTCGTCCGCTCCAAGCACTGGTTCTCGCCCTGGCGTTGCGCGACCTCGAACGAGGGGGCCTTGTAAAGCGCCATCACCTGCCCGTCGGGGCGCAGGGCCTTGCAGCTCGGATCCAGCGTCAGACGCGGGACACCCGTCGCCTTCCAGGGGGCGGGATCGCCGAGGACGCAGTCGCCCTTGTGGAGCGGTTCGGACAGTCCCACCTCGGCGCCGTACGGCAGCTCGGCCTTGTGCGCCATCGCGTACCAGACGCCGCCGGCCGTCAGCCCGAGCGCGAGGAGCACCGCCGCCACGGCTTGCAGGGCGCGCGGGCGCTTGCGCCGACGCCGGCCTCCGGGCCCTGGCGTGGGAGCGGGCGGCGCCCCGGCCCAGGGTGGGCCGAACCCTTGGCCCGGCGGAATGTACGCGCCCGGTCCCGGTGCGGTCGGGGTGTACGCACCCGGCGCCTGGGCGGTGGGAGCGTACGCGGCCGGTGCGGCGAAGCCCTGGTCGCGGGCCGGGCCGCCGGAACCCATGGCTGTGGGCGTGTACGCGGCCGGTGCGGCTGACCCTTGGTCTCCCACCGCGCCGCCGGGGCCCATGGCCGTGGGCGTGTACGCGGCCGGTGCGGCGAGGCCCTGGTCTCCCATCGCGCCGCCACCAGGACCCGAAGACCCGTCGGAGGTGACGAGACCGGCCCAGGGCGGTTGCGAGCCCGTGTCGACCCGAGTCGGTGGATGCGGCCCGGGCGTGATGATCCTGGCCAGCGCCGCCGCCACGTCCTCCGCGCAGATCCGCCGGGCGGGATCCTTGACGAGGAGTGCCTCGACGACCGACCGCAGCGCCCCGGCCCGCCGGGGTGGCGGCGGCTCCTCCAGGACCACGGCGGTGATGGCGGCCAGATCGGTGTCGCGGTCGAACGGCCCGTGGCCCTCCACGCCGAAGTACAGGGTGCAGCCCAGCGAGAACAGGTCGGCCGCCGCGGTCGGCGGTCCGCCCGTGGCCCGCTCCGGTGCCAGATAGCCGGCCGTGCCCACCAGGATGGACGTCCTGGTCCAGCGGGTCTCGGAGGAGTCCGGCTGGACGGAGATGCCGTAGTCGGTGAGCAGAATCCGGGCGCCCGGTGTGCCCGTGCGGTCCGGAGCGAGCAGGATGTTGGCAGGTTTCACGTCCCGGTGCATGATGCCGCGCTCGTGCCCGGCGGTCAGGGCGTCCAGCACCGCGAGGCCCATGCGGGCGCACTCGGCGGGGGCCAGCGGTCCGCGCCGGGCGAGCCAGGCGCGTAGATCCTCCGCGCCCGCCACGTTCTCCATCACGATCCACGGCAGACCCTCGTGCTCCAGGACGTCGTGCACGGTCACCACGTGCGGGTGCCCGCGCAGCACCGCGGCGTGCCGTGCCTCGGCGCGGGCGCGTGCGATGCGGGACTCGTGCTCCTCACCGCCTTCCGGCGTGGTGCGGAACCTGATCTCCTTGAGTGCGACATCGCAGTCGAGCCGCTGGTCGTGGGCGAGCCACACATGGCCCATCCCACCCGAGCCGACCTGGTCCAGCAGCCGATACCGGCCGGCGATGATCCGGCCCACTCCCGATTGCGGTGATCCTGGTGCCATCCGGTTGCTCCCCGGGTTCTGCGCTGGTTCGTACGCGGATCAGGACGTGCCTCCGGTGAGCCCACCGGAGTCGGTCGCGTCGGTCGCGGAGGAGGGGGCACCGGGCGCGGAGTCGCTGAGGCCG
Organism: Streptomyces sp. NPDC050564; assembly: GCF_044457265.1. Lineage (NCBI taxonomy): Bacteria > Bacillati > Actinomycetota > Actinomycetes > Kitasatosporales > Streptomycetaceae > Streptomyces > Streptomyces sp. NPDC050564. The sequence goes on along the minus strand of NZ_JBITGS010000018.1, from coordinate 199,660 downwards.
GGGTCGACCGAGGAGGAGCCGCTCGCCCCCGGCGCGCCGCTGTCCGTCGGCTCGATGGGGGACGGGGCGGTCGAGACGGACTCCGAGGGGGTCGCCGCATCGCTCGTCGGCGTGTTCGGCGCGGTGGTGTCCGAGACGGGCGGCGAGTCCGTGCCGTCGGTCGTCGGTGTCGTGTTCGTCGTCGATGGCGTCGTGCCGGCTCCGGTGCTGGACTCGCCCGGACCGGTGCTCGACGCGCCGGGACTGGTAGCGGATTCATCCGGTCCGGTGCTGGACTCGCCCGGTCCGGTGCTGGAGTCGCCCGGTCCGGTGCTGGAGTCGTCGGGTCCGGTGCTCGACTCGTCCGGACCCGTGGTCACGCCGCCGGAATCCTGCGGAGTGCTCTGCCCGCCGTCGTCGGACTGCACGAACAGCGTCACGGAGGCGCCCCACTCCAGCGTGCTGCCCTGGACAGGCTCTGAGGCAGTGACCTGGGCGTCGTCCGGCGGCAGGGAGTCGCCGTCGTACGCCAAGGCCAGCCCGGCGTCGGTGAGGTGCTGCGCCGCCTGGGCGAACGTCATGCCGGTGACGGTCGGCACGGTCTGTTCCGCGTGCGGGTCGAAGGACGTGTCGTCACCGTCGGCGCCCAGCTCGCGGGCGATCCCGCGATCGGGGTCGTTGACGTCGATGAGCTGCAGCCGGTCGATCTCGGGGTTCCCGGGCGGCGTCTCGACGATCACGATGTGGTCCTGCTGATATCCGGACCACTTCTTGTTTCCGTCCTTGAACTGCACCGAGGTCTTTTTGATGTTCACCTCGGAAGGACGCAGCGGATTCCCGCAGGAGCACTTCACGGCGGGCAGCCCCTGCTTATCGACCAGAATCGCGATTCCCGCCTGCAGTAACGCGTCGAAAGGGACGGCCTTGCCGTGCTTGTACTCGTGATTCGTCACCAGAGTGTCGTGACGCAACACGACAGGTGTGAGTTGATCAATGTAATGCGGGATCTCGGCGGTGCCGATATGCAGGACTCGCGCCCATTCCCGCGCCTTCGCGGAGTTCTCGGGAGCGGTGAGGAATTTCTTCAGCTTTGCCACGACGCAGGTGCCCGGCTTGGTCGATCCGCCGAACTCACCGGTGGCCCCACCGCCAACATCCTGTCCTGGCGAACCGTTGTCCGCGCCCGTGCCGCCGCCCGCCCCGTTCCCGCCCGTCCCGTCTCCGCCGGTGCCGTCCCCGCCCGTCTCGTTTCCGCCCGGGCTGTTCCCGCCGCCCGGTGTGCCCCCGTACAGCCCCGGACTGTTGCTGGCCTGTACCCCGCCGGCCGGTCGTGCCTCGGGGACGTGGGTGTCCCTGCCGAGCTTGCCGTCCTCCTTGAAGAAGGGATCGGCCTGCGAAATTCCTGCGGCCACGGCACGCACGACGAACAATTGATCGGATTTGCTGCACCCGCTGACTATCAGCACGGAAACCAGCAGTAGAGCGATCCTGCGGGCTGCCGATATCCCAGCCCTTTGCATGGACGCACGAAATGTCATGACCGCTCCCCCTGCGGTTTCCCCCGTGGACCCCGCGCACCGGAAGACCGGACGCGGGGGCTTCACATTCCATGCTACTGAATGGAAACGGCTTTCACGCAACGTGAAGAGAAAAGTTAATTCAGCGACCGCGTGCGTTGAGTGAGGCCAGATAGGCGTTGTACGCCTCGAGTTCCTTGTCGCCGTCGCGGTCCGCCGCCCGGTCCGCGCGCTTGGCCTGCCGCTGCTCGGAGCCGTACCACTGGAACAGCAGCGCGATCAGTACGAGGACGGAGGGGATCTCGCTGAACGCCCAGGCGATACCGCCCGCCGCGTTCTGGTCGGCGAGTGCGTCGATGCCGAGCGAGGCGGGGGGGTTCTTGTACGTCTCGACCATCGGAGAGGACGCCATCATCAGTGCGATGCCGAAGAACGCGTGGAACGGCATGCCCGCGAACAGCTCCAGCATCCGCATGAGATAGCCGGGGCGGTGCGGGCCCGGGTCGACGCCCATGATCGGCCAGAAGAAGACCAGGCCGACCGCGAGGAAGTGACACATCATCGCGATGTGGCCGGCCTTGGAGCCCATCAGGAAGTCGAAGATCGGCGAGAAGTACAACGCGTACAGGCTCGCGATGAACAGCGGAATGGTGAACGCGGGGTGCGTGATGATCCGCATGTACCGGCTGTGCAGGAACATCAGCAGCAGCTCACGCGGTCCCTTGTTGCCCCGCTTCGCCGCGACCGGCAGCGCGCGCAGCGCCAGTGTGATCGGCGCCCCGAGCAGGATCAGGATCGGTGACAGCATGCTGATCACCATGTGCTGGACCATGTGCACGCTGAACATGACCATGCCGTAGTCGTTCAGCTTGGTGCACATCACGGACATCACGGTCAGTACACCGACGACGAAGGCGGCGGTTCGGCCCCACGACCACTTGTCGCCGCGCCGCTTGAGCCGCACGACCCCCCAGCTGTACAGGCCGAGCCCCATCAGGCAGGCGACGAGGAAGAACGGGTCCGTGGACCATTCGAGCCCCCGCCCCAGCGTGAACGGCGGCAGATCCATGGTCATGCCGTGCCCGCTGTGATCCATCGGCCGGCTCCTGATTCGTACGGGTTGTGCTGTCTGTCCGCACCAGACTAGGACCGACCCCGGTCACTGTTGTGACCGGGGTCGGTACCAGCGCCTCTGACAGGGCGCGGGGCTGTGACCGCCTGCGGCTCCGCCGCGTGGGCGCGATCAGCCACGACGAACCCGCAACCCGCCGAACCTCTAGAGCACGCACTCCGCTTCGGCGTACCGCTCGTCGGGAACCGTCTTGAGGGTCTCCACGGCCTCGGCGAGCGACACCATGACGATGTCGGTCCCGCGCAAGGCGGTCATCCGGCCGAACTCCCCACGGTGCACCGCCTCCACCGCGTGCCAGCCGAACCGCGTCGCGAGGACACGGTCGTACGCGGTCGGCGTGCCGCCCCGCTGCACGTGCCCGAGGATCACCGGACGGGCCTCCTTGCCGAGCCGCTCCTCCAGCTCCAGCGAGAGCTGCCGGGCGATCCCGGCGAAGCGCTCGTGCCCGTAGATGTCCTTGCCGCCCTCGTCGAACTCCATCGTGCCCGCGCGAGGCTTGGCGCCCTCGGCGGCCACGACGATGGCGAACCGCTTGCCCGCCTCGAAGCGCTCGCCGACCTTGGCGGCCAACTCCTCGATGTCGAAGGGGCGTTCCGGTACGACGATGGCGTGGGCGCCGGCCGCCATGCCGGAGTGCAGCGCGATCCAGCCGGTGTGGCGGCCCATGACCTCCACGATCAGGACACGCTGGTGGGACTCGGCGGTGGTTTTCAGCCGGTCCAGTGCCTCGGTCGCGACGCCGACGGCCGTGTCGAAGCCGAAGGTGACGTCCGTGACGGCGATGTCGTTGTCGATGGTCTTCGGAACGCCGACGATGGGCAGCCCGCTGTCGCTGAGCAGCCGGGCCGCCTTGAGGGTGCCCTCGCCGCCGATCGGGATGATCGCGTCGAGGCCCAGTTCCGCGACATGGCCCTTGGCCCGCTCCACGCCGTCACGCAGATGTGCCGGCTGGACCCGGGAGGAGCCGAGCATGGTGCCGCCGCGAGCCAGGATGCCGCTCACCGCGTCGAGGTCGAGCTTGAGGTAGTCGCACTCCAGGAGGCCCTTCCAGCCGTCCCGGAAGCCGATGACCTCGTCGCCGTGGTCGACGACGGCACGGTGCACGACGGACCGGATGACGGCGTTCAGGCCGGGGCAGTCGCCGCCGGACGTGAGGACACCAATGCGCATAGCCCGAAATACCTTCTCAACGTGGGCCGGAGACCGGACCACGCTGTCCGGCTGGACCCCGCCACCCTACCGGCGGCAGGGGGCGGGTCCGCATCGTGCGTCCGCCTGCTGGACGCGCCCGCACACGTGAGCGGAGGCCTTGTCAGACGGGCTCCCGCCGGTGTCCCGCGGAACCGTTTCTCGAGCGGACCGCGCGGGTCTCCAGCCGGTCCGGCAGGCTGCTGTCCAGCTGCGTTCACGCAGGCTGCTGTGCAGACGCGATGCGCTCGTTGCGCAGCGCCTCGTACCACCGGTCGTCGATCGGCGGCAGCGCATTCACGTCGAGCGCCAGCTTCAGCAGCAGGTCGGCGATCTGCGGGTTGCGGGCGAGGACGGGGCCGTGCATGTACGTGCCGAAGACCGTGTCGTTGTACGCGCCCTCGGTGCCGTCACCCGTGCCGTTGCCCTTGCCGAGCCGCACGTTCGCGAACGGGCGGGCGGTAGGGCCGAGGTGGGTCACACCCTGGTGGTTCTCGAAGCCGGTCAGCTGGGGCAGGCCCAGGCGCGGGTCGATGTCCGCGAGGACGTCGCCGACGCACCGCTCGCCTTCCCCGCGCACCGAGACCACGTCGAGCAGGCCGAGACCCGGCTCGCGCTGGCCGAGGTCGTTGACGAACTCGTGGCCGAGGATCTGGTAGCCGGCGCAGACCGAGAAGACGATCGCGCCGTTGCCGACCGCGCGGTGCAGACCGCCGTCGCGGCGCAGGCGCTCCGCGGCGAGCCGCTGCGGCCGGTCCTCGCCGCCGCCGATCAGATAGATGTCGCCCGAGGTCGGGATCGGCTGGTCGCTGCGCACGTCGAGGCGGGCCACGTCGAGGCCGCGCTGACGGGCCCGGCGCTCCACGACGAGCGCGTTGCCCTGGTCGCCGTAGGTGCTCAGCAGGTCCGGGTAGATCCACACCAGACGCAGGCTGTTGTCACTCATCTTCTTCGTCCTCCGTGGCTCAGTTGCCGACACGACGCCGCAGATCCTGGAAAGCGGTGTAGTTCGCGATGACCTCGATGCGTCCCGGCGGTGCCATCTGCACGGCCTGGTCGAGGTTCTCGCAGACCTGGAAGTGCTGGTTGGCGACTTCCAGGCGCACGGCCAGGTCCAGCTTCCGGTCGCCGAGAACGAAGATCGGGTGCCCGGTCAGACGCGTGTAGTCGACGTCCCACAGCCAGGAGGTGTCCGTGCCGTCGGCGCCGCGCGCGTTCACGGACAGGATGACCGGGGTCGGCGGCGGGTCGATCAGGGAGAACGTCTCCAGCCAGCCCGCGGGGTTCTTGGCGAGCAGCAGCCGCAGGTCGCGCTGCATGAACTGCACCACGTCGTAGCGCCCGGCCACGGCCTGCACCTGGTACATGCGCTCCAGGGCGACCTGCGGGGGAACTCCGAAGACCGCGGCGACGGCGGCCGACGAGGCGGCGTTCGCCTTGTTGGCGCGGCCCGGCAGCTGCAGATGGATCGGCCAGGCCGAGCCGTGCGGGTCGAGGACGTGGTCGCCGGACAGCGCCCAGGTCGGCGTCGGCCGGCGGAAGCCGCACTCGCCGCAGAACCAGTCGTCGCCGGGGCGCTGCATCACACCGCCGCAGGACGGGCAGGACCAGGCGTCGTCCTTCCACATCTGACCGGCCGCCACCCACATGACGTTCGGTGAGGAGGACGCGGCCCACACGACCAGCGGGTCGTCGGCGTTGGCCACCACGACGGCCTTGGAACCGGCCAGGCCCTCGCGCCAGTGCTCGGCCATCATCCGGGTCTCGGCGGCCCGGTCGAGCTGGTCGCGGGAGAGGTTGAGCAGTGCGATGCACTTGGGGTCGGTGTCGCGCGCGACACCGGAGAGGTACTTCTCGTCGACCTCTATGACCGCGTACTTGGCGTCCGAACCGCCCGCGAGCGCCGAGGTGATACCGGCCGGCATGTTCGCACCCAGGGCGTTCGACACGACCGGGCCCGCGGCACGCAGCGCCTCCGCGATCAGCCGGGTGGTGGTGGTCTTGCCGTTGGTGGCCGAGACCAGGATCACGTCCAGGTGTGTGGCCAGCCGGGCCAGCAGGTCGGGGTCGAGCTTGAGTGCCACCCGGCCGCCGATCACCGATCCGCTGCCGCGTCCGGCGGCACGCGAGACGGCCGCTGCCGCCTTGCCCGCCGTCACGGCCAGCTTGGCCCGCGGCGTCAGCGGGTCCGAGTTGCCTGACATCGTTTCTCGATCCTCCTTGCGTACGCGCCGCGCCCCTGCCCCCGGCACCGTGTGGGCCTCAGCCTATCGAGATCCACTCACGCGCCCGAATCGCGGCACCACCACGGCGCCCGCGCGACATGCGCGCGCCATCAAGGACCGTACCCTTGCCGCCATGCGACACGGCTCCATCCCGGGCACCCACGGGCGCGTCCGGCCCCTTACGCTGCTCGGCGACCCCGTCCTGCACACACCGTGTGAAGACGTCACCGAGTTCGGCCCCCAACTCGCGCAACTCGTCGAGGACATGTTCGCGACGATGTACGCCGCACAGGGCGTTGGCCTCGCGGCCAACCAGGTCGGTGAGTCGCTGCGGGTGTTCGTGTACGACTGCCCCGACGACGAGGATGTCCGCCACATGGGACATGTGGTGAACCCACGCCTTGTCGAGGCGGACGGTGTGGTGCTCCGGGGCCCGGAGGGTTGCTTGTCGCTGCCGGGTCTGGAGGCGGGGACCGAGCGGTACGACCACGCGGTCGTCGAGGGGTTCACCGTGAGCGGCCGGCCGGTGAGCGTGCACGGCACCGGCTGGTTCGCGCGGTGCCTGCAGCACGAGTGCGATCACCTTGACGGCGGGGTGTACGTGGACCGGCTCACCGGGTGGCGGCGTCGGCGGATCATGCGCCGGGCGGCGCGGGCGTCCTGGAGCCGCTGAGTTCTGTCGGCCGGCCGGGGGGCCGGCCATGGCTGGTCGCGCCCACGCGGCGGAGCCGCGCAATGTCACAGCCCGGCGCCCCGTGCCGGGCTCAGAACCCAGGACCGCCGATCTTGTCCCCCGCCGCAGCAAGGCGGCCCCAGAGCAGGTCGGCCAGACTCCGCACCAACTCGGCCCGGGAACACGGCCGTTCCCCGAGCCACCAGTCCCCGGCGGCATGCATCATGCCGACGATCCCGTGGCCCCACACCCGGGCGAGCTGCTGGCTGCCGGGGCCGAGGTCGACGCGCTCCTCGATGACCTCGGCGAGCTCCTCGCCCATGCGGCGCAGCAACGGCGCGGAGTGCTTGCCCACGTCGAAACCCTGGTCGCCCGGCTGGCCGCCCTCCGCCGGATGCATGAGGAATCGGTAGACCTGTGGGCGTGCCTCAATGGCCGCCAAATAGGTGTCGAGTGTCGACTCGACCCGCTCCCGGCGCTCGGCCGGCGCGTCCAGTGCCGCCCGCAGCGCTCCGAGGAGGGCGTCGGTGTGCCGCTTGGCGAGCGCGGCGTAGAGTCCGCCCTTGTCGCCGAAGTGGCGGTACAGGATCGGCTTGGTGATGCCTGCCTCGGCGGCGATGGCGTTCATCGATGCCCCGGGGCCGTCGCGGAGCACCACCCGGTCGGCGGCTTCCAGCAGCTCGCGCCGGCGGCGGTCGGCGGACCTCTGCTGATCGGTCCGCTGTGTGGTGTCCATGTGCTCTCCCCACCCGTGGTGATTCGGTGACGCCTGCGCAAACTAACACTCGTCGGCGTATGGGTATCGAACGGGCTACCGAGCGTGGCTCGGGAGTTGACTTTTCCTACTGGTCAGTAACACACTCCAGTTACCGCAAGTAACACTTTAGTGCAGCGCTGGAGGGGACATGGCCGAGTTCACCATGGAGCTCAACGACGAACAGAAGGAGGTCCGGGACTGGCTGCACGGCTTCGCCGCCGATGTGATCCGCCCCGCGGCCGCCGAATGGGACGAGCGCGAAGAAACTCCCTGGCCGGTCATTCAGGAGGCCGCGAAGGTCGGCATCTACTCCCTCGACTTCTACGCCCAGCAGTACTTCGACCCCACCGGCCTCGGCATACCGATGGCCATGGAGGAGCTGTTCTGGGGCGACGCGGGCATCGCCCTCTCCATCGTCGGCACCGGCCTCGCCGCCGTGGGCGTCCTCGCCAACGGCACCGAGGAGCAGATCGGCACCTGGATTCCCCAGATGTACGGCGACACCAACGATGTCAAGGTCGCGGCCTTCTGCTCCTCCGAGCCCGACGCCGGCTCGGACGTCGCCTCGATGCGGACGCGCGCCGTCTACGACGAGGCCAAGGACGAGTGGGTCCTCAACGGCACCAAGACCTGGGCGACCAACGGCGGCATCGCCAACGTCCACGTCGTCGTCGCGGTCGTCGACCCCGAGCTGGGCTCCAAGGGGCACGCCTCCTTCATCGTCCCGCCGAACACACCGGGCCTCTCCCAGGGGCAGAAGTTCAAGAAGCACGGCATCCGGGCCTCGCACACCGCCGAGGTCGTCCTGGAGAACGTCCGTATCCCCGGCTCCTGCCTCCTCGGCGGCAAGGAGAAGCTCGACGACCGCCTGGCCCGCGCCCGTGAGCGCGCCAAGACAGGCGGAGAGCGCGTGAAGAACGCCGCGATGGCGACGTTCGAGGCGAGCCGCCCGGCCGTGGGTGCCATGGCGGTGGGTACCGCTCGGGCCGCGTACGAGGTGGCCCTCGACTACGCGAAGACGCGTGAGCAGTTCGGGCGGCCGATCATCGACAACCAGGGGGTTGCCTTCCAGCTCGCCGACATGCGGACGTCGATCGACGCGGCGCGGTTGCTGGTGTGGCGCGCCTCCTGGATGGCGATCAACGGCAAGCCGTTCACCGCGGCCGAGGGGTCCATGTCGAAGTTGTTCGCCAGCGAGTCCGCGAAGAAGGTGACCGCGCAGGCGATCCAGATCCTGGGCGGCAATGGCTACACCCGGGAGTACCCGGTCGAGCGGATGCACCGGGACGCGGCCATCTACACGATCTTCGAGGGTACGAGTGAGGTCCAGCGTCTGGTGATTGCCCGCACGCTGTCCGGGATGCCGATCCGCTAGATACGTCACGGCAGCGGAACGCGCATAGATCGACTCGCACAAGAAGGCCCCCTCGACTTCACGAGGGGGCTTCTCCTGTCTGCCCAAATCAAGATCCATCTGGAATTGGGAGACAACTGGGAGATCGTTTCTCACGGCGGGCCTCAAGTGGGGGATAGGGGCCGAACTCGCGGCGATCCACGACGCTCCTCAACGAGCCCTCCCACAACCCCTGGAGGTACTCGGCAATCGCCAACTCCATCGCCAACGTCACATGCGAGTACGTGCCCTCGACGCCCTGGAGCACATGCCCCATCCGCGCCTCAACAGCAACTCTAGGATGATTCCCCTCATCCAGCCAGACCTTGTGAGAATGCCTCAGCCCATGCGGCGTCAGGCCCTCCACGCCCACAACAGGGCGCACACCGACCCGCTCCCTCGCACCGCGCACCACACCACGGGGCGCCCGGCCAGACACCATCGGCTGCCACGTGTCCGTGTACCAGTCCCCACCCCGCAGCAGCCGGCCACCCTTCGGAGCGGTAAAGACCCACTCGCTGTCCGGCCGGGAGTCCATCAGCTCCTGCAGGAGCTCGGCGAGGAACGCCGGGAGGATGAGCCCGCGGCCCGAGTCGTACTTGTTGTCGATCTCCGTGAACACGCCTCCGACGTACTGGCTCTGCTGCACCGAGTGCAGGCGAGCCCCCTCGCCGCGGTCCTTCAGCGCCAGCTGGTCGCGGTGCACGCCGGCCAACTCACCGATACGCAGGCCCGTGTAGGCGGACGCGAGGACGATGGCGTGCTCGTTCAGACCCCGCATCTCCAGCGCATTGCGGGCTATCAGCAGCGCCTGCCGAGGCGTCGCAATGACCTTCTCGTCCTTCGGCTTGGGCTGGTACCTGCCGCGCCGGCCTGACTTGCGGGTCGCGACGGGGTTGTCACCGCGGAGCTTTTCGGTGACCGCGTCGTCGAGCAAGGTACGGAAGACGCTCATCACGGCGTCCGCATAGTTCTTCGACAGCTCCTTGCGGAGCTTCTTCTCCCAGGTGACGATCGCCGTGGGCGACAGATCGCCGACCGCGACGTCTCCCCACTCGGGGAGGATCTGGTTCTTCAGCCGGAGCCGATACTCCTTCTCACTGAGCGGGCCCACGTCGATGGACGGCAGCCAGGCTTCAGCCCACTCGGCAACGGTGATACGCCCGTCCCTGGGGTTGACGAACTGCTTGCGGCGCACGTCGACTTCGAGTCCGTGCGCGTACTGCTCGGCAGCCCGCTCGGTGTAGAACGGCTGGCCGTTGTTGTCCCGGGAGACAGAGCCCCACTTGCCGTTGGGCAGCTTGTACCGGCCGCGGTAGCGCCACTTGCGGGCTCGCTTGTCGTAGGTGCGTTTCTCGGCGTGCGCCATCGTTCACCTCGCGGAGGCGTTGAAAGGAGCGGAGACGGCAACGCCGGTGGGGGAACGGCGAGGTCGACCCGTGCCCATTGTCAACCAGTGATCGCCCGCAAGGCGCGGTGCACGAAGGAATGGTCGAGGCGCTGCCAGCCGACGGCATGGCGCCGGAGGACTGCCTGAAGGTGCTTCGCGCCCCGATCCGTTATCAGCGCACGGTCGACGTAGATCGTGAACTCGCCCTCGCTGTCGTCAAGCCAGATCTCGACGCCGTAAGGCATACCCGAGACAGGTAGAACCCGCACAGACATAGGTCCCCCAAGACCACCGCGGGCGGCCCCCATTGTGGTATTCGCACATGACACCACACTGCCGGATGGTGGGGGAGGGGTTGACAGCAATCAGTGTGCAGGCGGTTACGACCCGTTGGCTGCCTGAGGTTCGTCACCTTCCCCGTCGGGCAGACGTCGCAGCTTGCGCTCGGCCTGCCGCCAGGCGAGGAGTGCTTCCTGGATCTGCTCGGGCGTGGCATCGGGACGACCGTGGACGACGACGGTCATGCGCGCGCCATCGGCGCCGGGCAGTTGGATGACAGTGGAATCGAGCAGGGGATCGTCGCTCTCCAGCTCGTCGACGATCCGCAGCGGGAGTTTGCGGCGCAGCGCCCCCTCGGCGGCTGCGGCATCGTCTGGCGCCTCGGCGGTTGCAGGTGTGGGCTCGCCGCCATCGAGGATGGCGCGGCCCGAGCCTGCCGCCCAGCCGAGATGCGGCTCGATCTTGGCGAGGGTCTGCGGCATGCGGTTGCGCGCCTTGCCGCTCTCAAGGTTCTGGACGCTCCCCTCGCTGATGTCAGCCAGTTGCGCGAGGTCGACCTGGGAGAGCCCGCGCGCTTCGCGGGCTGACCTGATGGCCTCCGCGAGCTCAGCCCAGCGCAGTGTGGTCCGGTCCTCTGTCATGGCTTTCATCATGCCGCACGGTTTGGCAACACGCACCCACCGAATCCCCCAATTGACCAGGATTGATCGGTCTTAGCGGCTCAAATTTGTTGCCTCGTTAGCACTTCGTTGCGCTTGCGTCCCGTGTGCGCCCCCATGCGCTCCGCGCATCTATGGCCACAGGTTTCGGCACTCGACCCAGATCTACACCCAAGGAACCCAGAAAAACACCCAAGGAAACCGGCGATACGCCTTGCGCGGATCCACTCGTTGCGCCTACGTTGAGTCCTGTGAGACCCAACGGAGCCGCAATGAAAGCCATCCGCGAGGCACGGGGGATCGGCCTGAGGCGGCTCGCCGAAGCCATCGGCATCGACCCCGGCTACCTCTCCCGCATCGAAAACGGCCAACAGGGAGCAGGCAACGGAACCCTCCACCGCTACGCCGAAGAGCTCAACGTGCCCATCAAGGCCATAACCCACGAGGAGACACCCCGTGACCAGGAATGACCTGGCTCCCCCCACCGAAACCACTCTGATCCTGCGCCTGACGGAGATCAAGGCAGCCGTCGAGCGCCTCGCCGCAGCCCCCTCCGCCGCCGAGCTGGAGCTCACGGCGTTCACGCCGGCCAAGGCTGCGGAGCTGCTCGGCAAGACCGAGAACTGGGTCGTCGAGGCCATCCAGGCCGATCGCATCCCCCACACCTACATCGGCAAGTCGCCGCGCATGACGGCCAACCACATCCGCTGGGTTCTGGCCAACGGCGAGCGCATGCCCAACAAGTACGCCAAGCCCATCGCCGCCTAAACGGCCGCGACCCCAACCGTCGGAGTCCAGTCCGGCAGCCGGGGTCACCGCGGCTCACGCCGCGCGATCCACCTCTCACCATCCCAACAGAGACGAGGCGAACCGTGCCTTCATCATCCACTACTCCAGCCCCAGGAACCATGACGGTCCGGGTCTGCGACCGCGGCTCCGGCCGCGACTACGTCGGCGTCACGATCCGCACGATCACGATCTCCGACCGCTGCGCGCAGTGCGACGGACCGCGCGGCGTCGACACGATCCGCAACCACAACTTCCACGAGGACGGCGACTGGCTGTCCGTGGACACCTGGAAGAACCCCTGCGGCCACGTCGACATGTACTCCGCCGTGCTCGCCGAGGCCCGCAAGCGCGCCGAGCTCCTCGAACTGCACGAGTGGGATGAGCTGCTCTTCGGCGGCTTCTACTGCATGTACTGCACGCCCGGCGACGCGGACGACCCGGAGCAGAACGTGTATTGGCCGTGCCCGCCACTGCGTTCGGCTGGCGTCACGGACGAGGAAGCGGTCGCGCTTATCACGGCGGAGCGAGCCGCAATCGAAGCCGAGCACCGCGCCAAGGCCGAAGGCGGTGCGGTATGAAGTGCGGCGAGCTGAAGCCCGGTGACTCGTGGCGTGAGTGCGACCAGAAGCTGAAGCACTCGGGCCCGCACCGCTACCTCAATGAGTCCTGGCCGCGTGTAGTCCCGAATGAGCCCAACCCTGATGTCGAGGCGCTGCTGGACCGGACGAAGGCCGCCCGGTCGTGGGGCCTTGATGAGCGCCGCTACCCGATCATCGTCATCGAGACCGTCACCCGCCTCATGTGGGTGGACGCCGACGACGAAGACGATGCGCTCTCGCTCTACGCGGACGACTACAGCGACATCGACCTGGACGGGACTGAAGTCCTCGACGGCGAGCTGGAGTTCCGCCGCCTCGACGACATCGAACGCATCAACCTCCAGCGAACCTCGCCGATCGGACCGGTCATCGCCTGCCCTGAGTGCGGCGACGTGGCCATGACTCGGCGCTGGTACCACAACCCGCTGCGGAAGTGTCACGGCCCGATCGAGTGGACCGAAACCCGTGCACCGAACCCGCAGTACCGGTGGCGTCGCAAGTTCCAGGCAACCCCGATCGGTGGCATCCGAGAGGCGGTGGCCGCGTGAACGCCGACCAGTTCAACGCCGCGTACCCGGTGGGTACTCCGGTGCTGGCGTATCCGTTCGTGCGGCCGGAGCACCCGGTCGCGGTCCGGTACCGCGAGGCTGTCGAGGCGGGCCGTGCCGCACGGAGCGAGAAGGACCCGTGCATGCGGCTCGTGACCGTCACCCGCACACCCGCGTGGGAGCTGGGCCACGGTGAGCCCGTCGTGTCCGTCGACGGCTACGCGGGCGGCATCTGCCTCACCCACATCGACGTGATCGAGGACGCGGTCCAGCCGATCACCGACACCGCCACTGCTGTCCGCGAGCTGGGCGCCCTGCCGATGCCGACGGGTGGTGCGCTGATGAACTCCACCGTCATCCCGCTCCCGTCTTCCTGGGCGTGCGCCTACGGGGCCACGGACGACGAACCGTTCTGCACCGAAGTCGGCGACGAGCATGTCTGCCCGACGATCCGCGTCCATCGCGACGACACCGAACAGTTCGCCGCGCTGGTGGCCCGGGTGCACGAGCTGGAGTCGCAGGTCGAGAAGGTCGAGGGGCAGCGCCCGAATCGCTACCGCGCAACCCCCGCCGAGGTCGACTGGTTCCTGCGGAAGGTCCTCACCGAGGAGACGCTCCTCAACTACCAGCGGGCCATCGGTAACCGGGCCGTCGAGGAGGCCGCCGAGGACATCCGGCAGGAGACCGCGCGGCTGAAGGCGCACGGCGTCCTGGAGCCCGACAAGGACTGGGCAGCCGCAACGGCCGCCGACTGGATCGACACCTCGAAGGACGGCGGCCACTACCCGTCGCAGCTCCTCTGCGCGAAGCACGACGGCTTCAACCCCTGCCCCGGCGCTCCGCGTTGCACGCCGCGCGACGACGAGGAGGCGGCCCGATGACCGCCCGCATTCCGCTGGTTTCGGCTCCAGCCTCGGCGCTTGCCGCTGCCCTCGCCGAACTCCGAGCCGTCCCGGTAACCGCGAGCCCCGTCGTGGACGCGCCGACCGAACCGGAGGGCTGCTGCACGGGTGACCGGCGCGGCTACCAGTGGCACCAGCGCACCGGGAACCTCCCCGCCTGCCAGGCGTCCGCCGAGGCCGCCGCCGCCTATATGCGGGAGTACGCCGCACGTGCCGTCGGTACGCCGCGCAAGCAGCGAGAGCGGGGCAAGTCGCTTGCGGACCACGAGCACGGCCACCCCCGCACCTATGCCAAGGGATGCCGTTGCGACGCCTGCAGGGCCGCGAACGCGCAGCGCTGCGCAAGCCAGCGTGCTGCCCGCGCGCAGGATTCGACGTCAGCGGACCGGGCTGGTCACGGCAAGGCGTCGACGTACAAGAACCACGGTTGCCGGTGCACCGCCTGTTCCAAGGCCAACACCGCGGCGGTGACCGACTTCAAGCGTCGCAAGCGCGCACTGGTTGAGGCGGTGGCCCGATGACCCGCCCAATCCGCGACCTGGACGTGCCGCTGCCCGAGGTGGAGCTGCAGATCGCCGAGCTCCGCGCCCATGCCGTGAAGCACCTCGCCGACCGCGGCCAGACCCCGACCGGCGCCCACTGGGACCAGTGGCACGAGTTCCTCGACATCGACCCCGACCTCCGGGGCCGCGACTACACCCCGCAGCCCAAGGGGGCGAAGTGACCGCTCTATGCCTGACCGACATGACGACCAGCTTCCGCGCACTGGAGACGCTGGCCGAGGAGTACCCGCAGCTGCCGACCGCCACGTTCCACCTTCGCGGCGTCACGCTCGCTGCCGAGCAGGTCATCGACGTCCAACTGCACAACCAGCCGGACGGGTTCGCCGCCTGGTGTGAGGCGTTCGAGATCGACACCACGCTGCTGGAGACCCGCGAGTCCGGCTTCCTCTACTTCACGCGGGCTGTCGTCCGGTACGCGGGCGTCACCTTCGTCATCGTCCTCGACCACCGCGACCGCCAGTGGCGGACTGCACCCCTGGCGGTGGCCGCGTGAGCGCCGCACCCCGACCGCTCGCCGATGCCGCCGAGGAAGCCCTGGTCCGCCTCGACCAGGAGTTCCAGCGCCGCGCTCTGGGCGCCAGGCCGTGGACGGTCGGCGACTACTACGAGCGAGTCGAACGCGTCCACGCCCAGTTCACGGTCTGCCGCGAAAGCCAGCGGCGACAGCAGCAGGCGGCGGCGTGATGGGCGCCGAACTGAAGGGCGACGCACTCGCCGTCTCGGACATCGACCCGAAGCTGCTACGCCGGGCCGCGGTCCGTGTGGCCGACCAGATCGCCGTCGAGCACCCGCACGAGCTGGACGAGCTCATGCCGAAGCTCGCCGGCCGCCAGTTGGCGAAGGACCCGGCGATCGCGGCCGGGCTGCTGGAACTCATCGACGCGCTCGGCCTGCGGCGCGGCCTCGCCGAGATCGAACTCCTGCAGACCCGCGAAGTCCACCTCGAAGCGGAGCTCGCCATCCGCACCGACCTGAACCAGCGCCTGAAAGGAGGCCGGTCGTGATCTACGTCGGCATCGTCCTCGCGACCGGCACCCCGTTCCTCCTCCTCTTCGGCGAGCGCATCGCTGACCGCATCCGAGCCCGCCAGGGGGACCAGTGACCATCACCGCCTATCTGCCCCGCCTCGGACTCTTCGACCGGCCCGCCCGCAAGCCCCGGCACCGCGCCGTCGACGAGGTGGAGCGGCTCAACCAGGAGAAAGAACGGCTCCGCCTGAACCTGGGATGGGCCGACGCGTTGATCGCGACCCAACGCGTCCAACTCGACGACGCCGACCGGAAACTCGCAGGCGAGCGGCAGCGCCGGAAGATCGCCGAGAGGCAGCGGGACCAGGCCGAAGCCGTCATCCGACTCCGCGACCAACGCATCGCCGACCTCGAACACCGCCTCGAAATCTGGGGCCTCGCCGAAGCCGCCGCCGCACAGACGCAGGAAATCCCCATCCCGGTCATCACACCCGTGCTGCCGCTCCACCAAGCGCCGATGGCCAAGACCGAGCCGGCCACCTGACTCGCCGGGCCGCCAGATGGCCAACGGCTGGCGGACCCGGCGCCCAACGCAAGAACCCCCGAGCGACGGAACCGCCCGGGGATCAAACCCAGCATCCCAGGAGAACGCGTGAACATCGAAATCAAGGTCGACGACATCACCCTCTCGACGGTTGTTGCGGAGGTCGTCGACTTCGACGAGGACGGCGACCTCGTCTCGTCCGGCAAGGAGAACACTGTCGCCCACCTGGTTGCCGAGCAGATCGTCGCCCGGCTGGTGCGCGACGACCGCTACCCGCGGCTGCGCGACAAGGTCACCGAGATCCGCGACGAGGAGATCCGGGCCGCAATCCGCCCGTCCATCGTCGAAGCCGTCAACCGGCCGATCAAGAAGACCAACGGCTACGGCGAGGCGACCGGCCAGGTGACCACCCTGTCCGAGGTCATCGTCG
Organism: Streptomyces sp. NPDC050564; assembly: GCF_044457265.1. Taxonomy (NCBI): domain Bacteria; kingdom Bacillati; phylum Actinomycetota; class Actinomycetes; order Kitasatosporales; family Streptomycetaceae; genus Streptomyces; species Streptomyces sp. NPDC050564. Next base: position 183,125 of record NZ_JBITGS010000018.1, on the reverse strand, counting down.
ACGAGGCCCGCAAGTACATGAAGGAGCCCGCCGACAAGTACCGGCGTGAGAACGGCACCGTCCTCCAGCAACTGGTCCGGTCCGCCGTGAAGGAAGCGTTCGAGACGGAGATCGCCGACGCGGTGAAGCAGGCCCGCGACATGGTCGCCGCCGAGCTCGGCGACACCGTCAGCACCCAGATCGCAGGCGCCGTCAAGGCCGGACTCAAGGCCAAGTAGTCGCCTGATCCACAACCGAAGACCGGCCGTGTCGAGTTCCCCCAACTCCGCGGCCAGCCGGAGCCTCGCCGCCCCACCAACCCCCCGGTCACGGGCGGCGAGGCCCGGCACCCCACACCTTGAAACGAGGATTCATGAGCACCAACAGCCCGATAGCCACCGCCAGCCGCATCAACCCCGCCATGGGGGAGCAGCTCAAGAACGACGGCATGCACGACGCCGACCAGGCCACCGACCAGGACTGGAAGGAGCGCTGCGACGACGCCATCGACGAGATGGCCCGCCGCGGATCCCCCTTCCAGGCCTCCGACCTCGTCGACCAAGGCCTCATCGAGGACCCGCCCGACCACCACCAGTGGGGGCCCCGCTTCTCCTACGCCGCCCGCCGCGGCGTCATCCGCGAAGCCGCCGCCAGCAAGTCCAAGCGCACCGCCTCCCACAGCTCCCGCCTCGTCACGTGGGTCGGTGCCGCATGAACCACGACCTGCAGACCGGCCTCGCCTGGTTCGGCGGCATCAACGCCCTCGCATACGTCGGCTTCGGCGCCTGGATCTCGGTCGTCAGCGTCCTCGAGGGCCGCCGCCTCGAAGCCAAGCGTGCCGAACTCCGCGCCCGCCCTGCCCCGCTCAGCCAGATCAACATCACCTCGGCCGACTTCGACGCCGAGCTCATCACGCTCATCGAAGGAGACCAGAAGTGAGCGCCTCAAAAAGGAAGGGAACCTCGGCCGAGACCGCGGTCGTCAACTTCCTCCGCCGCATCGGCTTCCAGCACGCCGAACGCCGCGCCCTCAACGGCAACGCCGACCGCGGCGACATCGCCGGCCTGCCCGGCATCGTCATCGAGGTCAAGAACTGCGCCCGCCAGGAACTCGCCGCCTGGGTCGCCGAGGCCGAGGCCGAACGCGAAAACGACGGCGCATCTCTCGGGGTCGTCTGGCACAAGCGCCGCGGCAAGGGCGACGCCAGCGAGTGGTTCGTCACCATGTCCGGCCTGCAGTTCGGCCACCTGCTGCGCGAGCACATGGAAATGCCGCCGCTCGAGATCGAGGGCGGTGAAGCAGCGTGAGCCTCTCCTTCACTGACATCTTCTGCGGCGCCGGCGGCTCGAGTACCGGGCTCGTCGCCGCGGGCCTCGAACTCAAGCTCGCGGCAAACCACTGGGCTCGCGCCATCGAGACCCACGCAGCCAACCACACCGACGCCGACCACCTGTGCGCGGACGTCAACAACTACGACATGCGGCGCCTGCCCAGCACCGACGTCCTGTGGGCGTCGCCGATCTGCACGGAGCTGAGCCCGGCGGGCGGCCGCCGCCGCAAGGCGCGGCTATCAGCGGCTGGCCACGGACAGCTCGGTCTCGAGGAGTTCGGCCACGTACCCGCCGCGGCGTTCGACCGCACCCGGGCCACGTTCTGGGACGTCATCCGCGCCACCGAAGTCCATCGGTACCGCGCGGTCCTCGTCGAGAACGTCATGGAAGCCGCGGACTGGGAACTGTTCGACGTCTGGCTCTCCGGGATGCGCACCCTCGGCTACAACATCCAGTTCGTCTCCCTGTCCTCCGCCCACGCCGGAGACGACAGCAACCCGGCAGCGCCGCAATGGCGGGACCGCATCTACATCGTCTGCACCCGCGAGGGCATTCCGCTCCCCGACGTCCAGCCCCGCCCGCGCGCGTGGTGCCCGACGTGCGAGGAGACCGTCACTGCGTTCCAGTCGTGGAAGAAGGAGGGTCGGCGCCTTGGCAAGTACGGACAGCAGTACGTGTACCGCTGCCCCAACGGGCCACGCTGCCGCCACGCCATCGTCGAGCCCTACGTCCGCCCTGCGGCCTCGATCATCGACTGGTCGAACCTCGGCGTCCGCATTGGCGACCGCACCGAGCACGGGCTGCGGCCCCTCGCCGGGAACACAGTCACTCGGATCCGTAAGGGCCTGAGTCTGCTCGGCGACCGCCGCATGGTCGTCACCGTCAACCACGGCGGCCACGACGGAAGGGCATTCCCTGCAGACGATGGGCCGCTGCCCGCCCGTACCGCGAAGATCGGCGACGCAATCCTCGTCCCGTCGGGCGGCACGTGGAACACCACGGCGACCAGCACGGCCGAGCCGATGCGGACCCGCATGGCCAACCCGAAGGGGTTCGAGGCACTGGTCACACCGCCGCAGGCCGATGACTCGTTCATCGTCACCCTGCGCCGCAACGCCACGGCCCGCCCCGTGACCGAGCCCGTCGACACCGTCACCGGGCAGGGCCGACACCACTGGCTTGTCGTCCCCTACCGCAACGGCAATCAGGCCCGAACCGTCGGCGAGCCACTGCACACGCTCAGCACCAAGGACTCCGCAGCAATCCTCGAACCGGCGCCCGTGCTGGAGGACTGCCACTACCGGATGATCCAGCCGCGCGAGCAGCTGTACGCACAGCGCTTCCCCGAGGACTACATCGTCCTCGGCACCAAGGGCGAGCAGACCATGCAGGCCGGGAACGCCGTGTCCTGCAACGTCGCCCAGTGGCTCGGCCGACGCGTCGCCGCGGTGCTCGCATGAACGAGCCGACCGTCATCACCGGCATCCGCCCGGGTCTCGCCATTCGAACCGCCACCGGCTGCGGTGGCCGCCAGACCCCCGTCGCCGACTGGCTGTGCGCCTGCGGCCACCACGAACGCGCCGTCGGCAAGGACGTCGCCGACCTCGCGGCCCGCGTGATCGTCGGCATCTGCCCCCACCAGACCGCAGCCAAGGAGGCAGCGTGACCTTCACCCAGCCCGCCGGAACCGTCACCGAACACGAGACCGGCGCCGGCGCCGCCATCGCGTCGATGATCCGCACCCTCGTCATCGACACCGCCAACAACGCGCCCCGCTCCCGGCAGCGCCGCATCGGCCCCTCCGAGGTCGGCAACCCCTGCTCGAGGGCCCTCGCCTACAAAGCACTCGACTGGCCCGAGGTGCCAGGCGCCGACCGCGACCCGTGGGCCAGCATCCAGGGCACCGCCGTGCACGCCTGGATGGCTGAACTCTTCGAGAAGCGCGACCCGAAGGGCGAGCGCTACCTCGTCGAGAAGCGGGTCACCGTCCGCCAGGGCTACGGCTACGACTCCACCATCGCCGGCTCCGCCGACCTGTACGACAAGGCCACCGGCACCGTCTACGACTGGAAGGTCACAGGCGTCACATCGCTGCAGAAGTACCGCAGCGGCGGGCCCGGCGACCAGTACCGCATCCAGGCCAACCTGTACGGCCTCGGCATGGAAAACGCGGGCGAGAAGCCGCAGCGCGTCGCCATCGTCTTCCTGCCCAGGCATCACGTCCTCGAGCCCTACGTGTGGGTCGACGACTACCGCCGCGACGTCGCCGAGCAGGCCCTCGCCCGCCTCGACGCGATACGCGAGCTCGTCCTGAAGCTCGACCCCGAGAAGAACCCGCAGCACTGGGCGCTCTTCCCCACCGACCCCAAAGCCAAGTGCATTTTCTGCCCCTGGCACAAGCCCGGCTCCACCGACCTCAGCCAGGGCTGCCCCGGGGCCACCAAATCCTCCTGACCGCACCGCGGTTCAGGACGCACAAACCCGCACGGCAACCACGCCGAACGGGACACCGCACATCCATCAAGGAGAAACACATGTTCAACCAGCCCACCGAGGCGGCCTTCGGCGGATTCTTCAAGCCGGCCGACCACAACGGCCACCTCGTGCTCATCACCGTCGTCCACGGCATCAGCAAGAAGTTCGACACCCTCCGCAACGAGGAGATCGACCAGGCCGACGTCGACGTCGTCGACCTCGACGGCAACGGCGAGCTGCGCGAGCACGTCAACGTCACCCACAAGGCCATCGTCAGCCGCCTCGCCCCCGGCGCCACGCTCGTCCTCGGCCGCATCGGACAGGTCGCCACCAAGTCCGGCTTCCAGGCCTGGGCGCTGCAGCCGTTCAACGAGGGCGTCGACGACGTCAAGGCCGGAGCGTGGGTCACGGCCAACCAGCCGACCTTCAACCAGGCCGCCACGCCCGCACCGCAGACAGCGCCCGCGCAGCAGGTGCCCGCGCAGACCGCCCCGGTCCCGTCGCAGGCCCCGGCCGCGCAGCCGCCCGTCAACACCGCCACCGGCGAGATCGCCGCCGGAGTCAACCTCAACGACCCCGCCGTGCAGGCCCTGCTCGCACAGGTGCAGGGCGGCCAGGCCCCGGTCGCCGCCGGAACGCCGCAGACCAACGTCGCGCCGTTCTAGTCCGACCCAGCACCAACCCCAAGCCCGAAACCGGACAGGCCGGTCACCCCTGGATCCGAGCCAGGGCGGGCACGAAGCCCAGCTTCCGCATCATCAACAAGGAGTCCCAGTGATCCAGGCCATCGAGACCCGCTACGCCGGGTGCCGATTCCGCTCCCGCCTCGAAGCGAGGTGGGCCGTCTTCTTCGACACGCTCGGCATCACATGGGAATACGAGCCCCAGGGTTTTGAGAACCGCTTCTGGTGCGACTGCGACAAGCCCGAGAATTGGAAGTTCACCAATGGCCGCCAGTGCACTGGAAAGCATGAGCGTTACCTCCCGGACTTCTTCCTGCCCGGCACGAAAACTTGGGTGGAGGTAAAGGGTGAAGAAGGCAGGCTGCTAGAAAAGGCCGCGTTCTATACCGAGATGCTCGACTGGGGCGGGCAACTCCCAGGCGTTGCCGAGTCGTACGGCAACAGCGGTGGCCTGCTCGTTCTTGGTCCTGTTCCGCGGGTCGAGCGGCGTTCTTCCGCCCCCCTGCACTCCGCGCTGCAGCACCACAAAGGCGTCTGCCGGGTCTTCATGGAATTCGAACAAAGTGGTCCCAGTTACGTCGGCGACGACGGATGGGATCACGAATCCTGGGCGGACGCCAGTTGTGGTGGTGAGTACCCGGAGCCCGGCGAGTATCCGTATACAGGCACGACGTGGCACACCTCGCGCAGAGTCGACACAGTCGTTCAGCGCGCCTACACCGCAGCACGCTCTGCCCGCTTCGAGCACGGGGAGAGCGGCGCATGACCGAGAACCCCAACCCCATCGCCGCCGACCTCGACACCGTGCGGCACTGGCTCACGAGCCTCTACGCAGACCTGCCCGGATGGATCAGCATCTGCTCACCCACCGACTACTGGAAGGGTCGCCGCTTCACCACCGACGAAACAGGGATCGCTGCAGCCGTCGAACGCGTCGCCGAGCTTGACCGCCTCGGCGCGAAAGGCATCTACGCACAGGTCACCACCCTGAGCGAACAGCCCCTTGGCCGCGGCGGCGAAGACCTCGCCTACGGCATGCGCGGCCTGTGGTCCGACCTCGATTTCGGCACCACCGGCCACAAGCCCGCCGCCGACGGCCTCCCGCTACCACCCGACGAAAAGGCTGTCCTGCAGGTCGTCAAAGAATCCGGACTGCCCGAACCCACCGGCATCATCTGGTCCGGCTACGGCGCCTACGCCTGGTGGTGGCTCGACACTCCCCACCTCATCGGTGACGACCGCGACATCATCAAGCAACTGTCCACCGACTGGCAGACCATCCTCGCAGCGACAGCACTCGAGCACGGCTGGTCGCACGACGCTGGCGTCGCCAACCTCGACCGTCTGCTGCGCATCCCCGGCACCGTCAACCGCAAGGCCGGCGGCGAGCGGCTCTCCCACATCGGCACCGAAGGCAGCGGAGCCCTCTACCCCCTCGACGCCCTGCAAGCCGCTGCCTCGGAGAAGGCGCTGTCAGCACGGCAGGCGCTCGAGGCGGCCGCTGCGGCGCGCAAGCCCGTCGGCTTCGAGCAGCCCGCTCCCAGTCGGACCCCGGGCGAACAGCGCACCGGCACAGGGCCGTTCGACGTGCTGCAAACCATGGCTTCCTGGTCCAACGTCCTCGCCGGCACCGGATGGCTGTACGTCGGCAAGCACTCCGACGGACGCGAAAAGTGGAAGCGCGACGCCCAGGCCGAGTCCGAGTACAGCGCGCTGTGCTCCTATGACCCGCCCGTCATGGTCGTCTTCTCGAGCGCCGCAGGCCTCGAGACAGGCGCGCTGCCAGCGGGCCGCAAGCACACCATGGGCCGCGTCTTCGCCCACTTCCACTACAACAACGACACCATCGAAGCCGGCCGCGACCTCATGCGTGCAGCAGCAGGCAAGACCGCCAGCAGCGCCGCGTCCGCACTGCCGCGCAACATCCTCGACACCATCAAGCAGCGCTGCCAGGCCGACCCCTTCCGCCCTGCTCTGCACTTGGTCGCCAGCAACCAGCGAGCCGTGCACCAGACCGACGGCACCGCCGCCCTCAAGCCCGACCATGCTCCCGTCTGGCAGCCGCCCACCGAGACTGTTCCGCCCCTTCCGTCCCCAATGCCCCGGCGAAACTGGGACGACATCGGAAACGCCGAGCGCGTCGTCGACCGATGCGGGACGGAAGTCCGGTGGATCACCGACACCGAGCAGTGGGCCATCTACGAGGGCGGCAGGTGGACGCTCAAGGGCGCCAACACGGGCGTGTGGACACGTGTTGTTGCCACGATCGACAACCTCGCCGACGAAGCCCCCAACTACTCCGACGAGGTTCCAGTCCCTGACGAGGAGGCGCCAAAGAAGCGATCCGCGCGCGAAGAACTGTCCGAGAAAGAGGAGTTCTTCAAATGGGGCCGCGCCCAGCGCATGCGCCCCAAGCTCGCCGCGGCACGAGAAGTGCTTCAGGCGCACCCGGCCGTGCACTGCACCATGGACCGCTTCGACCGGCCGGAACTGCTTCTCAACGTCACCAACGGCGTCGTCGACCTGCGCACCGGTGACCTGTTGCCGCACGACCGCGGTCTGTATCTCATGCAGCAGGCCTCGGTGCGCTACCAGCCGGACGCCACCTGCCCAACGTGGGACAACTTCCTGCAGGGCGTCATGCCCGATGACGAGCGCCGTGAGTACCTGGCCAGGGTCGTCGGCTACACCCTCACCGGCTCCACCGAAGAGCAGGTCATGTTCATCCATCACGGCGATGGACAGAACGGCAAGGGCGTTTTCATGCGCGTCCTCATGGGGCTGCTCGGCGACTACGCGCAGTCCGTACCTCGTTCAACGCTGTTGGCCAAGCAGGCCGACGGCATCCCCAACGACGTGGCCCGCATGATGGGCAAGCGACTGCTGTCCACGACGGAGACCAGCGCCGGCAAGAAGCTCGATGACGAGCTGGTCAAGCAGCTCACCGGCGAGGACGTGATGTCGGCGCGGTTCATGCGCGCCGAATTCTTCGACTTCCGTCCGGTCGGAAAGATCCACCTGGCGACGAACTACCTGCCTCACGTCGGCGGCGGCCACGGCATCGCCCGTCGCCTGCAGGACATCGGCTGGGACGTGACCGTCCCGCCGTCCCGGAGGATCCCCAAGCTCGACGAAAAGATCATGGCCAACGAGGCGGCGGGCGTCCTCAATTGGGCGATCCGCGGATGCCTGGACTGGCTGGCTCAGGGGCTGTCGGTTCCGGAGTCGGTGAAGGCCAAGACGCAGGAGCACCTTGCGAGTTCCGACCCGGTGGCGATCTGGCTCGACGAGCACTGCATTCAGAGCGATGGCAGCAGTGCCGGAGCACAGGACCTGTACCAGAGCTACCGCACCTGGGCTGAGGCGAACAGCACCCGGCCGATGACCGGCATGGCGTTCGCCATGGCGCTCAAGGAGCGGGGATTCGAGAGCACCAAAGACAGCCGGACGCGCCGGTCGGTCTATCACGGGCTGCGGCTCGCGCCGCTGGGTTTCTGAGGTGATGAGGATGCGTGTGTCATACAAGTGCGAAGGACCTGCGAAGGGCTCTGCGAAGGACTTTGCGAAGGGCCTGACCTGCGGGTCGAAGGACCCGAAGGGCTTTTTCCTCCTGTACGCGCATAAGGGAAACACTCTGTGTTTCACCCTCCAATACAACTCGAGGACCGAAAAAGCCCTTCGAGTCCTTCGCAGGTCCTACGACTTGCAGGTCAGAGGGCGCGAAGGACCTTCGTTTGATCTTCCGCTACCCCTTCGCAGGTCCTTCGCACGTGTACATGACACGCACCCTTTGGTGTTGATACGGGCGGTGTGTGGCAAATGACCGCCGCCAAGAAGCCGCCGTCGTGGCTCGACCTCTCCCAGCCGCTCAACGACCGGGCCCGCACCCAGCTCTGCCCCCGCTGCCGCCAGCCGATCCTGCGCTCCCTCGTCGGCCACGCCGCAGCCCTCGACGTCCGCGCCGACCCTCGAGTCCTCAACCCGCTCGAGGAGCTGGCGGCCCGGCTGCAGGGCCGCACCACCTACTGCCTCCGCATCCGCCCGCACCTGCCGCCGCGGCTCACCGACCGCAGCCCAGAGCACATCCGGGCCGGCCGCTGCACGCACCTCGTCGTCGCCGACCACCACTGCACACGGACACCGGCACTCGCCGAACACCACACCGCATCAGCAACCGACCAACTCTTCTGAGGAGAAGACCGATGACCGACCGAATCCCCGCCCACGGCACACCGGGCCGCTACCAGGGCCCGCGGCGCCACAATCGCTGGCAGGCCTGCCGCTGCGACGACTGCCGCGCTGCCGGGCGACGCACGGCCAAGGCCCAAGGGCTGCGGCGCCTGCGCGGCGTACCCAGCTACGTCGGCCGCGAGACTGTCGCCGCGCACGTAAGGACGCTGCTCGACGCGGGCTGGACCAGGGTGCAGATCGCCGACACGGCACAGGTCGGCCGCAAGACCGTCTGGAACGTCCTCAACTCGAGTCTCGCCACCGTGCAGACGGGCACCGCGCAGGCGCTCCTCGCACTCGAGCCCGCCGACGCCCCGGACTTCAAGCCGGCACTCGGCGCCACCCGCCGTGTGCGCGCCCTCTCGGCCATGGGGTGGACGCTCGCCTGGACCGCCCGGCAGACCGGCCTGTCCGAGACCGCGCTGCGGGACATCTCGAGCGGCCGCAACAAGACGATCCGCCGCGAGCACTTCGAGACGCTCGACCGCGTATACCGCCGCTTCGCCGTGCGGCTCGGACCGTCCGAGGCGGCGATGAAGACGGCCCGCGCCAAGCAGTGGGTGACCGCTGCCGCCTGGAACGACATCGACGACCCGAAGGACAAGCCGCACAGCGTCCTCGGCCAGTGCCACCGCCAGAGGAAGGCCGCCTGATGTCGCCCGTCGACCCCCGCCACCCCGTGCACCCCACGACGGCCTACACCACCGACCCTGCCCGCCCGCACACCCCAAACCCCAGACACCTGGAGCAGACCATGACCGACCAGCCCACCCGCCCGTGGTTCGACGACCAGATCACCGCCCACGCCATCTGGCTTCAGAAGACCCACGGCGACAGCCTCGAAACCCTGACGGTCACCGAGACCGCCGACGACCACGGCATGGACACCAGCGACTGGCGCGGTGAGGACTGGGACGCCTACATCGACGCCGTCTGGAAGATCCTCCGCAATGCACCCAACCTCACCGAGTGGGCGATCAACCTCGGCGCCGACGGACTCCAGCCCGACGAGCACCAGCTGACGTGGAGCGCCGGAGACCAGCCGATCGTGCGCGTGCACCTCGCCTTCCACTCCGGGATGCACGCCGAGGCACGCGACTACCTGGTGACCGCTGTCGGCGAGGCCCTGCACGAGGAGATGCAGCGCGCCGCAGCAGTGCCGGCCGTCGACGCGTCCGAGGCGTGCGGCAACTGCCGTCAGCCCTTCGACCCCACCGACACCCGTTTTGACGGCCAAGCCCGATCCGGCAACCGGCCGTTCTGCCGGCGCTGCGTGGACCGCTGCCACGAGTCGACGGACTTCGCGCATGAGTGCGCGGTCTGTCGCTGACGCAAGGCCGGCCGCCCCGCGGGCTATGCGGGGCGGCCGTACCGCCGATCACATCACACCGACTCTGGAGCCCCGCATGCCCGACACCACCAACCCGCAGACCGGGCGGCCGTCGACCGCCAGCCAGATCAACACCGCCTTCCTCGCCTCCCTCAACGAGTCCCGCGCCCTGAACGCCCCGCTGATCGCCGCCCTGTCCACGGTCTTCGACTCGATGGAGCGCGCGCGGCCCGACGAGTGGGCGATGGAGTGGCTCGGCGAGGTGTGGTCCAGCCTGCCGCTGGAGGTGCGCGCCGCGGCCGGGGACACCGATGCGGCGCAGGAGCTCGCCGATCTGAGGAGCGCACAGCTCGCCGCCGCGCCTACCCCGCCGTCAGCGCCCGCCGACCGGGCGCTCCTGCTGCGGGCCGCCGACCACCTCACCCGCTCCGCCGACCAGCTGTGGCCGAAGGGCGACAGTGTGATGCACGCCGACGGCATCCGGCTGCGCCGTCTGGCCGACGAGCAGCCCGCGACCGGCCCGGGCCGTGTGGCCGGCGAGGCGCAGCAGGACCAGACGCAGGCCGGGTGCTGGCACCTCACCCCGCAGACGCTCGACCTGTTCGTCCGCGCCCTGGTCAACGAAGTCGACTACGACATCCACAAGGGCTGGGAGTGCGGCGAGGAAGACGGCGAGGACCACTACCCCGAGCTGGTCGCCGACGCCGCCGAGATGCTCAACGCGATCACCGCCGAGCAGCCCGCCGTCGTGTCGCAGCCCGGCAAGGAGAACGACCGTGGCTGAGCTCGCCGCCGCCGAGTTCCTGTACGAACTCTGGGACGCCAACTGGGACGACGGCCCCCTCGGCAACTATCAGATCCACCGTCACCCGATCACGAAGAAGACCAGCAAGCGGATCTACTTCACGCTCAGCGGCCGGACGGGATTTGTGGACCGGCAGCAGATCGAGGCCGATGGAGAGATCTACTACGGCCGCTCGATGCGCCGCCTGCATCTGACCCCACCGGACATCCCCACCCGGCCGAAGCCGCAGTCCCTGGCTGACCTGAAAGCCGCGATGGCCGCCGCGCATCCCGACCGGGGCGGCAGCGACGAGGCGTTCATCGCCGCCCGCGATCGCTACGAGCAGGCGCGCCGTACCGCCTGACCCCGCCCCTGCCGCCCCTGCGCCGTGGGGGCGGCACCCCGCACCGCTGGAAGGAACCACCGTGAGTCATCGATCAGACGCCGAGGCAAGCATCGTCGCCGCCCGCACCACCCTCGCCGAGATCCAAGGCCAGCGCACCACCACCGACATAGCCATCGCCAACGCCGCACGAGCGCAGGCCATCGCGACCGCGGCTGTGGCGCAGGCCATCCTTGCCCTCGGGGACACGATCAATGCTCGTCGCGGCGGCGAGGCCGCGTCATGACGACCCGGATTCTGCGCCTGCTGGTCGACGAGGAGTTCAGCCGCCTGCTCGCGCTGTACGTGCGGCGCGGCGAGAAGCCCCGCGGCGCCCTGCTGCGTGCGCTCCGGCTGCGGGCGACCGCGGACGGGCTGCTCCTGCCCAACGGGCGGATCAAGAACGGGGGTCGGCCGTGAGCGGGCCGAGCGGAAGCCCGCGCGGCGAGCGTGCCGGAACGCCGGGCGCCCGCTGGGAGACGGAACTCGGGTCGACCGGTGAGCAGTGGGTGCCGGACGGCGAGCCGGAGCCGTGGGCGAACCGGGCGGCACGACGGGCGGCGAGACGGGCGCAGAAGCCCGCAGACGGCCGCGAGACGCCTCGACGGGGTCCTGTTGGACCCCAGGAGGCCCGAGAAGGCCCCTGGAGCCCTCTCTCGCGACCTAACGGCCCGCGCGCGGCCCGGAGTCGCGCCGAGCCTGAGAACGCCAGCGAGAGCCACGACCACGCACCGCCGACCCGAACGGAGACCCCATGACCCCCGAACCGCCCCCGCTCCACCGCCTGCTGCACCTTGTCGACCGGGCCGAAGACGGCGTCCTGCTCCCCGCCGAAGCCGCCCAACTCCGCACCGCCCTACAGGCCCGGGATGCCGCGCTCGCCGCCTGCACCGCCCAACTCGTCCACGACCAGGCCGAACTCGCGGACGAGCAGGCCGCCTCCCGGTCCCGCACCGAGCAGTGGCGTCGCGTCGTCCACAGCCGGCAGCACGTCGAGGAGCTGTGCCGCCAGCTCGCTGCCGCGCTCACCGAAGTGCTTGCCGAGCCCCGCTTCCCGGACTCCGGCGGCGCGACCGCCGTCTACATCGGGCCCGTGCCATGCGTGCGCGTCGAACGATGGCGGGGCGTGCTGAAGGCGGCCGGCCAGCCCGACGACGGGCCCAGCGTGCAGGAATGCGCCGAGCAGGACGCCGCCCACTGGAACACCAAGTACGACCGCCCGTAGCCCCGCCCGCACCGCCCGAAAGGCACGCCATGCTCGACGACCAGCCCACCGAGTACTGCGCCGTCTGCGACAAGCCGTCCCGCGACCGTGACCGCGTTCACCGCGGCTGCGAGGACCGCATCCGCGACAACCTGCGCCAGCTGCCGCGCCTCTACCGGCAGTTGGGCGACGCCCTCCAGCCTGGGCGGCGAGGCGGCGACGGTAGGTCCGCCACCCGGTCCGCGCCCCTGCCGTGCTCGGTCGACGCACTGGACCTTCGATCCCGCGGCGGCATCGAGGGCGTTGTCGGCGGATGGGCACGCGACCTGTGCGAACGCGAGGAATGGGACATCCCCGCCTACACCAGCGTCGAAGCCATCGTCGACTGGGCGTGCGGGATACTCCTCGCCAACCTCGGCGTCATCTGCGACGAACACCCGGCGGTCAAAGAGATCGCGGCCGAGCTCAACCAAATCGCCGGACAGGCGCGGCGAATCGTCACCGGGGAGAAGCCGCCCATCAAAGTCCCCGTCGCCTGCCCCTGCGGCCAGACCCTCCGGATCACCCTCGACAGCCCCGGCGAGCGCTGCCGCAACTGCGGGGCTCAGTACGGGCACACGGAGCTGATGGGGCTGCCGCTCGCGGAACGGCGGGCGGCGTGAGCATTCGACAGACGTTCTGGCACGACCACGAGCTCATCTTTCCCATGGGCATCCGCAAGACCCGCAACCTCGAACAGGCCCTCGCCACTGGCCAGCCGCTGGACGACTGCTGCCCGGTGCACGACTGGCCTGCCCCCAAGGCCGCGACCGAGGAGTGGCGGTCAGACGGCGTCCTCGTGGTCACCTTCCACCCCTGCGGACACCGCGCCTACCCGCAATGGGACCCGGGCCCGCGCCCCAGCCGCTACCTGAACAGCCCCATCGCCCGCGAACCGAGGCGCAGGAGAAGGCGCCGAGCATGACGAAGGCCCCCGCCCGGAACTCCGGAGCGGGGGCCTTCTGCTGTGCGCCTACGCGGCCTCTTCCACCTCCGCCGGTTTCTTCCCGTTGAGCACCTGCCGGATCCAGCTCGGTGTCAGCCGCATGCGCGCCGCCAGCGTCTCCACCGGCACGCCCCGCCGGTGCGCGCCACGGATCGCCGCATCCCGACGAGCTATCTGCCGCTCCCGCGCAACCCGGCCCGCCACCGTGTGGTGCAGGACTACCGCGAAACGCAGCAGTAGTCGGCCGGCTAAGTCGTCGAACTTGCTCGCCATGAAACCCCCCTGTCGTGGTCCCGCCACCCCGCAGACAGTCCACGGTCAGCGGCGTACACCGCGGCCACAAGGGCGCGAACGTGAAAACCCCGCCCGTGCGAAACGAGCGGGGCTGTGGAGACGTCAGAGCTCGGTCAGACCGCGGGCTGGCCGCTGCCCGGGCACATCTCGCGGCTGCCTTGCGGCTGGTGCGGTGCGCACGGCTCGCCAGGATTCGCGCTGCCGTAAGCCCCGCAGACCGGGCATGAGGCCGAACATTTGCCGGGTTCGAAACGCTGGCCGCTTGCGTGTTGACACACTTCAGTTCTCCCTTGCTCGTGGGGATGGTGCTGTTGTGTGGTGCATTCCGCCGCGCGCCAGCCAGTAGGCCGCGGGGAAATCTCAGATGAGGCGAATGAAGGCCCGCTCGCCGTTGTGGAAGAAGATGGTCAACCCGGGGTCGCTCTTCTTGCCTTCGCGGGTCGACCACACCTCGATGCGTTCGGTGTCTACCGGCTCGGCTGCGCCGATCACCCCGGCCAGCCACGCGTCCGGCGCGCCATCCATCGGCGCCTCCTCGAACGCGGGCGGGCCGGACTCAACCGCCGGCGTCGGCGTGGCGTGCTTCGCCCCCTCGGCAAGCTGGCCGATCACCTGCCAACGCAGCTCACGGCCACCGACTGTCGCGGCCACAGCGAACGGATACTTGCCGCCTTCCAGCACCTCCACCCGCTGCACACCCGGAGTGTTCTTCAGCAGGTCAACGAGGTAGTCGCGGAATTCCAGGGGGCGCATACGTGATCAATTCCTTCCGGGGAATGCGGGCCCGGCCAGACTAGTAGCCGGCTATGACAGGCGGGGTCAGGCGGGGAAGCTGAAGCGCCGGGGCCAGTCGTGGGGGAGTACAGGCCGAGGCTCCTTCGGTACGTAGTAGCCGCCACTGCTGTGCTGAAGTGCTCCGACGTCCGCGAGATCGTCACACGCGCGCTTCACGGTCTCGTAGCTGCAGTTGAACTGCTCGGCGTAGGTGTGAAGTGCTGGTGTCTTGGAGCCAACGGCGATGCTGCCATTCATGATCTGCTGGCGAATGTGTTCCGCCAACGTCTTGTATAGCGGGAGGCTGGACGGTGAGTGGGCGCCAAGGATGGGGGTTCGCGCTGCCGCCGGAATGCCTGCCAGCCGTTTCAGGCTCACCTTGGGTCGAAGCCAGGGCTGATCTTCTACCGCCCATCGCACCAGCCGCACCGGGTCGGCGTGGAACTCGAACCACTCCCCGTGTGACCGCAGGTTCTTGAAGTGCTTGTGGAGGTTCATCTCCAGCTCGCGCCCGCCAGGGTGGCTCCAGAGAATCGCAAGCGGGAGAGGGGACATGCGCTGGATGTCCCTGAGACGTCTATCGGGTTGGTTGGTGGTGCCTATCTTGACGACGTTCACCCCCGGTGTCCCGATGACATAGACGCACTCCTCGGTCATTCGTTCTCCTGATCGATAGGTGGCCTGAGAAGATCTGAAGCGGGGCCCGCTCACCTCATCTGAACGGGCCCCGCAGCTCGCTACTCGTCGTCGACCTGCCAGACGCCCGGTGCATAGACGTCCTCCCAGACTTCCAGCGGACCGTCGTCGTCGAGGAAGACGTTCATCAGGATCAGCACGGGTACAGCTGCGCTGGGTGGCGCTACGACGCCCAGCGCGTCCAGCTCGCTTCGTGCAGCGAGACGTGCGCCGCGCCGTTCCGGCAGGCGTGTGACCTCGCGGCCAGTGCGCTCGGTGTAGAACTCCTGCCAGAACCGGCCCATCGGCTCGCCGCTGAGAAGCTCGGGTACCGGGCCGAGGGCGCGCGGATGGATGGCGGAGAGCGCCACGACTGACGGCACTCCGTCACGCAGGAAGACCCGCGTCCGCAAGATGATCTCGTCATGCAGCTCGATACCGAGTTGCGTGGCGATGTCGGGATCGGCGCAGGAGCGGAGGGCTGCCGTGTGGTTCACGGACGTCTCCCCAACTGCATATGGCTTGCCGCCTCGCTCGATGCGCCGCAGTCGCGCGGCGCCAGTTGAGGCGATCTTGGGGCGAACGGCCACCACTGTGCCGACGCCGGGCTTGGCCAGGGTGAGCCCCTCGGCCTTGAGCATCCTGTAGGCCTTGTTGACCGTCGTGACGGTGATGCCGAACTGCTCGGCCGTAGCGGCCATCGACGGCATTTGGTCGCCAGGGCGCAATGTTCCGTCGTCGATCAGCTGCCTGAAGTGCGCAGCGATCTCTGGGAAGCGCTTTTCTGCCATCTACCTGGGCCTCGCTCTCTCACGTGTAGTACTTCACGAAGTCTCCCACCCCCCTTCGATGAAGGCGCCGGTGAGTCGGTCCATCGGGCTTGCGTAGTACTAAGCATAGTGCTTTACTCGGATCACGGCAACGAAAGAGCCCCGCCCGGCGGTAGCGCGCCAGAACGGGGCTTACGAACTCGACTCCTCTAGCCCAGGGAGACCGAATCCATGACGACCACCGTACAGTCCCCGGCAACGCCGGAACCCGCCGACCAGGCGGCCCCACTGACCGACAAGCACATCGTCCCCGCACTGGTGGACGGGCAGTACGTGTTCCTGGAATGTCCGACGTGGTGCGTCATCGACCACGTCCGCGAGAACCAGAAGTTCCTCGCCGACGTCTGGCACTCCGGCCCGTTCGCGGACCTGGAAGCGCCCCGCCGGGCCGACACCCCGCTGCTCTTCGCCTACGCCCGTCTCGGGATCGACCCGTTCAGCAGCGACGACGAGATGCGCCGGCCGTTCCTCTTCGTCGAGGACGGCGTCAGCGCCGAAGGCTCCTACATGGACGCCGAGCACGCCGAGCAGTTCGCGGACAACCTCGTCGCCTTCGCTGAGAAGATCCGCACGATGGGTCGCGCCCTGAAGGCTGAGGTGGCGTGATGAGCACCGCAACCCCGACTCAGCCGGCCGCCCCGATGTCCGAGGCTGACCGCGCCGCGCATGAGGCCGCGTCTTACGTCCGCCGCCCGGAGCCGACTCCGGACCTTCCGCCGCTGCCCGTCGAGCCGGCTGCCCGCCGCCGCGCCCTGAAGATTCGGGGCTGGTGACCGTGGCCTCCCGCATCGCCCTGGACGAAGCAGACCGCGGGTCTGTGGAGCGTGTCCGCTGGACGCTCGCCGATTCGGGGCGGGTCGATGTCGCGGCAGCGTCCACGACGGAACTGCTGTCGCTGATCGGCGGCCTGCAGGGCGCGCTCGACATCCTCCTCCGCGTCATCGACGGGGGTGCGTCGTGACCGACGTCGAGCGCGAGGCGATGCTCCGCAAGCTGCGCGAGAAGAACAAGGCCAGCGAGAACCGGCCCCGCTAGACCCCCCAAGCCACCGCGGGGTGGCGGATGTCCACGGCTCCCCTCCGTCCCGCCACCCCGCGGTGTTCCACCCCATCCCCTCTTCCCCTGGAGTTTTCATGCCTCGCTACACCCAGCAGCAGCGTTCCGCTATCGCCGCCGACCACGACCGATGGGCCGACGAGAAGCAGAAGATCGCCGACCGCCTGACCGCCGAGGGCAAGACCGTCGCCGCAGGCACCCTGCAGCGCGCTGCTGACGAGCGCCGCGAGGTTGCCGCCGCCGCACGCGAATCCAGCGACGCCCTCAACGACCTGCTCGACCCGCTCTGACCAACCCACCCCCATCCCAGCCCCACCTGACCAGTGAGGAACCACCGTCATGCCTCTGTACCTGATTGCCGACGCTTTGGACGCCTACGAGGCCGCGCAGGCTGCCCGTCTGGACCTGCAGTCCCGCTACGAGATCGCCCTCGACGCCGGTGACCGCCTCGGCGTGCGGCGCATCAAGCGGCTCGCCGCCGACTACGACCTGCGGCACCCCGACGAGCCGCCCGTCCTCGACGACCTCACCCCCGCCGCCTGACCGGCACCACCCCACCCCACACAACCGAGAGGAGCCCGTCATGGGCCGCAAGTTCAGGGACATGGAGACCGCGGAGCAGAAGTTCGCCCGCGAGTCCGCGCAGCGCCCGCACCGCCCGGCCTCACGTGAGGGGGGAGTACCCCGCGGCGAGTGGCGGTCCATGGACGTCCACGAGCAGGCCGCCTACCTGGCCCGCCAGTTGGGTGATGAGGAGAGCGCCCGTCAGCACGAGAGGGAGCGGGCCGAGCGCATCGACCCGCCTGCGAAGAAGAAGGGCGGCTGGTTCTGGTAGCCCGCCCCCCCATCAGCCCCGGCATCCAGCCGTGAGGGCGCGGGAGCGAATCCCGCCCGGGGCACGCACCGCACCATCCACCGACCGAGAGGAGCCCGTCATGGGTCGTAACGCCCACACCACCGAGCAATGGCTGCCAGTTGTCGGCTTCGAGGGTAAGTACGAGGTCTCGGATCTCGGCCGGGTGTGGGCATTGAAGCGGGAAGTTGCGCTCACGGGGTCTGCCGACAAGGACGGCTATCGAGTCGTCTCTTTGGTCGACCTTTCGGGAGCCAGGAAGGCTCGCAAAGTCCACACGTTGGTACTTGAAGCGTTCATCGGCCCAAGGCCCCCAGGTCACGTCTCTCGCCACCTCGATGGCGACCCGGCGAATAACGAGCTCCCCAACCTCGCTTGGGGGACTCAGGCCCAGAACGTGGCCGACGCCATCCGGCATGGGACGCACGCGGGCCTCGCGAAAGTCAGCTGCCCGCGAGGCCACCCCTACGACGAAGTCAACACGTACAAGCGGCCAGACGGCGGCCGGGACTGCAGGACGTGCCACCGCGATCGAGCCAAAGAAGCCCACAGGGATGCCAAGCGCCGCTAACCGGCAGCCCCCACCCAGCACCACCAACCGAGAGGAAAGCCATGGCCATTTTCCGCAAGTCCACCGAGGAGAAGGAAGCGCACCGAGGCAGGGACTTCCGGTACCTGCTCAAGGAGGAGACGAAGCGTCGCCAGAAGGAAGACGCCGCGGCCGAGGCTGCTCGCGCGAACGGTGACACCAAGCGCTGACCAGCTGTCCGATCCGCCCGGCACGTCCGGGCGGTGAGGAGAACTGGCGCAGCACCACCCCACCCCAACTGCCTGAGAGAGGCCGTCATGCGTCGTCACCCCATCCTCTGGCTGCTCGCCGGAACCTACCTGCTGATCGTGGGTCTGTGGCCCGCGGCTGCGACCCCGGTCGAGCTGGCCGCGACGGGCGCGTTCACCGTTCTGGCGCAGCCGGCCGTGCTGCTGCTCGCCGCAGTCGTCGGCCTGATCGCGTCCGCCCGCCGCCGTCCCGCCCACGCCACACGCCGCCACTGACCCCTGAAGGGATTGATCCACGTGACCGCCACATCCGTCGAGAAGGTCAACGGCCGCGCCGTGGCCTCGCCCGAGCCGCGGTTCGACCCGCGAGCGCTGGCCGAGGCGGAGGCGATCCGTACCCGAGCCGCCGCCGAAGCCGACGCTGTCCGCGCCAAGGCCGAGGGTGAGGCGAAGGCCGCCGAGATCCTCGCCGTCGAGCAGGCCGAGAAGGACCGCATCGCCAACGAGCGCGCCCGCATGCGCCTGGAGAAAGAGCAGGCCGACCACAAGGCGCACCTCGCGAAGAAGGCCGCCGAGGCCGCCAAGTCCAAGGCGGATGAGGAGAAGGCGAAGAAGGCTGACGCCGAGCGGGACGCCGCCGAAGCGAAGCGGGACGCTGAGCAGCAGCGGTCCGAGCGTTGGTGGAAGTGGGGCGCCCGCAGCATCTACGCCGTCGGCCTGATCATCGCCGCCCCGGTGCAGTTCATGCACTTCTGGGACCGCGAGCGCCCGTTCCTGCTCGCCGCGCCCGCGCTGCTGGAGGGCTTCGCCCTGGTCCTCGCGTTCGGTGCCGCGTGGGCGGTCGCCCACCGCCGGGATGTCGCCCCCTACCGGGTCGGCATCATGCTCGGCGCCGCGATCGCCGCCGGGATCAACATGTACGGCGGCCTGTCCGACGCCCGGATCGGCTTCAACGCCGGCCTGATCGGCGCCATCGCCTCGCTTGGCGGCCCGATCGTGCTGATGGCCTACGAGCACGGCATCGCGCAGAAAGCCGACGGCATCCCGTCCTTCCGTGAGCGGCGGGCAGCGGAGAAGAAGGCCGCCGCGGAGAAGAAGGCGCGGGAGTCCGCGCGGGCTGAGAAGCAGGCCGCCGAGGCGACGGCTGCAGCCGACAAGGCGGCCCGCGAGAAGGCCGCCGCGGAGGAGCAGGCTCGCCGCGACGCCGACCGCCGTGGCGATCACGACGACGTGTGGGCGGTCGCCGATGCGCTCCGCTCGGCCCGCGGTTCGCAGTACGTCACCGAGCAGATCTGGGCCGAAGCCTGGTACCGCGTGACGGGCTGCAAGACGGTCGGCATCCGCCCCGAAATCGAGGAGCTGTCGCAGGCCGCACAGTTCCGCATGCGGGCCGTCACCGAGGCGCCCATAAAGGGCGAGTTTTCGCTGATCGAATCCCAAAAGGGTCCTCGCTCGAAGCGCGACCCGAACGCCCCCGACGGACGCGCCAGCAATGGCGGCACTCCGCCCGTCCGCAGGGCCGGCGACACCGCCCCGTACACCGCCGGCGCGAAGAAGCAGGCACGCCTTGAGCAGACCACCGAGAAGAAGGACTGAGGACCCGCCATGGCCACCCCGCTGAGCGACGAGCGCACCCCGCTGACGCTCGTCAAGGACGTCCCCGAGACGGCCGACCTGTTCGTCGTCGAGAAGCGTCCCCGCCCGGCCTGGATGCTGTCCGGCACCGAGCTGCGCCGCCGACTCGTCTACATCCGCGACAACGGCATCGACTTCGCGATCCACCACTCGATGCACTCGCTCCACTACCTCGGCTGGTCGATCCGCGGATACCGGCGACTGTGCCTGCTCTGGTGGAAGGCGCACGAGGACAACTACCGGCAGCAGATCAAGTCGGCGAAGCAGATGCTTCGGGCGGCGAAGGGCAAGCCGGCCGACGAGGCGAAGTTCAAGGCTCTGGTCGACGTCCGTCGCGCCGAGTACAAGCAGCACAAGAAGGTCCACTGGATAAAGACCGGCATCAGCGGGCTCATCTTCTTCGCCGGGACCACGGTCGCCGTCGCCGTCGGCAGCTGGTGGGTTCAGCTTCTCCTCGCCCTCGCCTTCATCATCACCGGCGCCTACTTCGGCCGGCCCGACGGACCGACCGTCGCCCCTGTGCAGGCCCCCACTCGCACCTCGCACCTCGGCGAGGAGACCATGCGGCGCATCCTCGTCGAGGCCGGCGTCGTACCGGAGAAGCGGGCCGCGGAGATCCGCGGCGTCGGACTGCCCCACACTGAGGGCCCCGGCATCGCCTACGCCGTCGACCTACCGTCCGGCATGCCCGCCGTGCTCGCCCTCGGTAAGAAGAAGGAGATCGCATCAGCGCTCGCCGTCCACAGTGACTGGCTTGACCTCAGTGTTGGCCGCGGAGCTGGTAGCAGCGAGTCCCGACTGGAGATCTGGGTCTCCCGCGAGGATCCGTTCGCCAGCGCCCACGCCTCCCCGCTCATTGGTCACAAGGGCAAGCTCGACCTGTGGAACGACGGCGCACCGCTCGCCTTCGGAAAGCGAGGGAACACCGTGCTCGTCCGGGTCCGCGACACGATGATGCTCGTCGGCGGCGCCACCCGACGCGGCAAGGGCGTCTTCCTGGCCAACCTCAACCTCGGCGCGGCAAAGGACGTGCGGCTCAACCTGCGCCTCTTCGACGGCAAGGCATCCGGCGAGCACAACGCGTTCTCCGGACTGCTGGCCACGTTCGTCAAGAAGAACCCCGAACGGCTCACCCTGTTCCTGCGGGCCGTCCTGGAAGATCTGGACCGGCGGGCGGACTTCCTCGACGAGCGCGGCAAGGCCAAGCTGACCGAAGACCTCATCGAGGCGATCGGCGGCATCGAGCTCATCGACATCGACGAGCTGGCCACGTACACGGCCAAGGGAACCAGTCCCTACGTCGATGAGATCGTCGAGAGTCTCGCCCAGATCGGCGCCGTCGGTGCCGGCCTCGGCGTGCTCCTGGTGGCAGCGACCCAGGTCCCGGAAGTCGACGTCGTCCGCGGCCGGCTTCGCCAGAACCTGATCTCTCGTGCCGCCATGAACACCGAGTCCCCGAACGCCTCCAACACGATCCTCGGTGACGGCATGGCCGGGCAGGGCTACGACGCGTCGGTGATCCCGCTCGACCAGCCGGGCCGGTTCTGGTTCAAGTCGCCTGACCTCGGCACCGTTTCGCTGCGCTCGTTCTTCATCGACGACGACGACAAGGCGCCGATCATCGCCGACGCCTACGAGATGCGGAAGGCTGCGGGCCGGCTGCCCGGCCAGTGGCACGACCCGATCGAAGCCAAGCTCACCGCCTGGACCGGCATCTCCTCGGCGGCCGGCGGCCCGAAGGGGAACGGTCGCATCGTCCGCGAGGTCAAGCCAACTCTGCTGGACCACCTCGTCGATGCGGTGGGCAGCACTCGGCGCGCCGAGGCAACGCGCGCCGAGGTGTTCGCCTACCTCGCGACTGTCGACGAGCAGTACGAACGCCGAGCCGCCGAGAGTGACGCCCAGTACAGCGCCCGGGTCGGGAAGATCCTCGCCGCCGCGATGACCGCCGAGGGCCTCGACGTCAAGGCTGTGAAGGTCGCGACGGCCGAGGGCAGGGAGTCCCGCGGATTCCGGCTCGACGACCTGACGAGTGCCCGATAGACCCAGTTTGCACCCTGTCTGGACCCTGCCTCGCGCAGAGAACGCCCAGCTCACAGCGTTGAGGACCTTGCCTCGACAGTGTCGCCGCTCGGGCAGGGTCCGGGAGGGCGAAGACCTCCCCAGGCAAGGTCCGGGCAGGCCATGACCTGCACAAACGCAAGGTCGGGACAGTCTCCCGGCACGGTCAATTCCACAGAACGACGATTGAGGGAAAGCATGAGCAGCAACCACTCGGGCCGCTGGGTCTACCTGATCGGATCAGCTCTGAGTCGGCCGGTGAAGATCGGCGTAGCAGGCAACGTTCAGAGCCGACTCGACGAGCTCCGCACCGGCTCTCCAGTGCCGCTGCACGTCATGTGGAAGACGCGAGGCGATCGCGATCTGGAGTACAGCCTTCACGAGTACTTCGCTCCGTATCGCATCCACGGCGAGTGGTTCGACTTCGACAACGAAGACCCTGCCGCACTCGTTGCAACCGCCGCCGTGCTCATGGGGCACCTGACTCATCCGCAACGCGTCACCGAGCAGAGCCGGCTCCGGGTCGTCCACCACATCCTGAAGTCGGATGAGACCACCTTGATCGGCCACCTGATCGACGCCGCGTCCGCCACCGGCCGCGATGTCGTGACCAAGGCCGAAGCGTTCGCCTACCTCGCCACCGTCGTTCCTGGCTACACGCGATCTGACGAGGAGAGCTACATCCAATACGGCAGCCGCGTTGGCGCGCGGCTCGCCAGAGCACTCAAGGCCGAACGGATCGACGTGCCCTCGGTAAAGGTGCCAACGGCGGAGGGAGGGCGGGCCATGGGATACCGACTGGCCGACCTGAGGAACGCCTTTGCCGCCCGCTATGAGCGCCGCGGTAGGAGGTGATCACAGATGCTCACCCTGAAGATTCAGCAGATGACGATCGACGGGCACCCCAACCTGTGCCCCGAGTGCGCCTCCGAGGCCTTCACTCTCGACGGCACCGGCTTCATCGACGCGTTCCCCGTCTACGGCAACTGCTGGAACGGCCACAGCTGGCCCG
Organism: Streptomyces sp. NPDC050564; assembly: GCF_044457265.1. NCBI lineage: Bacteria > Bacillati > Actinomycetota > Actinomycetes > Kitasatosporales > Streptomycetaceae > Streptomyces > Streptomyces sp. NPDC050564. Next base: position 159,775 of record NZ_JBITGS010000018.1, on the reverse strand, counting down.
ACGCCCTGATCACCCTCGGCGTGCTCAAGCAGATCCAGGCCGCCAGCACCGGCCGTGAACGCGCCGAGGACGACGACACCTTCCGGGTCGTCATCGGCGGCGCCGTCCTCGAAGGCGTCCTGCACCCCGAGCTCGTCCTCGACGACCTGAAGAAACTCAGCAGCGCCGCCTGGACGCGGATCATCAAGCCCGCCGCCCGCCGCAAGAAGCGCGCCGCCTTCCGCGCCGCCAAGCGGCCCGTCTCCAACGCGGTTGCTGCGGCCAAAGCAGCAGCCATCGGCGCCGCCTGGGGCCTCCAAGCCGGCGGCCACGAAGCCGACCCCGACTACAAGCCCGACCCCGCAAACGCCTGCGCCGCATGCGAAGGCGCAGGCAGCTTCCTCCTCCGCTCCCACGTCCACCACCAAACCCGCGTCCGCTGCTCCGTGTGCTCCGGCACCGGCGAACTCTAAGGGGAACTCACCGTCATGAACCCGCTGTCGCCCGACCGGCTGCCCGATCAGATTGTCGGGCAGCAGCCGGTCCCCGCCCACCACCGCCCGCCGAACGTTGTTTACGACGAGTACGGGCGTCCCGTCCACGTCGTCCTCGGCCAGCCCACCCAGCAGCCGATCATCGTGCAGATGCCCGAACAGCCGCAGCAGCAGGGCCTGGACCCCGCCCTGTTCAGGCTCATCGTCATCACGTTCCTGATCCTCGCCGTGATCGTCGTCTGCACCGCCTGCGTCTGCGCCGTCGTCGTCCTCATGGGCGGCACGTTGATCGGGATCATCGGGGCCGTCGGCCAGAACCTCACCATGCTCGCCGTCTGCCTCGTCGGCGTCATCGTCGCCTGCGGATGGGCCGCATCCAAGATGAAGCCCGCAGGCAAGAAGCGCTAGCCGCCACGGAAGGCCCCGCGGTCTACGGGCCCGGGGCCTTCGCCATGTCACAACCCAGGCACTTCGCCTTCACGGCGTCCACACGCGGACGCATCATGCACAAGCACACCGTTCCAGGGGGGAACCATGAGCCGCAGAACCATCCTGATCGCCGTATCCGCCATCGTCGCCGCACTCGCCATCACCGCGACCATCCTGTGGATGAACGGCGAGCCGTACAGCGAGACCGTCAGCAAGTGCCAGAAGGCCCTCGTCGCGCAGACGAAGGCGGGCGGGGAGGGTAAGCCGGACGCGTGCAAGGACGTGAAGCAGGACGACTACGACGAGATCGTGGTGTCCAACGTGATCGACGGCATGTCGAAGAAGGACCGGGACATGCTCGACTACTACGACAACGGCACGATCGACGGCAGCATCGGCTGACCAAGCGCCGCGAGGACGCTGATCCTGGATCTACTTGCCATACCCGCTGACCTGCTGTAACACTAAGAGCGCGCAGCACAAGTGCGCCCAGAAACCACACGAGCCCCCGTCGCAACTGGCGGGGGTTTTCGCATGTCAGGGGGTGTGATGAGCCGCCTCTACAGCCTGTACGCGAAGAACCTCCTCACGCCGGCGCAAGCCGCCGCCTACGCCGAGGTCGCCGAATCGACGATCCGGCAATGGGTCCACCGCGGGCTCCTCCAAGCCGCGTTGCCCAGCCAAGGCCGCGGCATCCCGGCGCTGTACAACAAGCCCGACCTCGACGAGGTCAAGCGGAAGCTCGCCGAAGCAGAGGCCGAACGGCAAGCGGCCTGGAGCGCCGCCTGAGCTGGGGCGGTCCGCTCATGCCGCCCCGACCCGCCGTCCGCAACGCCCCCGTCGCGGACGGCGGGGCCAATCCCGCGCCGCGCGGCGCACAGCCTAAGGAGGCCGCGTGGCCGACAACTTGACCAACACGGGCGAGAACAGGGCCCTCGACTGGATAAACGGCCTGACAGCCACCGCGCCCACCACGCCGCTGAAGGTGGCGCTGGTGACCGCGGCTGGCGATGACGCGACGGCGGGCACGGAGGTGACGGGCGGCTCCTACGCCCGCAAGAACCTCACCGTCGGCGCGGCCGTCAGCGGGGCCACCACCAACTCGGCGGACCTGTCGTGGACCGGCATGCCGGCGTGCACGATCGTCGGCTGGGAGATCTGGGACAGCGCGGGTACGCCTGTCCGGCTGTGGTACGGGCCGCTGGACGCCAACAAGACGCTGGCTGCGGGCGACGAGTACAAGATCACCGCCGGGAATCTGTCGCTGTCGCTGAGTTGATGGAGGCCGCATGCCGTCCCTCTCGGCGCTCACCGACAACTTCAACGACGGCACCATCGGGGCCGACTGGGGCAACGCCTACGGCGGCGTGTCCGAGACCGGCGGCAAAGCCCACGTCCCCTGCGGCACCGGGTACGCGGGCTACCAGACCGCCTACAGCTGGACCATGGCCGGCGCCGCCTTCTACATCGCCGTCACCACGGTTCCCGCGGCATCCACCGCCACTGAGGCCTACGCCAGCGTCTTCGTCAACGCGCCCGACATTGCGACCTCCGGCACGCGCGTCGGGTTCGTCATCAACACCGTCACCGGGCTGCTGAAGTTCTCGTCCGAGACCGGCTACTACGATCCGGCGGCCGTCACCGTCACCTACAGCGCGGTCACGCACAAGTTCCTGCGGCTGCGTGAGGACGGCACCAACGTCTACTGGGACACCAGCCCAGACGGCAGCACGTGGACGAACCGGCGCACGCTCGCCACTCCGGCCTGGGTGACGTCGTCGATCGACACGTGCGCCCTGGACCTGTCCGCGCACCGCGACGCCGGAACCGCTGACGAAGCTGCCTACGATCTGTTCAACACTCTGTCCGACGGCGCCGTCTACACCGGCAGCGCCACCGGCAGCTCCCAGTCATCGGCCACGGCCACCGGCATCCGTACCGTCGTCGGGGCGGCCACCGGTAGCGCCCAGTCCACGGCGTCCGTGACCGGGGCTGCCGTCTATCACGGCACGGCGGCAGGCAGCGCCCAGTCCAACGCGTTCGCAGTCTCAGCGGGCGACGAGTTCCCGGAGGTGGCCGAGTTGTCCGCGGGAACCCTGGACCTGGTCATCGAGCAGGGCAGCACATACGTGCAGACGTACACGGTCACCGACGCTGGTTTCACGTGGTCGGGCTGGTCGGCTCGTGCGCAGATCCGTTCCGCGGCGTCTGCGAATGGTGAGCTCCTCCTCGACCTCACCCCGTACCTGACCATCATCGGTGCCGCGGTGCGGCTCGCCATCCCTGCCACTGTCACTGAGATCCTTGACCGCAACGGTGTGTGGGACTTGGAGATGTATCAGGGATCCACTGTGGTGCGGATCTTGCAGGGCAAGGTCACTGCATCCCTGGAGGTGACCCGGTGAGGATCCAGGTCACGGGTGAGACCGAGCCGGATGGGATCGAGGTGTCCGGTGGCCAGCCGGCCACCGTCATCGAGGTCGCTGCGGGGCTCGTCTCCGCCGTCAACGGGCGTACTGGCGGCGTTACGCTCGATGCTGCCGCTGTCGGCGCCGACCCGGAAGGTGCAGCAGACGCGGCTCAGGCCGCTGCTGTCAGTGCTGCCGCGGGCGATGCGACGGCGAAGGTTGCCGCCCATGCGGCTGCCGTCGACCCGCACGGCGACCGCGCCTACGCGAACAACCTGGTATCCGTCGACTGGATCAATGTCACCAAGGCGCCCTACGGCGCAGATTCCACCGGGACCGTCGACGCCAGTGCAGCCATCCAGGCCGCGATCACCGCGTTGGGCTCACGGGGCGGCACTGTCTACCTTCCGCCTGGCGACTTCCTGTTGAACGGCTCCAGCCCGATCAACCTCGGCGCGCCGATCACCATCCAGGGCGCCGGTCATGGGGCGACGACGATCCGTATCGGGTCGTCGTTCACCGGCTCCAGCGCGATCACGGTCAGCTCGGATGACTGCATGATCCAGGGCATCCAGATCCGGGGCGCCTCGACCACGACCACGTCCAACCCGGCCTGCCACGGCATCACGTTGACTGGTGCGCAGGAGTTCCGGGTCTTCAACACCACTTTCCAGTGGATCAACGGCTATGCCATCCGGCTCTTCGGCACTGCGGCCACCACGTTGCACGGCACTCAGATCAACATGATCAAGGTTCAGTCGTGTGCCGGTGGTATCCACATCAAGTCGGACCCCGCGGCCCCCGCTGCCAACGTCCAGCTCGGCAACATTTTCACCCGCTTCCTTGGCGTCAACTCCGGTGCCAACGCGAACTTGGACGGCATTCGCATCGAGGACTCGTGGGACGTCCTCGCGCAGAACGTGATGCCGTGGATGCAGGCCACCCTCGGCGGAACCGGGGCGGCCTTCCGGGTGATCGGAAACTGTGCCGCGATCTTCGTGCAGAACCTCGACGCGCTCGGCCCCCAGACCGGAGTGGCCAACGTCGTCATCGAGTCCGGCACCAACGGTGACCCGCAGAACGTGCAGATCCAGGGCGGCGTCATCCAGCAGGGCATCGTCGGCATCCTGATTGCCGGCGCCTCCAACCAGGTCAGGGTCCGCAACATGAGGATCTTGAACAACCAGACGCACAACGTCTCGGTCACCTCTAGCGGCTTCGGGATCTACTTCGACGAGTGCCTGATCTCGCAGGGCGGCCAAGGGGCCACCGGCACCAACTACGACATCAGCTGGAGCGGCAGCGCGGAAGGCTTCATAACAGACTGCCGGTTCGGTACACCCGTGGTAGCCACCGGCACGGCAGGCGTTCAGGGCATCATCAACATCGCCACCGCCGTGGTCCGCGTCCTGGGCGTGAACTTCACCGGCTCGGGAAGCGCCTCCACCAACTGGTATCCGACCGCTCAGCCTCAACTGGCGAGCCGAGTGGACGGCTCGAACTTCGAGTTCTTCGGGAACATCGACTACCGGTTCGCGTCCGGGCAGCGTCACTCCTGGCGCCCCTCAGCCTCGGGCAACCATGTTGCCGCGATCAACGTGGCCGGCACGGACGTCAATGACCGGCTGCGGATCTACGCGGACAGGGTCGAGATCGGTCCCGGCGCCTCTGCCCGCGACACCACCTGGGGCCGTCAGGGAACAGCGCAGATCGGCACCACCGACTCCGACGTCATCATCGGCCTCGCCGGCAAAGGGCTGCGAGTCAAAGAGGGCACCAACGCCAAGATGGGCACGGCCACCCTCAACGGCACCACCGCGGTGGTGATCTCAACCACGGCGGTAACGGCAACCAGCAGGATCTTCCTGACCATTCAAACGCCGAACGCTGGCACAGCAGCAAGCCCCTACGTCTCGGCGCGTACCGCTGGCACCTCGTTCAGCGTCAAGTCCACGGCGGCCGGAGACGCATCGACCGTCGCTTGGATGATCATCGAACCTGCATAAGGAGCCCTCATGCCCCGCACTTCCCTCACCGCAACGCAGGCTTCGCGTGCCGGTACGACGCTTCCGGCCGCGACTGCGGGCGACGCCGTCAACGGCAACAGCGTCGCCAACGACGGCCGCGTCATCCTCATCGTCAAGAACACCAACGCCGCGAGCACGGCCCGCACGGTGACCTTCGCGACGGTCCGCTCCATCGACGGCCTCGTCGCGCCCACGCGCAGCGAGACCCTCCCCGCGGGCGAGACGCAGGTGTTCGGGCCGTGGCCGCCCACCGACTACGGCAGCGTCCTCGCCGTCAACGTCGACAACGCAGAGCTGACCATCCAGGTCGTGCGCGTCTAGTCCTGGAACGAGCCGTCACGCCGCCTCTGATGGCGGCCCATCATGTGCTTGCACTGAGGGCAGTTCCGCAGGAACACAGGCTTGATCAGCCAAGCCATCGTGAACAGATACAGCGTGCTGCGGCCGAGCCTCGCAATCCAGCTCATCGTGCACGTGCGGCAATCACGGCAACCAGTGGCCATCTGAAAGACCCCCTTGCTTCTGGAACCCCCCTGGTTCCGGATGGGCAGGTTAGTGCAGGGCAGGTGATCCGTATGCCCTCACGGCTCAAGCCTCCATGTTCCAAGCCTGGTTGTGACCAGACCAAGCCATGCCCGATGCACGGACGTGACAACAGGGTCAGAGGTACAGCAAGGCAGAGGGGCTACGGCAAGAGGCATGAGGACAGGTTCAGGCGAGGTGTACTGGATGCCCAGCCTGTATGCGTACTGTGCCGACGTGCACCAGCCACTGAGGCAGACCACTGGCCACGCTCACGCCAACAGCTAGAGCAGCAAGGCCTGGATGCTGATGATCCGCAGTACGGACGCGGACTGTGCAAGCCATGCCACAGCAGCCAGACAGCAGCCACGCCTGAGCAGCGAGGCGGATGGCATGCCGAGCAGCAAGCCACACGACGACAGAGGTGATCGCCATGCCGAAGGGCAAGGGCGGACACGTGCGAGGCATCACGGCCGGCCGAGTCAAGGCCTACGAGGCGATGAAGCCGACGATGGGTAAGACGCGAGCCGCGAAGATCGCCAACGCGGGAAAGACTCACGAAGATCGAGTTCGGATGGCGAAGAAGGCCGCTCGAACTCGCAAGAAGCGCGGCGAATGATCATTCCGATTCGATGATTTCAAGATCCTCGCGCGCACGGGTGGGGGCGCACCCGCACGCGCGCCCGCGGGGGACCGCCGGGGAGGGAAATTCGTGACGGCGCAGTTCAGAGCCTTCTGATCTGGGGGTGATCTTGCATGGCCGTGCCTGGCCGCAAGCCGAAGCCCCCGCTCCAGGTCGTCCGCGAGGGCAACCCAGGCCGCCGGCCCGTCCGCGAGGGCGTCAAGCTCCCGCCGGCCGTACTGGTCGAGCCGGAGTGGTCGACGTTCTTCCCCGAGTCGCGTCTGCCGGACAAGCCACGGGCTCCGCGAGGGGCGGACGACGAGGAGCTGAAGGAGTACCGCCGCGAGGTAGCGATCTGGCAGCGGCTGAAGCTGGCCGTCGAGGCGGCTGCGTTCGGCCGCGAGGTCGCCAGCCGTGAGTGGCAGCGGGTGATTCCGGTGCTGCAGCACATGGCGGGTCTGTCGTCGGTGGATCGGTCGACGGCGGTGGACTACTGCGTGTGCGTGGCCCGTCTGGAGTGGTGTGAGCGGCAGCTCTCCATCGAGGGTCTGATCACGATGGGGCAGCGGGGTCCGTGCCGGAATCCGTTGACGACGATTGCGGCGCAGTACCGGACGCAGTTGAAGACCTATATCGGGGAGTTGGGGCTGTCGCCGTCTGCTCGCGGCCGGCTGACGCCGCCGGAGGGTGGCGACGATGGCGACGACGACGATCCCTTCGACTGAGCAGCTCAGTGCGGCCGATCGTGAGGAAGGTCTGCCGGTTCCTCGGGCGGCTCTGCATGAGTTGGGCATGTCGGATGAGGAGATCGCCGACGCGCTCCTGTCCCGGCCTCTCGTGTCTGCGTTCCAGATGCCGGAGCAGGATGGCGCCTGGTTCGATGTGGCCGCGGCGCGGCGTGCGGTGAAGGCGATCGAGTCGTTCAAGCACACGAAGGGCCGTTGGGGCGGGAGCTTTCTGCGGCTGGCGCCGTGGCAGCGGCTGTGGGTGATCCTGCCGGTCTTCGGCTGGCTGTGGCATGACCCGGAGCTTGAGCGGGATGTCCGCGTGGTGCGCGCGGTGTGGATCGAAGTGCCGCGTAAGAACGGCAAGTCGACATTGTCGTCGGGCATCGGCCTGGCGCTGCTGCTGGCGGATCGGGAGACGGGTGCCGAGGTGTATGCGGCGGCCGGCTCGCTGGAGCAGGCGAAGCGTGTGTTCGATGATGCGAAGCGGATGGCGCAGACGTCGAAGGCGGTGAAGGGCCGCGCCGAGGTGCTCACCTCGGTGATCCGGGTGCCGCGGACGGGCGGCGTCTTCCGGGCGCTGTCGAGGATCGCGGAGACGGCGCACGGTCTGAACGTCTCCGGCGCGGTGATCGACGAGGTCCACGTCCATAAGTCGCGGGATCTGATCGATGCGATCGAGACGGGTACGGGCGCGCGCGATCAGCCGTTGATCGTGTTCATCACGACGGCGGATGACGCGCAAGAGGGCTCGATCTATGACGAGAAGCACGCGTACACCCGCAAGGTCGCCGAGAACGTCGTCCAGGATCCCGCGCACTACGGCGTGATCTGGGCCGCGGATGAGACCGACGACCCGTTCGACGAGAAGACGTGGCGGCGCGCGAACCCTGGCCTGGGAACGTCGCCGACGCTGGCGTATCTGCGGCGCGAGGCGAACAAGGCGCAGGCCACGCCCAGCTATTACCCGACGTTCCTGCGGCTGTCGCTGAACATCCGTGAGAAGGCGTCCACGCGGTGGATCGACGTCCGGTCGTGGGATCGAGTGGCCGGGATGGTTGACGAGGCTGCGTTGAAGGGCCGCCGGGCGTGGGGCGGCCTCGACCTCTCGGCGGTGTCGGACCTTTCGGCGTGGGTCCTGGTGGTGGAGTCGAAGCAGCCGGGTGTCGAGGTGGAACTGGTGTCCCGGTTCTGGCTGCCGTCGGAGCGCCTCGAGGATCTGCAGCGGCAGTTGCAGGTGCCGCTTGCGCAGTGGGTGCGGGAGGGCTTCCTGAAGCTGACCGAGGGTGATGCGGTCGACTACGACACGATCGAGAAGCAGGTGCTGTCAGACTGCAAGCACTTCGATGTGCAGTGGATCGGCTACGACCGCATGTTCGCGGGTCAGCTGGTGCAGAACGTGGACCGGGAGACGAAGCGCGGTGTGAAGGTGACGCCGATCTCGCAGACGTTCCTCGGGCTGGGGCCGGCTTCGAAGGAGTTGGACCGGCTGCTCGCGACGAACGCGTTCCGGCATGGCGGGCATCCGGTGCTGCGGTGGATGGCCGGGTGCGTGGAGACGATCGCGGACGGCAACGACAACTACCGGCCGACGAAGCCGGACCGGAAGAAGTCGCAGGCCCGCATCGACGGGATCGCGGCGACGGTGATGGGCCTGGACGGATACCTGCGCAGGCCGAAGGCGAAGTCGAAGAAGGCCGTCGGATTCTGACGCGAGGGGGTGCTTGTGGCGCTCGCGCAGAAGCCGGAGCCGGGGGAGCCGTTGTGGTGGCTGGACAAGCTGTGGGGGGAGTTGGAGGAGCGGCGTAAGTATGCGGAGACGATGCGCTGCTACTACGCGGGCGATCCGCCGCTATCTCAGATCGCAGAGAAGGCGCGGGATGCGTTCAGGCGCCTGCTGAGGCAGGCCCGCAGCAACTACACGGGCCTCGTCGTCGATGCGACCGCGGAGCGCATCCAGGTGGACGGGGTGCGGATCGGCGAGGAGAAGGTCGGCGACGCGGAAGCGTGGCGGATCTGGCAGGCCAACAACCTGGACGCCGACTCCGACCTGCTGATCACCGAGGCTGTGAAGGTGGGCCGGGCGTTCGTCCTCGTCGCCCCTAACCCGAAGGATGCCTCTACGCCGATCGTGACGGCGGAGGATTGCACGCAGGCGATCGTCGCCTACGCCCCGGGCAGCCGCCGCGAGCGTGCTGCCGGGCTGAAGGTGTGGGAAGACGACTGGACGGGCGACCTGATGGCGACCGTCTACCTGCCGGACGCCCTGTACAAGTACCAGGCACCGAAGCCGACGCAGGGCATGCAGGGCAAGCCCCAGTGGGTGGCGCGCGAAGTCCGCAAGGAGGCCTGGCCGGCGCCGAACGCGCTGGGTGTGGTGCCGCTGATCGAGATGCAGAACCGCCCGGATCTGCTTGGCGGCTGCATGTCGGAGATCGAGGACGTCCTCGATATCCAGGACCGCATCAACAAGACCCTGATCGACCGGATGATGGCGCAGGAGTTCGCGGCGTTCCGGCAGCGGTGGATGACCGGCTACGAGGTGCCGACGGACGACAACGGGCAGCCGGTCGAGCCGTTCAAGGCGGCCGTCGACCGGCTGTGGGTGATCGAGGACGAGAACGTCAAGCTCGGCGAGTTCCAGGCCACCGACATCGGCCCGTACCTGAGTGCGGTCGAGTCGGACGTGAAGGACATGGCCGCCCGCACCCGCACGCCCAGCCAGTACCTGCTGGGCTCGATGGTCAACATCAGCGGCGACGCACTGAAGGCCGCGGAGTCGGGTCTGGTGTCGAAGGTCCGGCAGCGGATCCGCCCGTTCGGTGAGGCGATCGAGGACGTTGTGCGCCTGTATCTGCAGGCGGCGGGCGACAGCCGGGATCTCAGCGCGATCGAGGTGATCTGGCACAACCCGGAGTTCCGTACCGAGGGTGAGCTGGTCGACGCGCTGCTGAAGATGTCCACGCTGGGTGTGCCGCGGGAGGCTCTGTGGGAGCGCTGGGGTGCCTCGCAGACAGAGATCGCACAGTGGCGTGAGCAAGCCGACCAGCAGGCCGCCCGGATCCTGGGTGGGGATCCGGCGAGCCTGTACGGGCCGAAACCGGACCCGACGGTGACGGACCCTGCGTCGGCGGATGCGGCGGCTGTCGATGGCAACGCCGGCTGAGTTGGGCCGTACCCGCTATCAGCAGGTGACGACGGTGGTCCGGTCGGTTGTCGAGCGGGTGCAGGAGCTTTGGAAGGGCATGTCTGCGGCGTCGGTCGAAGGCGACCTGGAAGGCCCGGCGGGCGCTGCGATTGTGGCTGCTGTCGCCGAGGGCCAGTTGACGGTGGCGGATGCGGCGCAGGCGTACATCGCGGTGCAGATGGCCGCTCAGGGTGGTTCGGCTCTCGCCGAAGCGACGCTCGTCGCCGCGGCGTTCGCGGGGATCGCCCCGGATGGCGGTCCGCTGGAGACGCTGCTGTTCCTGCCCGCGATCGGTGTACGGCGACGCCTCGCGGCCGGACTGGCACCGGATGAGGCAATGCTGGGCGGCCTCGCGGACATGGCCCGGTATGCGTCGACGGCCATCGCGGATACGGCTCGCTCGGCGGACCAGGTGGGCATGACGGCGAACCCGAACTGCGTGGCCTACGTGCGGGTGGTGCAGCTGCCCGCGTGCGCGCGGTGCATCATCCTGTCCGGCCAGATGTACAGCCGCTCGGAGGGCTTCCTGCGGCATCCGAACTGCGACTGCCAGACGCTGCCCCTGCGGGAGAAGGACTGGCCGTCGGTTCCGACGCCGCAGCAGCTGTTCGACCGGATGCCGGCCGCGGAGCAGCGGCGGGTGTTCACGGTGGCGGGCGCGCGTGCGATCGGCGACGGCGCTGACGTGGGCCAGGTCGTGAACGCGCGGCGCGGCATGTCAACGGCCCACGTCTTCGGCCGCGATCTGCAGGTCACGTCGGAGGGCACGACGAAGCGCGGCCTGTACGGCGGCCGGTTGCGGCGCGCGGGCGGCGAGTTCGCGAAGTTCCCCGGCCAGCGGTACGGCCGGGCCACGTCAACTCGCTACACGCGCGCGACGACGCCCCGCCTGATGCCAGAGGAGATCTTCAGGATCTCTGACGACCGCGCCGAGCAGCTGAGGCTGCTGCGCCGATACGGCTACATCGTCTAGCCGCATGAGTGTCCCTGCCGCGAGGGCGGGGTGATGGGAAGGAGTCGGCCGCGATGGCTGACGACAACAGCACCACAACCGACGTCACCGACGACGCGGGGTCCGCGACGGACACCGGACAGCACGACGACGTCACCGCCGGTCTCGGCGAGGCCGGACAGAAGGCGCTCGCCGCCGAACGCAAGGCGCGCACCACTGCGGAGCGGACGGCGAAGACCAATCAGAAGCAGATCGAGGATCTCAGCAGGCAGCTGCAGGAGTTCCACGACCGCGACAAAACCGAAGCGCAGAAGCTCGCCGAAGCCAAGACGGCGGCAGAGCAGCGCGCCACATCTGCGGAGCAGCAGCTGCTCCGCTTCAAGGTGGCCGCTGCCAAGAACCTGCCCGCGAACCTCGCAACCCGTCTGCAAGGTGCGACCGAGGAGGAGATGGCCGCCGACGCGGACTCTCTCCTGGAGGTTCTTGGCACCCAGCAGCAGCGCAATACCCCGAACTACGACGGCGGCGTGCGCAAGTCCGCGTCCGCCCCCACCGACATGAACTCCCTGATCCGCCAGAAGGCCGGTCTGGGCTGAGTAGTCCCCGGCACGGCGAGGTCCGGCCGGCTGACCAGAAATGAGGAGGCCGGACCATGGCCTACACCAACGTGACCTCGCGGACGGACGCTGCGGCGCTCATCCCGGAAGAGGTTTCCAAGGAGATGCTCGGCAAGGCGCTGGAGCAGTCCGCCACGCTGAGTCTGTTCCGCCGCGTGCCGGTGGGGCGTGCGCAGGTCCGGTTCCCGGTCCTGTCGGCGCTGCCGACCGCGTACTTCGTGTCGGGTGACACCGGCCTGAAGCAGACGACCGAGGTCAACTGGACGAACAAGTACCTCAACATCGAAGAGATCGCGGCGATCATGCCGGTCCCGGACAACGTCCTGGCCGACGTCGACGCCAACGTCTGGGACGAGGCGATGCCTCTCCTGACGGAGGCGTTCGGCCGCACCCTCGACGCCGCGGTGTTCTTCGGAACCAACGCGCCGTCCTCGTGGCCGACGAACGTCGCCTCTGCGGCGACCGCCGCCGGCAACAACGTCACCGCCAACTCGGCGGCGACCGCGGGCGCGTTCTACGGCGACATCGACAACGCCTACGGGCTGGTTGAGGCCGACGGCTACGAGGTGACCGGCTTCGTCGGTGCCACCTCGGTGAAGTCGAAGCTGCGCAAGGCCCGCGACAGCCAGGGCCGCAAGCTCGACGAGACCCGGGTCGCGGGCAACCTGTCGTCCATCGACGGCATGCCCATCGTCTACCCGATGCGGGGCCTGTTCGGCACCACGACCGGCTCGCCGACGCTGTTCATGGGCGACTGGAGCCAGTTCGTCATCGGTGTCCGCCAGGACATCACGATGAAGATCCTGACCGAGGCGGTCATCCAGGACAACACTGGGGCGATTGTTTACAATCTCGCCCAGCAAGACATGACTGCAATCCGCCTCACCTTCCGAATCGGCTGGCAGGTCGCCAACACGATCAACAACGACCAGCCCACCGAAGCCAGTCGGTACCCGGTCGCGCGAATCGACCTGCCGTAACCGCCTGACCGGTAGAATCGGTCACGGCGGAGGCTAGGGTAGCTCCCGAAAAGCGTTCCCTGAGCGCCTGCCTCCGTCCTTGTCATTCAGGGACTCGCCTTCAGGGAGCGAGCAGTGAAAACGTGCAGGGATTGCGGGCTAGAGCTTCCATTCTCGGAGTTCTACAAGAACCGCAACGTCCGCGACGGCCACCTCAACCAGTGCAAGAAGTGCACGGTCGCGAGGTACGGGCCAGGGCGGTCGACTCGGGCCAAGCGGGACCGACTCTACTTCCAGAGGATCAAGCTCGAACGCGGGTGCACCGACTGCGGATATAACGTCAACGCGGTAGCACTCGACTTCGATCATCTGCCTGGGTCGGTGAAGTTGTACCGAGTCTGCACAATGGCAGGGATGAGCCGAAGGCTGATAGACGCAGAGATCGCTAAGTGCGAGGTCGTTTGCGCCAACTGTCATCGGATCAGGACAGCAAACCGCCTGAACGAGGCGGGTGAGGACTCCACGGTGAGCCTTCCCGTCTGACGATCCTTGCCTAAGCGGCGTCCAATTCATTGGGCGCCGTTTGGCATATTCGGGAATTCATCAAGGAGATCTCATGCCCGACACCGCACCCCTGCAGCGGATCCTGGAACAGGACGTGGCCCCCGTCGCCACGGCCGGCAACGACCTGGACAGCGTCGTTTCGCAGGCCCCGTTCGACTGCACCGTCACCAAGGTCGAGTTCGTGCCCGTCGGCGCGATCACCGGCGCCAACACCAACACCCGGTCCGTGACCCTCTTCAACAAGGGCCAGGCCGGCGCCGGAACCACGACGGTCGCCACCCTCCAGTTCGACTCGGGCGTGAACGCGTCCGCGAACGACGAGAAGGCCATCACCCTGTCCGGCACCGCGGCGAACCTCGACCTGTCGGCCGGGGACACGCTGCTGTGGCGGTCCCTGCACGTCGGTACCGGCATCGCCGACCCGGGCGGCCTCGTCCGCGTCACCGTCACCCGCCGCTGAGGAGCAGACCCATGGCAGAGCGTAAGACCACCCAGCCGCCGCAGGACGCGGCGCAGAAGGAAGTCCAGAAGGCCGTCGACGCCGCCGAGGAGAAGGGTTACCTCGGTGTCGAGGTCGACCCGACGCCGGATGCGCATTACACCGTGGCGGGCGTCCTGGCGGGCAAGCCGACGCCGGAGACGGACGGCGACCACGCGCGCGAGGTCCGGCAGCAGCTGGACGACGCGGCCCGGCAGCGCTGACGGAGGGGGGCCACCGTGGCTGTGCTTCCTTCGCTGGTGACGGTGGCCGACTTCGCCGCGCGACTGGGGCGGACCTTCACGCCCGAGCAGGAGCTGCAGGCGCAGGCGCTCCTCGATGACGCATCCAGCGTCGTGCGCGCCTACGTCCGCCAGGACATCACTCAGGTGGAGACCACGGACACGTTCACGATGCGGCGAGCGGATCCGGTCCTGCACCGGTGCGGGGGCATGGTGACGCTGCCGCAGCGGCCGGTCGTCGACATCGCCTCGGTGAGCATCAACGGCACGGTGACCTACGACTGGTGGCAGGACGGCAACGAGGTCGCGCTGCGCGACTGGCCTTGGGTCCGCCCACCGGCCGCGCATCGCCCGCCGCAGGTCACGGTCACGTACACGCACGGCTGGGACCCGGTCCCGGGCGACATCACGGCGATCGTGATGCAGGCCGCGAACCGGGTGATGGTCAACCCCAGCGGGATCCGCTCGGAGACGGTGGGCGGCGAGTCCGTCACCTACCTGATCCCAGCCACCGGCGAGAACCTGGGCGTGCTGCTGTCGCGGACCGAGCAGAAGGTGCTCGACCGGTACCGGCGCACGGCCGGCACCGTGCAGGTACGGAACCGCTGATGCTGTACCTGCAGTCCATCGTCATCGTCCGGCCCGGAACCACCGAGGACGAGTACGGCAACGAACAGGACGACTGGGGCACGGGAGCCACCCGCAGCCCGGTGTCCGGCGTCAACGTGCAGCCGTCGGGCGGGTCGACGGAGGACACCGACGATAAGCAGCTCACGGTGACGGGCTGGCGTTTGTACACGCCGCGCGGCATGGACCTAGACCTGCTGGAGACCGACCGCGTCGAGGCCGAGGGCACGACAATGCAGGTCGTCGGCAAGGTGGCCCGCTGGCCCGCCCCGGGCGGGGGAGTGCACCACGTGGAAGCCGATTTGAGGGAGGTCGCCTGATGGCCCGCACCTCATTCCGGTACGTACCCAACCCCCGCATGTTCCGGGAGTTGGCCCGCTCGCCGGGGATGCGGGACGCCCTGAAGGGCCCCGCAGACCGCGGCGCGGATGTGGCCCGCGCGATCGCACCGAAGTACTCGGGCCCCACCTACGATCCGGCGGTGCAGCGGCACGGCGAGTACGCGGCCAGCATCTACTCCGCGGCGAGCATGCATCCCAACGGCTGGCGGGCCGAGTTCGGGGCGACCGCGGACTGGTGGGGGCAGGTCGAGTTCGGCTCCGGACGCCCGGCCACAACCCGCGACCGCCCGCAGTCGGGCTGGTCGCCGAAGACGCGCACGCTCGGGCGTGCCCTGGACACACTGAGGAGTACCTGATGCCCCGCATCAAGCTCGCGAACTGGTACGGGGACAAGGCCCCTGGCGAGGAGCTCGACGTCGACGACGTGACGCTGAAGGCGTTGAGCCGTGACGGCCTTGTCGCCGAGGTCGTCGAGACACCCCAGGAGAAGCCCGCTGCCGCGCCGGCCGCCGAGGAGCCTGCCGCGCAGCCCGAGACGGGTCGCAGGAAGCGGTGAGCGGCGGCCTGCAGGCGACGGTCATGCCGGACGTCGAGCAGGTCACCGTCGCCTACCTCAAAAGCGTCCTGCCAGCCGGTACGACCGTCGGCACTGAGTGGCCCGCGGACCTTGCGTCGAAGCTTGCCGCTGGCGTGGCGTCGGTGACGTTGGGCGGTGGCGGTTCCCGGCAGAAGGCTGTGACGGCCGACCGGACCATCGATATCGACGTCCTCGGTGCGACGAAGAAGCAGGCCCGCGACCTCGCGGCCGCCGTGTCGGCGCAGATGATTGCCGCGTCCGGCACGGTGCAGGGTGCGGCCTGCATCTATGGCGTGGACGAGACCAGCGTGATCTGGCTGCCCTATCAGGCGTCCACTGAGACCGACACGATCCCGCGGTACGTGCTCGTGATGAGCGCGGTGATCCGCCCCGCATAGCTCGACCAACCCGCACCCCTTGACCATTTCACCCGTCGGCGTGTGGCCGTGCGGGTCCTCGCTATGCCTGGAGGCATCCCGTGGCAAACGACGCCGACAACGTGCGCGTTGGTCTCAACGGTTCCGTGTACATCGCCCCGAAGGGCACGACCGCCCCCGTCGACCTCGACGCCGCGTGGGGTACGGGCTGGGTGGATCTCGGCTACCTGTCTGACGACGGGGTCGAGATGAACTACAGCACGGACACGCAGGACATCAACGCCTGGCAGTCCCTCTCCCCGGTCCGCAAGGTGCTCACCAGCGTCGACATGACGCTCGGCTTCACCGCGATCGAGCTGAAGACGTCGACGATGACGCTGTACTTCCCGAGCGCGACGATGACGGACGTGTCCGGCACCGTCCACAAGCTCGCCATCCCGGCCGCTCCCTCGCCGGACGAGCGGGCGTTCGGCCTGGAGTGGATCGACGGCACGGTCAAGAACCGGCTCATCATCGCGCGCGGCGAGGTCACCGACCGGGGCGCGGTCACCGTCGGCCGGTCGGACGCGGTCGGCTTGCAGATGACCGTGTCCGCCTACGCCGACACCGCCCCCGAGATCGCGGTGTGGCTGTCGAACGACCCGGCCTGGTCCGCGGCGTAACGAAACTCCCCGGCAGGCACGTCAGCGGGTCGTCGCCTGCCGGGGTTCAACCCGCTCACCCGCGAGGAGAACCGCATGCCCAGCAAGACAGTCGGCGCCGAGGTCGTCGACCTCAACTCGCTCGCCCAGCAGCGCCGCGACGCGCTCCCGAAGGCGACCACCTACAACCTGTTCGACGTTGAGTTCACCCTGCCGCCCATCAAGGCCCTGCCGTTCGAGCTGCAGGAGCGCGTCGGCGACCTCGACAACACCGTGGCTATCCTGAAGGACCTCCTCGGTGCGGACAAGGTCAAGGAGATGTACGCGGCCGGGTTCACCTTCGGTGACCTGGAGCTCATTGCGCAGGAGTGGCAGAGGCGCTCCGGTGTCGAGCCGGGGGAATCTCCGGCCTCCGCCGTCTCCTAGAGGAGTACGGGGAGGCCGTCGAGTGGGATATGGCCCGCTACTGGCCGGGCCGGTCGCTGCTGGAGCTGTACCGCGGGGAGATGTCGTGGCGTGAGCTGCGCGTGTTCCTGCGGTATCTGCCCACCGACTCGGCCACGGCCAGGGCGGTACGCGGGTCCACGGCCGAAGAGGACGCCTGGACGCTGGACCGCCAGCTCTTGGCGAGCGTGGTGGATGCGATGCGGGAGAACACGTTCGCCACGGTCAAGCTGCACGGCGACCCGAAGCGCACCGGCCGCCTGAAACCGCCGGACCCGATCCCGCGTCCGGGTGTGAAGCCGCCGCAGAAGACGAACGTCATCCGCTTCGGAGGCCGTCACGGCTCCGGGGCTGCCCAGCTTGCGCAGGTCTTCGGGAGACCCGCCGCGAACCAGTAACAGGGGGTGCGCGGTGGCTTCAGGCGGTGTCCTCGTCGGACGCGGATACGTCTCCATCCGGCCCGAGTTCGAAGGCGACTGGTCCCGCTCCGTCAACTCCCGCGCATCCAGCGCGGGCCGCAGCGGGGCGGGCGCCTTCTCGAAGGCCTTCGGTGCAGGCCTCAAAGGAATCGGCGCCCTGGCTGGGGTGGCGATCGCGGCGAACCTGTCGTCGGCCGCCGCCGGCGCCGCCGCCCTCGCGCCCGCGCTCGCGACCGCGGGCGCCGCTGCGGGCGCGCTGAAGCTGGGGCTCAGCGGCGTGGGCGACGCCTTCAAAGCAGCCTTCGCCGACAGCAGCTCGCAGGCGTCATCCGCAGCCTCCGCGACGAAGGCCGTCGAGTCCGCGCAGCGCGGGCTGGCAAACGCGCAGCGCGCCCTCGCGGACGCGCGCGTACAGGCCGCCCAGCGGGTCGCGGACGCACAGAAGCAGGTCGAATCCGCGGAGCGGGACCTGTCGGACGCGCAGCGCAACGCCAGCGACGTCCAGAAGGAACTGAACGGCGCCCGCGAGGAAGCCTCCAGGGCGCTGGAGGACATGAACACGCGGCTCAAGGAGTCGCAGCTCGACGAGCGGGACGCGGCGATCCGGCTCACCGAAGCACAGAAGGCGCTGGCCGTCGCGCGCGCCAACCCGGGCACGACGCCGGAGCAGTTGGCCAAGCTGCAGCTGGCCTACGACCGTGCCACGCTCAACCTGCAGGAACAGCAGACCGAGACGAAGCGGCTGTCCGAGGACACCAAGAAGGCCAACAAGGCGGGCATCGAAGGCTCGCAGCAGGTCTTGCAGGTCAAGGACAGGATTGCCCAGGCGAACCAGGACGTCGCCGACAAGGAGCGCGCCCTCGCGGACGCGCAAGCGGGCGTCGCCCAGGCCCGCCAGGACGGAGCGCGGCAGATCGCCGACGCCCAGCGCGCCGTCGCCGATGCTGCTGCTGCGGTCGCTGACGCGCAGGCAGCTGCCGCCGCGCAGACGTCGAAGCTCGATCAGGCGATGGCGAAGCTCGCGCCGAACGCGAGATCGTTCGTCAACTCTGTGCGGGGCCTCGCGCCCGCATGGACGGACATGCGCCTGTCCGTACAAAACGAGCTGTTCAAGGGCCTGGACTCCACCGTCACCTCGCTCGGGCGGACGACGATCCCGATCCTGAAGCGGCAGCTCACCGCGACGGCCGGCGTGTGGAACGCGATCGCGAAGAACGCCGCCTCGGGTATCTCCGAGATGGCCAAGTCGGGGATGCTCGACAAGATCCTGTCAGGGGCGACAAAGAACCTCGCCGTCTTCAAAGACACCCCCAAGCAGATCATCACAGCGTTCGGGCAACTGTCGGTTGCCGCCCAGCCCGCCTTCAACAAGCTGCTCACGCAGTTCGCCGGCGCCATCAAGTCGTTCACCGACGGCATCGCCAAGAGCTTCGAGTCGGGCGGCCTCCAGCAGGCCATCGACACGGCGTTCAAGATCCTCTCCCAGTTCGGCACCCTGCTCGGCAACGCATTCGGCGTCGTCGTCCAGATCTTCAAGGCCGCCTCGGATGCGGGCGGCCAGATCGTCGGCGTGCTCGGATCCGTCTTCGGCGAGCTCAAGAAGATCCTCGCCAGCGACGAAATGCAGGCCAGTCTGCGCAGCCTGTTCAAGGCGGTGGCGCAGATCGTGTCCGCGATCGTCCCGGTCATCGGGTCGGTCGTGCAGGCCGTGGTGCCGCTGATGGCGGCAATCGCCCAGCCGATCGCACAACTGGCGACCGTCCTGGGGCCGGTACTTCAGCAGCTGGCGACAACCCTGGGCGCGGTACTGACGCCGATCGTGAAGGCCTTGGGTCCGGTCCTCGTGACTGTCGGCACCGCAATCGTGCAACTCGTCCAGGCGGTAATGCCACTGCTGGAACCCATCGCCGCACTGATCACCGCAGTAATCGACTCGCTGACACCTGCACTAACACCGATCATCTCCGTGGTCAGCTCACTCGTCGACGTGCTGATCGGACCGCTGTACAGCGTCGTGCGGGCACTGACCCCTGCACTGGTCATGGTCGGCGAGATCATCGCCAGCGTCTTCACGGCACTGGAGCCGCTCCTCGCGCCACTTGTCACGCTGATCGGACAGGTCGCCAAGCTGGTAGCCGATGTGTTCGCGGCGGCCCTGACTCAGCTGATGAGCGCCCTCCAGCCGCTCATCCCGGTGGGCATGCAGCTCATCACTACCGTCCTCGGCGCCCTGCAACCCCTGCTGCCGGTGATCGGCGAGGCGTTCAAGGCGATCGGCGACGCCCTGCTCACCATGCTTCCGGCGTGGGGAGGATTCGCTGACGCCGGCGTCGCGCTCGTGAAGGGACTGGCGCCGCTCATCCCGGTGGGCGTGCAGCTCGTCACCACTGTTCTCGATGCGCTGTTGCCCGTCCTGCCGACGGTCGCGGACGCCTTCGTGGGCATCGCGACCGCACTGGCTGGGATCGCCGGCCCGATGGCGGAGATGGCGTCGTCCATCGCCCAGCAGTTCGCGCCGATCCTCGCGGACATCGCCCCCATCCTGGGGGACTTCGTCACCATGCTCGCGGACACCCTCGCGCAGGTGCTGCCGCCGCTGACGACCGCGCTGCTCACCCTGGTGACGGCGTTCACGCCGCTGCTCCCGGTGATCGCCCAACTGGCGGGGATGATCCTGGAGATGGCGGCCGGGGTCCTGGTGCAGCTCCTGCCGTCGATTCTGCAGTTGGTGCAGGCGGGCGTGGACCTCGCGGTGGCACTGCTGCCGCTCGTTCCTCCGCTCGCCCAACTCGTAGTGCTGGTACTGGATTTGGCGATCAACGTGCTGTCGTGGCTGCTGCCGCCGCTGCTGAGCCTCGCGGACTTCCTGATCGGCGGGCTGGCGTCGGCTCTGTCCACGGTCATCGGCTGGATCTCCGGCATGGTCACCGCGATCGCCGGGCTGGTCTCCTGGATTACGAAGAATCTCGTACCCGCCTTCCAGCGGCTGAGGGACAAGGGCATCGAGGCTTGGAACAAGCTGAAGAGCGGCCTCTCCACAGCTTGGGGCGCGATCAAGACCTACGTCCTGTATCCGATCCGGGACTTCTTCACGAAGACGGTTCCCGGCTGGGCCACCACCTTGAAGAACAAGGTGGTCGGCGCGTTCAACGGGGCACGCGACGGCCTCGGCACCGCCTGGGGCGCGATCAAGCGCAACGTCCTTTATCCGATCCGAGACTTCTTCACCAAGACGATCCCCGGCTGGGGAACGACCCTGAAGAACGGGATGGTTGGCGCGTTCGACGCTGCCCGCAAGGGCATCAAGATTGCTTGGGACAAGCTCAAGGACATTGCCAAGGTGCCTGTCGCGTTCGTCGTGAACACGGTATATAACGACGGTTTGCGAAAAGTCTGGAATCTTGTAACCGACGCGTTCGGCGGCAAGCACCTCGACCCGATCAGGGGTTTCGCGACGGGCGGCATCATGCCTGGCTACACCCCGGGCCGCGACGTGCACCTGGTGCCGTCGACCGCGGGCCCCGTCGCCCTGTCCGGCGGCGAGGCCATCATGCGGCCCGAGTGGACCCGCGCGGTCGGCCCCGGCTACGTGGAAGCCATGAACGCCGCAGCCCGCCAGGGTGGCGTCGGCGGCGTCCGTGGTGCGCTCGGCTTCAAGGACGGCGGGATCTTCTCCGGTATCGGCGATGCTCTCGGCGGTGCCTGGGACAAGGTGAAGTCCGGCTACAACTGGCTGAAGGACACGTTCGGCGGCGCCGTGAAGGCTGGCGTGAAGCACGTCGTCTACCCGCTCATCGACGCCATCCCCGGCGGGAAGATCGGGTTCGTTGGCATGCTCAAGGACGCCATGAAGAACCTGGCGCTCAAGCTCGTCGGCGCGGGCGAGGAAGGCGACAAGCGGTCCACACCGAACGTGAAGTACACCCCGTCGAAGGGTGTCGAGCAGTGGCGGCCCGTCGTCCTCAAGGCACTGCACGAGGTCGGACAGCCTGTCGGTCTCGCGCAGTCCACGCTGCGCCGTATGCAGCAGGAATCCGGCGGCAACCCGAACATCGTCAACAAGTGGGACTCCAACTGGCAGGCCGGGCACCCGTCGGTGGGCCTCATGCAGGTCATCCGCGGCACGTTCCAGCACTACGCCGGGAAATACCGCAAAAAGGGGCCGTTCTCCTACGGCGTGTCCGTCGACCCGCTCGCGAACATCTACAGCTCCATGAAGTACGCGCTCGGCGCCTACGGGTCGCTGTCGAGGGCGTATGACCGGCCCGGCGGATACGACTCCGGCGGCTGGCTCGGCCCGGGGCAGAGCGGCGTGAACAACTTGCGCCAGCCCGAAGCCGTCCTCACCCCGGCTCAGTGGAGCACGATGACCACCCTCGCCGCACAGGCGAGCGATCCGGTGGTCGTCGAAATCCACACCCGAGACCGGGCGCTCGCCGACTTCATCGACGTGCGGGTGCACCGCAACAACGAGGATCTGCTGGCCGTCATCAACGCGAGCTGAGGGAGGTCTTGTGGCAATCCCCGGGAACTTCCTCAGCTCGACAACCGAGTCGATCGACCCGAACACCTCGGGCTGGACGAGCAAACTCAACTGCACGATCACGCAGGGCGTTGGCGGCCGGAACGGCAACGGCTGCCTCGCCGTCAAGAGCGTCGCGGCGGGCGAGATGCAGGCTCAGACCGTCTCCTCCTACCCGGTCACCGCCGGAACCGTGTACTACGCGTTCTCCGACACGGCCGGGGTGGTGGGGGAGCGGATCGGGATCCGCTGGAAGAACTGGCAACAGGTCGAACTGGGCATCACCTGGTCAGTGACGACGACCGGCTCCTCGTCCGGATGGCACCGCGTGAGTGTCGCCGGCGCTGCTCCCGCCGGGGCCATGTTCGCGCAGGTACTGCTGTCGTCGACGGAGACCGGCGCCAACATCAACCACTTCTGGGAGAACGTCTACCTCGGCCTGCCGATCCGCACGCAGGGCAACCTGCTGCCCTTCGGTACCGAGAGCAGCGAGATCGACGCCACCGGCTGGGCGGCCGTCGTCAACGCCACCGTCACCCGGCAAGTCCCCGTGATGGCATGGGCCGTCGATAACTACACCGCGGGCGGACACACGCTGGCGATGACCGCGGTCGCCGCAGGCAACGCGAGCATCCTCGCCGTGGACCGGCCGACAGTCACGCCGGGCGTCGAGTATCTCGCCTACGCCTACCTGCAGCCGCCCGTGCTGTCGGCGACGGCATGGATCGAGCTGCGGTTCTACGACAGCGTCGGCAACCAGGTCGGCGCCCAGCGCAGCACACTCGCGGCGCCGGGCACGGGCATGTACCGGCAGCGGGCCTCCATGGTCGCCCCCGCCAATGCCGCATCGTGCTCGGTCGCGGCAGGCCTGGACACGGCATCGGCAGGGCAGGTGCTGCGGCTGGAGACGGTCGTCGTCACTGTGGCGCCGAAATTGCAGGCTGGCAGCGTGCTGTCCTATGCGGACTCCAGCTTCGAGCAGGGCATCGGCGGATGGGCGACCACGGCCGGGGTCGCCACGCTCGCCCGCACCACACCGTGGGGCAACAGCTTCTTTGAAGGCTCCTACGCGCTCGCCGTCACCTCCACCACGGCAACAGCATCCACCATCCGGTCCGCAAAGTTCGGCGGCATCACCGCCGGGCTGAACTTCCGGGCACAGATCATGGCCCATCCGGCGGCAGGCACCTGGCCGAGCGTGTCCGTCCGGATTCGCTGGTACAGCGCCGCCAACGCCGACCTGGGGGCCTCCGGAGTCGCCTGGGTCATCAGCGGCTCCGGCTGGGCAACGCTGCCGGCGGACGCAGTCGCGCCAGCGGGGGCGACACAGGCCGCTGTCGAGCTGGCCTGTACAGCATCGGCAACCAACAGCGTCCTGCACGTCGACCAGGTTGTTCTGTGGCAAGTCCTGCCGCAGACAGAGGCCGTGCCCGTCGACGACGGCGGATACATCAACCTCACCCTCCGCGAGCTCACCGTCGACTACGAACTGTCCGTGTACCGGGAAACAACGGACGGATCACGCTCTCTAGTGCGCGGCGGCGCGGGCCTGGTGGACCATCAGCCCATCACCAGCGACCTCGTCGTCATCGAGGACCATGAGGCGCCGCTCAACACGACCGTCCACTACCTCATCGAGCAGAACCCGCCCGGCTCCATGCCGACATCTCAGCGCACCAGCGGCTACGTGAAGGTCACCCTCGCCGACGGCAATACGTGCTGGCTGAAAGACCCGGGCAACCCGCAGCGCAACTTGCGGGTACTGGTGGCGAAGGCACCGGACTGGCAGCGGCCCATCGAGCAGGCGTCGTTCGTGGTCCGCGGACGCCGCAACAAAGTTGTTCTCAGCGGGGTGCGTCAGGGCCGCGAGGGCGATCTGGCCATCCTGACCCGCTCCGACGAGGAACGCGTCGCACTGCACCTGCTCCTCGACTCGGGCAACACCCTGCTGTGGCAGGCAGCCCCGGGCGCGGGCGTTGACGACATGTACGTCAACGTCGCCCAGGTCACCGAGGCACGCACCGGAGGCTCGGCGCAGGAGCCATGGCGTACCTGGACGTTGCCGCTCACCGAGGCCGACATGCCCGTCACGACCGTCGTCAACGGAGCAGCAGGCAGAACCTGGCAGGACATTTTGACGGAGTTCGCCACCTGGCAGGACGTGCGCGACACGTATGCCACCTGGGAGGACGTCCTCCTCGACAGGCGGAGGTGACGTTGTATCCCGTCTCCGACCGGTTCCTGGCCCGCCTCGCGGAATCCCACGCTGTCGCCACGCAGGTGCAGCTCTTCCTCACCGACGGTCGGGTCATCGAACTGCCCCACACGGGCGGCAGCGTGACAGTGGACCGCGGCAACGCCATCCGCCGCACTTGCAGCGTCACCGTCGCCGACCCGACGGTCATCCCGCGCACACCATCCGACCAGCTCGCCACCTACGGGGCCCGGCTGCGGATCGCTCGTGGCGTCTCCTACGGCGACGGCACCCAAGAGCTCGTACCGATCGGCGTATTCCGCCTCGACAGCGTCGACGGCAACGTCTCCGAAGGGCCCGCAACCCTGCAGGGAAAAGCCCTCGAATGCATCGTCGCCGACGACAAGTTCACCTCGCCGTACATCGCCACCGGCACTGTGGTCGGCGCGGTCGCCGCGGTCATTCAGCGCAGCATCCCGGGCGCCGACGTCATCAGCCTCATCACCGACACCCCCATCGGCTCCCGCACCTTCGACATCGAGGCGGACCCGTGGGCGGGCGCCCAGGAAATCGCGGCGGCCGCAGGTGCGGAGGTGTACACGAACGCCGACGGGGTGTTCGTCATCGCCTCCCTGCCGGACCTCCTCACCACCGACCCGGTGTGGGCGGTAGAGGCGGCCGAGGGCGGCGTCTACATCTCCGGCAACCGGGCCATGACCAGCGACGACGTGTACAACGGCATCCTCGCACGCGGCGAGAACACCGCCGACAACGTGCCCCCCGTGCAGTACCTGGCCGTCGACAACGACCCGAACTCGCCGACGTACTGGAGCGGGCCGTTCGGGCGCCGCCCCGATTTCTACAGCTCGTCCACGCTGACCACGCTGGCCGCCTGCCAGCAGGCCGCCAACCTGAAGCTCGCCGCAGCGCGGGCACCCAACGCGTCCGGCGACATCAGCTCCCTGCCCAACCCCGCGTTGGAGCCCGGCGACGTGCTGCGCGTCATGCACGAGGACGGCAGCCGCGAACTCCACCAGGTCGCCTCGTTCTCCGTCCCGCTCGACGAGGGCGGCGACTTTCCCATCGCCACGATCTCCGCCAAGGAGGACGCGTGAAATCCGGGCACGCCACCAAACGCGAACTGGCGGCCGGCCTACGACGCCAGGCCGTCCGCAGCGGCGAACAGGCGCCCTCGGTACGCGGATCCGACTGGCGCCTCGCCGTCGTCACCGCCGTCAACGCCGACGGCACGGTCACCGCCGACGGCCTGACCATCCGACGCGAAGAGACCTACCAGGCGCCCACCGTCGGCGACGTCATCGCCATCAGCCAGTCCAGCAGCGGCAACCTGCTCGCCCGGGGCCGCATGGCAGGAACCACCGCGCCCACCGGGGCATGGACGAACATCCCGCTCGCCTCCGGGTTCACGAGCACCCACACGGTGTTCGGGCCCGCCCAGTACCGCATCGTCACCGCCTACGGCAGCACGCGGGTGGAGCTGCGCGGGACTGTCGACGCCACCAGCTCGGTGACTACTCAGACCTCCTTCAGCACGGCACTGCCGACGGCAGCCCGCCCGTCGGTACAGCGCACATGGGTGGGGCGCCGCAACTACTCGGCGGACACCGTGGGCGCGATCGCCATGGAGATATCGACTGCGGGCGTCCTGTCCGTCTTCGGCTCCGCCAGCCCGGCGCAGACCGACTGGTTCGCCCTCGACGGCTGCTACTACGACCTGTGAGGACAGATGCCCACCACGGACAACTACGGGCAGGGCGTCAACATCGCCTCCCTGACAGATGCCCCGGACGCGGACAAGCTGGCGACGGACATCGTCAACGCGATCGCCCAACGCAGCATCATGCGGTTCGCTTCGGCATCCGCCCGTGGCGCGACGCTGTCCGGCTCGCTCGCCCCCGTCGAGGGCATGCTGACGTGGCTGCAGGACGTCGACCGCCTCGACCTGTACGACGGCAGCGCCTGGGTGACGGTGTCGGTCGGCAACCGGACCTGGACGACGATCAACCTGGCCAGCGGCTTCACCCAGAACGGCAACAGCAACGGCACGCTCCAGTACCGGCTGCTGAACTTCGCCGGCGAGGACAGCTTGCAGTTCCGGGGTGCCGTGAACCGGACCTCGTATCCGAGCAGCCCGCCGTTCAGCTACGTCATCAACTCGACCGCCCTGCCGTCCTCTGTGCGGCCGTCGACACTGCGCACCGTGCTGATCCCCTGCTCGGATACGAACAGCGACCGCATCGCCCTGAAGCTGGACGTACAGACCGACGGATACCTGCAGGTCTTCGGGTTCGCCAGCAGCATCAAACCTCCGTGGATCGGCTTCAACGGCGTCACCGTCAGCCTGTAGCCCACCCGCACCAACCCGCCCGCGCCCCCGATGGCGCCTTTTTTCATGCCCAGAAAGGGGCCTCATGCCTGACCTGTGGATGCCGGGAGCCGCCCGGCGTGCCGTCGGCAACACCGGAGCGATGACCGGCGGCCCTGCACGGGCCGTCTGGCACATCACGAGTAACGCCAAGGACTGGACGTTCAAGAACGAGCTCGGCTGGTTCGTCGGCGGCGGCAAGGATGTCGCCCCCCACCTGCTGTGGGAGCCGTTCACCGGGGAGATCGCCCAGTTCTTCCCGGCAGACTCCCGCTCCCTGTCGCTGCAGAACGCGGGCAACGTAAGGACCAACCGCACTGGTAAGTACTGCATTCAGGTCGAGACCGTCTTCACGGCGAACGAGACGGTGAACGGCAAGCGGTACGCCACTGTCCGGGACACCCCGTGCAAGGGCCTCGCCGGCATCGTGGCGTGGCTGCGCAGCCTCGGCATCCCGGACGCGTGGCCCGGCGGCGCTCCCACCGCGTTCGCCCGCGACAGCGTGTCCCTCGACACGTGGCAGCACGTGGGCGGGCATTACGGCCACAACCAGATCCCTGGCAACAGTCACGTCGACCCCGGCCCGATGCCGAACCTGTTCGGCACCGCGCCCACCCCGGCCGCGCCGAAGCCTGCCGTGAAGTACGAGCCGTTCCCCGGGGCGAGCTTCTTCGTGACCGGCCGCCGCTCGCCGATCATCGCCGCAATGCACGACCGGCTCGTCGCCGTCGGCTGCAACCAGTACCAGAGCACCACGAACAAGAACGTCTGGGGCTCGGGAGACAAGCGCTCCTACGCCGCGTGGCAGCGCAAGCTCGGCTACGCCGGAACCTCCGCCGACGGCATCCCCGGCCCGACCTCGTGGGCCGCACTCCACGTCCCCAACGTCTGATCCCCTCGCACAGAATCGAGACTCCCATGCGCATCCTCGGCAGAGAACCCGCGGTGGTTCTCGGCGTCGTATCGGGCGCCCTGTCCCTGCTCGTCACCTTCGGCGTCGGGCTGTCCACGGAGCAGGCGGGCGCGCTCGTCGCCGTCATCTCCGCCGTATTCGCCGCAATCACCGCCTGGGCCACCCGGCCCATCGTCCCGTCCGCGTTCACCGGCCTCGTCGCCGCAGTCGTCGCCCTCCTCGCAGCCTTCCACTTCAACGTGGCACCCGAGACCGTCGGCTCCCTCAACGCCCTCGTCCTCGCGCTCCTCGTGTTCATCACCCGCGGCCAGGTGTCGCCGTCGAAGCCTGACGCGCCGGCCTCGGCAGGCACGTCGCAGGCGGTGTAGGTGCCGCGCCGTATCGTCCGGCGGCTGTCCCGCCTGCTCGGCCGCCGGGGCGCGATCCTCCTCTGCTACGGCGTCGTGTGGGCCATCATCGGCTACGGGCAGATCACCGCCCCCGCACCCGACCTGCGCGGACTGAGGCTGCTGCTGCAGACGATGCCGCTCTACGTGTGGGGCTGGCTGTGGGTGGCGTCCGGGCTCATCGCGATCGTCTCCGCATGGCTGCCGCCGGAGAGGGACTGGCCTGGGTTTCTGGCGCTGCCGCTGATGGTGCTGCCGTGGACAGCGTCGTACCTCATCGCGTGGATCATCGGCGATTTCCCGCGCGGCTGGCTGGCGTCGGTGGTGTGGGGGGCGATCGCCGCACCGGTACTGGTTGTTGCCGGATGGCGCGAGCCCGCCCGGCCCAAGAGACTTGAGAGCTACAGATGACGGTGGACACCTGGATTCAGGCCGGGCTGGCGCTGATAGGGACGGGGGGCGGCGTCGTGGCCGCCCGCTCGGCGCGCAGAACGAAACGCCAGGAGAGCCGGGACGACTTCCTCGCCGTGACGACCCAGCAAGGCAAGGCCATCGAACGCCTCGAAGCACGCATCCAGCGCCAGGAGACCGAAGCCGACAAGCAGCGGGAACGCATCGGCGAACAGGACGAGGCCATCGGCTGGCTGCTCCACCGACTGCGCGGCCTCGTCTCCTACGTCAAGAAGGCCGGCCTTGAGCCGCCGCCCGCTGAGCCGATGACGGAGCGGGCCGCACGCTACCTCCGCAACATCGACGTGTGAGAACTGGAGTGCGTATGCCTGACCCCATTCCCCGCCTGCCGCGCCGGGATGACAGTGCGGCGGACGCCCGGTCGCTCGAGCAGCTGGGCCGCCTCGACCCGCAGCCGGTGCCGGCGCCGAGCGTGCAGCCGTTCCTCGAACCCGACCTGCCGCCACCGCTGCTCGACGACGAACCTGAGTGACAGACGCCCCCTCCTTCGGGAGGGGGCGTCCCCCTTTACCTGCAGCGTTACATCTATGCCTATAGACGCGTACAATTGGGGGATGGTGACACCGCGAACTCCCGTACTGCGCTTGATCCTTGTGCGCCGCGTCTCGACAGCCGTCCAAGCGGTCGACGGCTATGGGCTTCCCGCGCAGGAACACGACTGCCGCGCGTGGACGAAGAAGCAATCCGCCCACCGCATCCGCATCGTCCACATGGTCACCGACGGGGACGGCAAGGGCGGAACATCCGGCAAGAGCACACTCGACGAACGGCCCGGCCTCATGGACGCGGTCGCCTGGATCGCCGACGGCCGCGCCGACGGCATCCTCGCGCCGAACCTCGACCGGCTCGCCCGTGAACTCACCGTGCAGGAGGCCGTCCTCAGCTACGTGTGGGCCATGAACGGCCGCGTCTTCACCGCCGACCACGGCGAGCACCTCGAAGACGATGCGTCCGACCCGATGCGCACCGCCATGAGGCAGATGCGTGGCGTCTTCCACCAGCTCGACCGCGGACTCATCGTCAAGCGCCTCACCGAAGGCCGCACCGCCAAGGGCGAGCAGGGCGGATACGCCTACGGCGCACCCCGGTACGGACAACGGTCCGTCGACAAGACCCTGACCGTCGACGAGCAGGAAGAGCAGCACATCCGGCAGATGGAGCGGTGGCGCGACGAGGAGCACCTGAGCATCCGCGCCATCACCGCGAGGCTCAACGAGCAGGGCATCCCGAGCAAGCGTGGTGGGAAGTGGCACCCGACCACCGTCGCCCGACTGCTCTCCCCAGAGGCCCGCGAAAAAGCGCGCCAGCAGTCCGAGCGCGCACGCCTAGCCCGCAAGGAACAGCAGCGCCGCGACCGCGCCGCGCGCCTCCTCAAGCAGCACTGACGCGTCAGCTCAGCCCGCCGACTTGCCCCAATATTCGAACACGCGCTCTAATCGCTGTATGGCCAGACACCGCGTCGAGCACCTCACCGACATCCAGGAGCGCATCCTCCGCATCATCCGCGAAGCCATCGTCGACCGCGGGGAAGCCCCCACCGTGGTGGAGATCGGCGCGGCCGTCGGCATGACCAGCCGCTCCTCCGTCCACTACCAGCTGCGCGAGCTGGAGGCGAAAGGCGCCATCGTCGTCGAGAGTCGCCGGCCGCGCGGGATCCGGCTCACGTGACCGCCGGCCGCTTCCACCTCACGCTGCACGCCGGCGCCCGGCCCGTCATGCACGGCTGGTGGGGCAAGCGCGCGACGGCCGACGACAAGTTCCGGCGCTGGATCGGCGAGCACGGCAGCGTCGACGGCGCCCGCATCACCCTCATCGACGAGCAGGAGCAGCAGCTGCTCAAGACCTGGCCCGACGAGTCGTAGCCGTCTGCGATCCTGGCGGCATGAGCAATGAGGCCGTGCAGCGCCTGACCAGCCAGCAGGTCGCCGACCTGCGCCGCCAGTTCCACGAGCGGGACGAGCATCTCGCCAAGGTCGGGCCGACCGAGATCCCGACCGCCCCGCTGCCGCCCTGTCCGGCGTGCGGCGCGGAGACGGAGCGCATCGACCAGCGGATGGAAGACCCGGAGTTCGGCGTCGACGGGACGGCGCTGCGGCTTCGCTGGCTGCCGTGTGATCACCGGTTCCGCGCCGTAGTTGACCTGGACGCGCCGCCCGTCGACGAGTACCGCATGTCGACCCGCTGACCCTGCCACACTGATCCTGCCCTCCGCCGCAATCCCCCGTCGGCGGAGGGCGCCTCGTTGTCAGTGCGGCCTCGTACAGTGGAACGCAACATCCCAGCTATCCAGTCGGGTTGTTGCTGATGCCCCGCCCGGAGTGATGCCCGGTGCGGGGCTCGCTGCTGTCAGGCCGCGGTCGTCACGTCCCCGCGTTCGACCTGCCGCAGCTCGGCGAGCAGCAGCCGGTATTCCTCCCGCTGCTCATCCGTCAGCCGCACATCCCGATGCGTGAACAGCGCGCGGATGCGCTCGTTCAACGCCGCAGCCGAGCGCGCGGGGCCCGGGTCCGGGGGAGTGGGGGGCATAGATCAAAGCCTAGACGGAGCCACTGACAGGCGGCTACGAGTTCGGCGCCTCGGGCAGCGGGCTCGCGAACGTCCCGATCCCCGGCTCCATGTAGGCGAGCCCGGCCTGCCGCAGCTCCGTCAGCACGCGCTTCGCGGTCACCTGCGAGATCCCGAACTCGTCGCAGATCGCCATCGCGGACGGGAGTCGCTCGCCCGGTGGGTAGGTGCCGTCGACGACCCGCTCCGACATCACGGCGTACACCTGCTTCCAGCGCGGAATCTCCGGCTCCCACTTCATGATCCAGACGCTAGGTGGACCTAGCCCGACAGGCGAGACGAGTCGACCTAGTCGGGCTATACCGCCTATACCGCAGGGGTAAGGTGGCAGGCCAGAACTTAAGCGCCCCTGGGACGCGGTGCAGCATCCCAGGGGCAGCCGACGAGAGAGCGTCGACATGAACCAGCCTACGGATCAGCCCGCCACAGACCAGACCCTCGCCGACCTCATCGACGAAGCAATCGGCGCGAAGCAGGTACTGCTCCCATACGCGCGCTGCCAGGAACTCGACGAGGCGCTGCGGGCCGCCATCGCGGCGATCCTGCCCGCCGTCCAGCAGGAGCTCGGCGGGCTGAAGAAGTACAGCCGCGACTGGTACCAGGTCACCCACGTCCTCGCCGACACCGACGAGGTGCTCGCCGAGGGCTTGGGCTCCGGGCTGCTGTCCGCGGCGATACAGGTCGGCCGGCTCGCGGAGCAGTGCCGGTTCCTGGCGGCGGAAGTCCGCTGACCCGAGAGGCAACGGCGGACCGCTGCTCGTTGCCGCTCAGGCAAACCGCTGGCCAGCGATTTTGCACAGGGTAAGGATTTCGCACCCGGTGTACATGGCGTGCGCAGATATTTTCACGGGACACGCTTGTGGGAACGCTCGTTAACTGCTGTCATTTGAATCCCGTTCAACCCCGGAGGAGGTCGGTGACGTGGACGCGCAGCGCGTGAGCAATGAGCAGCAGGTCCGAGAACTGCGGATCCCGGACGGCGTTCTCGTACCGCTGGATGCTGCGGCGATCCATGCCGGCGAGCTCGGCGAGCTGCTCCTGCGATAAGTCCGCCTGCCGCCGCAGGTCGGCGATGCGGTGACCGAGGGCTCTTCGGCGGTCGAGGACCCAGTCGGGTCGGGGATTGCGGCGGGCTGGCACCCGTGACACGCTTCGGCGTCAATGATCTTGTGTCAGTACCCAAATGGTCGCCACATGAAAAAGATGGGGTTCTGCGCGACGGACCGCCCGGACGCCCCCGTAGAGCAAGCAGAGGCACCGGCGCCCTGCGGTATGGCATATGCCGCAGGGCTCCGTGTAGTGTCCAGGAATCGAACGAGTGTTCGCTCGAAAGAGTGAACAACGGCGTCGACCTGCACTCGTTGGGCACTACGGAAGGTCGAGGGACACAGACGTGCCGACCCCATGACAGGGCGGCCCCCGTTGTGGGAGTCGGCGCGAGCGCGCCCCCAGCTCAGGCTGGGGGCGCGTGCTCGTTTCTGGGAGACGCTTTGGGAGACGATCTTGCACTCGCAACACGGAGGAACACCCAACCAACCCAGAGCAACACGGTTAGAACTCCGTGATACGCAGGTCAATCGACACCCAACCGCAGGCCATGCACCGGGACGCGGCCATCTACACGATCTTCGAGGGTACGAGTGAGGTCCAGCGGCTGGTGATTGCCCGCACGTTGTCCGGGATGCCGATCCGCTGAGCGGCCTCGGGGGCGTGCCTCACTTCCCCGAGGCCGCTCAGAGGTCCCACTCGGGCCGCGGGCCGGATGTGGCCGGCCGCGCAGTTCCCCGCGAGTCTGTTGGGATGTTCCTGGTCACCTGAGCTTCAAGGGTGTCAGCTGCTCGATGTCGTACCTTGCCCGCAGCTCCTCGATCGCCGCCTGGTCGGGTGGGCCCCCCGACCCGAGGATCTCCAACAGCTCGTCGAAGTACCGCTCGTGGTCCGGCGGTGGTGACGCCTGGAAGAACATCTTCGCCGGGGTCTCGGTGGGGTTGGAGAAGGCGTGCGGGCAGCCCGGGGGCACGACGATGACCGTGCCGGGGGTCGCCCGGACCACCCGGCTGCCCGAGCTGGACTCCCACTTCTGCCAGTTGTCGGGGGTCCGTATCCGCGGCTCGAAGGCGAGCACGTCCAGCTCGCCTTCGAGCACATAGAACAACTCCTCGCTGCGGGTGTGCACATGGGCGCCGACGTCGAAGCCGGGCGGCACGCGCACCTCGAAGGTGGACGCCGTACGCGAGTGCGAGCCGGTCACCTTGAACGTCACGTGCTGCGCGGGCGTCTGCACCACGCGCCCGTGACCCGGCGGCACGAGCAGCCCTTCGCTCGTTGTCATCGGCCGCTCACCACGTCACGGGCAGGGCCTCGGGGCCACGGATCAACGCACCCTTCCTGAAGGGGACTTGATCCGCGGGCACGGCGAGCCGCAGTCCCGGGATCCGGTCGAGCAGCACGTCGACCATGAGCTCGGACTCCAGCCTGGCCAGCATCCCGCCCGGGCAGTAGTGCGGGCCGAAGCCGAACGCCGCATGCGGGTTGGGGTTGCGCGCGAAGTCGATGGTCTCCGGGTCCGGGAAGACCTCGGGGTCGCGGTTCGCGGCCAGGTACGACACATAGATCGCGTCGCCCGCCCGGATCCGTACACCTCTGATCTCCACGTCCTCCAATGCGATCCGCGACAGCCCGACCGCATTGCGGTGCGGGATGTAGCGGAGCAGCTCGTCGATGGCCCGGGGGCGGATCTCCGGCTCGGCCCGCAGCTGTTCGGCCAGGTCCGGGCGGGTCAACAGGATGTAGAACAGCTGGCCGCTGTTGTTGGTGACCGCCTCGCCGCCGATCTGGAGGAGCACGGCGAGCCCCACGGCCTCGTCGAGCGTGATCCCGTCCCTGCCCACGGCGGCGCCCAGCAGCGAGGTGACGTCCTCGCCGATGCTGTCGCGCCGATCGCCGATGAGCCTCGCGAAGTACGCGCTCATCTCCTCCTTGGCCTTCTCGCTGACCTCGGCGCCGTGCGACGAGGACAGGATCAGCTGAGTCCAGGTGTGCATGCCCTGCCGATCGATGGCCGGGACGCCCATCAGCTCGCAGATGACGGCGATGGGGAAGGGGCTCAGGACCGTCGCGGTGAGGTCGGCGGGTGGCCCGTCCTGGAGCAGCTCGTCGACCAGCTCGTCGAGCATCCGCCGGGACTTCTCCCGCACCCGCTCCACGCCGCGCGCCGTGAAGGCGGCGGCCACCGCCCGGCGCAGCCGCGTGTGGTCTGGCGGATCCAGGAAGCCCACCGCGCCCCGGGCCGGGATGAAGTGCGGGGCGAGCCGGGTCACCGGCTGGTTCATGACCGCCTCACGGCTGAACCGGGCGTCGTTGGCCACCATGCGCACGTCCTCGTACCGCGTCACCAGCCACGCCCAGCCCTCACCGTTGGGTAGTTGGATCCGGGTGACCGGGCCCTCCCGTATCAGCGTGGCGAGGACCGGGTCGAAGTCCACGCCGGTCAGGTCGACGGCCGGCCAGGGACGGACGGGTGGCAGTGCTTCGGTGAGGGTGTCTTCGCTCATGCCCGTCACGCCGTCTCGTCGCTCGCGTTGTGCCAGCTGCCCAGCGCCATCTCCGCGGTGATGCCGGGGCCGAAGCCCGCGAGCAGACCGCGCGCGTCGTTCTCGGCGCCGCCCTCCTCGAACAGCCGGCGCAGCGCGTCCAGGACGACGGCGCTGGCGATGTTCCCGTACTCGGTGAGGGTGGCCCGACTGAACCGGAAGGCCTCCGGGGGTACCTCGAGGAATTTGCTGAGGTCGTCGAGGATTCTGGGGCCACCCGCGTGGATGATGTAGAAATCCAGGTCGGAGGCGTCCCAGCCGTGTCGGCGCGCGAGGGCGTGGAGCGCGGGGGCGAGGGGTTCCATCGTCCCGGGCACCCGCTTGTCCAGCAGGAAGTGGAAGCCCGTGGCCCGTACGTCGTACATGATCCACTCTTCGGTCTTGGGGATCAGGTACGAGCCGTTGCGCTCCAGCTTGATGCCGGTGCCACCCTTGCCGCGGACGACCGCGGCGGCTATGCCGTCGCCGAAGAGTCCGTTGGAGAGCAGCGAGCCGACGCCGAGGTCGGTCGGCTGGTAGCAGAGCGAGCAGAACTCGCAGGCCACGATGAGCGCGTTGGCGTCGGGGTACGCCGTGCAAAAATCATGCGCCCGGTTGATCGCGGCACCACCGGCCGCACAGCCCAGCTGGGCTATGGGTATCTGCCGGGTGTCGCTGCCGAAGTCCATCGAGTTGATCAGCCAGGCCGTGAGCGAGGGCATCATGAACCCCGTGCACGACACGTAGATGATCACGTCGATGTCAGTGGTGAGCAGCTCGGCGTCGTCCAGCGCCCGCTGCACCACCGCGGGGACGCGGGCCTTGGCCTCGCTCTCGTAGACCTTGTTCCGGTCCTCGAAGCCCGGGTGCTTCAACGTCTCCTCGATGGGCTGCACGATGTGCCGGGTGACGACGCCCGTGTTCTCGATCAGGCGTAGCGCCAGTGGCAGTTGTGGGTGATCGGCGTGACGGGAGCGGCACAGCTCCAGCGTCTCCTCCATCGTGATGACATGTTCCGGAACCGAGACCGAGGGTCTGCACAAAGTCGCCATGGAGCACGCCTTCTTTCCGCCTTCCGGGGAACTCTTCGTCCCCCGGTGGTCCACCCACGATCACCCGGCTGCGCGCGGATATCTCGTCGGATTACTCCATTCCAGGGATCTTTGGAATGGAGTGGGACCCTGGTGGAAAGGGCCCCGGGACCGTCGAACCGAAGGAGTGGCGATGACGCGGACGGCCAGGGAACTGCTGGAGAGCACGACCGGGAAGCTCGCTCCGGACCCGCACGCCAACCGGCTTCTGCCCCTGATCGCCCGGGGTGCGGCGCGGCGCTCGACCCTCGCGGCGCTCGCCCTCGAACAGCGCCATGTGGTCGCCGCGGACCGCCGGGCGTTCCTGCATCTGGCCGAACGGTCGGCGGCCGGCACCGAGACGTCGGCCGCCGCGCCGGAGAGCGCCGCCTTCTTTGCGATGCTCGCGGAGGGTGAAGCCCTGGCTCAGGATCGGCTCGGTGCGTACGTCGCCGCGGTCGGGGTCGACGAGGCGCAGGAGGCCGCGTACCAGCCGCTCGCGGACTGCCAGACCTATCCCGCGTACGTCGCCTGGCTCGCCCTGAACGGTTCACCGGCCGACGTCGTACTCGCGCTGAGCGCCAACTTCGCCGCGTGGGGCGGCTATTGCGCGACGATCGCCCAGGCCCTGCGCCGCCGTTACGGCTTCGCCGACGAGGCCTGCGGCTTCTTCGACTTCTTCGCCGAGCCCGCTGCGGACCTGGAGCAGAAGGCGCTGGCAGCGGTGCAGGCGGGACTCGACACCGGACAGGTCTCGGAAGACGCGGTGCAGCACTACGGGCGGCTGCTCCAGGCCTACGAGGCGAAGTTCTGGCACGCCCTGTGGGAGTGGGACCAGCGGGTGGCCTGACGCACGGTCAGTCGGCCGTCGTGCCGCTGCTGTGCGCGATGCAGGCCACGTCGATGCGGTCGGCGAGCTTCGCGAGTTCGATCGTGAGCGCCGCCACCGTGTCCTCGTCGAGCCCGTCCTGGCCGGCCTCCACCAGATGCAGCCACCGGCCGCCCACCGTGCGCAGCAGCTTGCTGACGTCGGCGGCCGCCACCTGCAACGTGCCGCGGTCGTCGACGATCAGAGGCAGGGTCACTTCGCGGTTCACACAGGGGATCGTAACTGCGGAACGCTCACGCTCCGTGCCATACGGTGGTGATGTTGCAGAACTCGCGGATTCCGTGCTCGGACAGCTCACGCCCGTAGCCGGAACGCTTCACCCCGCCGAACGGGAAGGCCGGGTGGGACGCCGTCATCCCGTTGACGTACACGCTGCCCGCCTCCAGATCGCGGACGAACCGGTCCACCTCGGACCCGTCGCGCGTCCAGACGTTCGAACTGAGCCCGAACGGGGTGTCGTTGGCGAGGGCCACCGCCGCGTCCAGGTCGGCCGCGCGGTAGAGCGTGGCGACGGGCCCGAAGGCCTCCTCCTGGTGGATGCGCATCTCGGGGGTGATGTCGGCGAGGACGGTCGGCGCGTAGAACCAGCCGCGGTCCCGGAAGCCCTCGGGGCGCTCGCCGCCGCACAGGACGGTCGCGCCGTTCTCCACCGCGTCGTCGACCAGCTCCTCCAGGTCGCTGCGACCCTGTTCGGTGGAGAGCGGACCGACGTCCGTGTCCTCGTCCAGCGGGTCGCCCACCTTCAGGGCCCGCATGCCCGCCGCGAACCGCTCGGCGAAGGCGTCGAACACATCGGTGTGCACGATGAACCGCTTGGCGGCGATGCACGACTGCCCGTTGTTCTGCACACGCGCCGTCACGGCGACCTTCGCGGCCCGGTCGAGGTCGGCGGACGGCATGACGACATAAGGGTCGCTGCCGCCCAGCTCCAGGACCGTCTTCTTGACCTCGTCCCCGGCGACCGAGGCGACCGCCCGGCCCGCCGGTTCACTCCCGGTGAGGGTGGCCGCCCTGACGCGCGGGTCGCGCAGGACGCCCTCGACGGCGCCCGAGCCGATCAGCAGCGTCTGGAAGCAGCCCTCGGGGAAGCCCGCCCGGCGGAACAGGTCCTCCAGGTAGAGGGCGGTCTGCGGCACGTTCGAGGCGTGCTTGAGCAGCCCCACATTGCCCGCCATCAGCGCGGGCGCGGCGAACCTGATCACCTGCCAGAGCGGGAAGTTCCACGGCATGACGGCCAGGACCGGGCCCAGTGGCCGGTAGCGCACCAGGACGCGGGAGGCGCCGGAGTCCTTGACGTCGGAGTCCGCCGGCTCCTCGTCGGCGAGCAGCCCCTGGGCATGGTCGGCGTACCAGCGCATCGCCTTCGCGCACTTGGCGGCCTCGGCACGCGCCTGCTTGACCGGCTTGCCCATCTCCGTGGTCATCACCCGGCCGATGTCCTGCTGGTCCTCGTCGAGCAGGTCGGCGGCCCGGTGCAGCAGCCGAGCCCGCTCGGCGAAGGACGTGGTGCGATGGGTGAGAAACGCGGCTTCGGCGGCCGCGAGCCTGCGCTCGATCTCCTCGGCGCCCAGGGCGTCGTACGTCTTGAGTGTCTCGCCGTTCGCCGGGTTCACCGTTGCGATGGGCATGGCCGACCTCCTGAATGCGGGCTGTGCTTCGACCCTCCCGCGCGGCGCGGTGCGGCGCAACGCGGAGGGTACTCCCTCCGGGGCGGGACGCTCGGGTGGGTGACCCGGACGCGCGACCCGGTCTCTCAGCCCGAGTGATCCGCGAGCCGGTCGACAAACTCCGCCTGCGCCTTCACGATCACCGAACGGGCCCGGTCCAGGTCGAACCACTCCACCCGGTCCAGCTCGGGGAACTCCTGCCGCCGTCCCGACTTCGGCGGCCACTCCATCTCGAAGGTGCCAAGGACCACGGTCGCCGGGTCGAGGTCGGCCTCGACCGCCCAGGCCGTGACGACCTTGCCATTGGTCTGCGTGACCTCGCCCAGCGGGACGGCCTCGCCGTCGGGCGGCGGCAGCCCCAGCTCCTCCCGGAACTCGCGGCGCGCCGCGTCCCAGGCGGTCTCGTCGGGCTCGTACTCGCCCTTGGGCACGGTCCAGGCCCCGGCGTCGCGCCGCGCGAAGAACGGCCCGCCCATATGGCCGAGCAATACCTCCATACCGAGGTCGGTGTGTCGGAACAACAACAGTCCCGCGCTCCGCTTCCCGCTCAAGGGGTGACCTCCGGGTGTGCGGCGAGCAGCGTCCCGACGGTATCGGCCTCGGCCGGGGTCTTGTCCTCGCGATAGCGCACGACACGGGCGAAGCGGAGGGTGACGCCGGCCGGGTAGCGGGTGGACTTCTGGAGACCGTCGTACGCGATCTCGACGACGAGTTCCGGTCGTACGGTCACCACGTGGCCGTTGTCCTCGACGGCCAGCTCCTGGAGGCGCTCGGTCTGCCAGCTGAGCATCGCGTCGGTCATGCCCTTGAACGTCTTGCCGAGCATCGCGAAGGACCCGTGCGCGTCGCGCGCGCCGAGGTGCAGATTGGACAGCTTGCCCGTGCGCCTCCCGTGGCCCCATTCGGCAGCCAGGACCACCAGGTCGAGGGTGTGCACGGGCTTGACCTTCAGCCAGGAGGCACCGCGCCGGCCCGCGCTGTAGGGCGCGTCGAGGGCCTTCACCACGACGCCTTCATGGCCGCGTTCCAGGGTGTCGGCGAGGAACCGCTCCGCCGCGGGGAGATCCGCGGGGCCGTGCACGAGCGTGCGTCGCACCCGCATCGGCTCGGGGACCAGCCGCGCCAGCTCCGTGTGCCGCTCGGTGAACGGCAGATCGAGCAGATCCTGGCCGTCGACGGACAGCGCGTCGAAGAAGACGGGGGAGACGGGCACGGCCTTCGCGGCCGTCGCCACGTCCACGCGCGAGCCCACGCGCCCGGCCGTCTCCTGGAAGGAGCGCGGCCGGCCGTCCTCGTCCAGCGCGATCACCTCGCCGTCCAGGATGAACCGCTCGCCCTTCAACACCATTGCTGCGGAAGTGAGTTCGGGCAGCCGATCGGTGATGTCGTCGAGCGTGCGGGTGTAGATCCGTACGTCGTCGCCGTCGCGGTGGAGTTGCACGCGGATGCCGTCCAGCTTCTCCTCGACGGCGCACACGCCCAGCTTCTCGACCGCGTCGGAGACGGACCCCGCCGTGTGCGCCAGCATCGGCAGCACCGGCCGGCCCACGGTGAGCCGGAAGCCGTCGAGGGCCTCCGGGCCGTGGGACAGCAGTGCCTCTGCCACCGTCTGCAGCGAACCGGCGAGCATCACCGCCCGTCGTACGTCCGCGGCGGGCGCACCGGTCGCCTCGGCGAGCCCCTCGACGGCGACCGCGTCCAGCGCGCCTTGCCGTACCTCGCCGCTGATGAGACCGAACAGGAAGCGCTGCTCGGCCTCGGTGGCCGCCGCCATCAACCCGCCCACCAGGCGCGCCCGCTCAGCCTGGGACCCGGTGCCGGTGACGGCACCGAGCTCGGTCAGCCGGGCGTCCACTTCCCGCACCGTGAGCGAGGGGTCCGACGCCGGAGGGACCGGCCGGCTGAGGATCTTCCAGCCGATGCCGAGCCGCCCCTGCGGCAGGCGGCCCGCCAGATACGGGATGACGATCGGCACGTCGTCCGCCTCCGCGCCCCGGAACAGCTCGGCGAGCAGCGCGATCTTCCGGGACCGCGCCGAGGTGGCGGCGACCTCCTGGGACACATGAGCGAGCCGGCTCAGCAGCATGCAGCCATGGTGCAACGCGGAGGCCGGGTCCACACCCGTACGGGTACGGAACGGCACCTCATGCGTGCGGGTACGCAGTGGGGCCTCATCCGTCCGGGCATGAATCGGGTCCCCGGTCGTGGGGCATGGACCGGGCCAACGGTCGCTGGGTCGCGGACCGGGGCAACGGTCGTGCGGTCCCGGACCGGATCCAGGTCCGTAGGGGCACGGCTCGGGTCCCCGCGCGTACGGGCACGGAGATGGCTAGCCGCGCCCCCGTGCGACGGCCGCGTCGAGGTCCGCGAAGAGCAGCTCCCCGTTGAGCGTGGCCGCCGCCCGGTACCCGCCGGCCGCCGCGTTCACGACCTGCTCCGCGAAGCCGATCGCGTTTCCCGCCGCCCAGACGCCGGGCACCGTCGTCAGCCCCGTCTCGTCGATCACCGGATATGTGCCGAACGGCGTCTCCCGCAGCTCGGCGCCCAGCCGTTCGAACAGACCGCTGCGCGGGACGGCGCGGGGTGCGACGAACAGCACCGAGCGGTCGTGTGACGTGCCGTCCCCGAGGCGCACCCCGGTCAGCCGGTCGTCGTCGATCACCAGTCCCGCGACCTCGCCGGGCACCACGGCGACCCCGGCCGCGGCGAGCCTGCGCAGATCCTCGTCCGACAACTCGTCCTTGCCGACGGTGTGCAGGAACAGCGTCACGTCCTTCGACCACTGGCTGACCATCAGCGCCTGGTGCACGCTCATCGGCGTGGTGGCCAGCACGCCGAAGGCCTCGTCGCGGACCTCCCAGCCGTGGCAGTACGGGCAGTGCAGCACGTCCCGCCCGAAGCGCTCGGCGACCCCCGGCACCGGCGGCAGTTCATCGGCCAGGCCGGTGGTGACGATCACTCGGCGCGCATGCACCACGGGCCCGGTGGCCAAGGTGACGTCGAACTCCCCGGCGCCGTCCCGGACCACGTCCACCGCACGGTCCCGGACGAGCTCGACCCCGTACCCCTCGATCTCCCGCCGCCCCTCGGCGAGGAACGCGGCCGGCGGCATGCCGTCCCGGGTCAGATAGCCCTGCATGTGCGCGGCGGGCGCGTTGCGCGGTTCGCCCGCGTCGACGACGAGCGTGCGACGCCGGGCGCGCCCCAGGACGAGCGCGGCCGACAGCCCTGCCGCGCCGCCGCCGATGACTACCGCTTCGTATGTCTCGGTCAAGGTGACCACCTCCACGGAAAAGGTCGCCTGCCCCTGGCCGGATTGACAAATGGCTTTGCCGATTCTGCAATATGGGCATGAGTGGCGACGCGGAGACCGATCAGATGGATGAGGTGCTGGCCGAGGTCGGCCCGCGGCTGCGGCGGATCCGCAAGGAGCGCGGCGCCACGCTCGCGGGGTTGTCCGAGGCGACCGGCATCTCCGTGAGCACGCTGTCGCGTCTGGAGTCCGGGCTGCGCAAGCCCAGCCTGGAGCTGCTGCTGCCGATCGCCCGTGCCCACCAGGTGCCCCTCGACGAGCTGGTCGGGGCGCCTGAGGTGGGTGATCCGCGGGTGCGGTCCAAGCCGATCGTGCGGTACGGCCGTACGCACTGGCCGCTCACCCGGCAGCCCGGCGGACTCCAGGCGTTCAAGGTGCTGGAACCGCAAAGGTCGATGGCCCCGGAACCGCGCACGCACGAGGGGTACGAGTGGCTTTACGTGCTCTCGGGCAGGCTGCGGCTCGTGCTCGGCGACCACGATGTGGTGCTCGGTCCCGGGGAGGCCGCCGAGTTCGACACCCGCGTACCGCACTGGTTCGGGTCGACGGGGGAGGGGCCCGTGGAGTTCCTGAGCCTGTTCGGGCCGCAGGGCGAGCGGATGCACGTGCGGGCCCGCCCCGCCCGGTCGTAGCGGGCCTGGTCGTCACGTGACGGACACGACTGTTCCCTGATGGGCAAGCGACCGCTTAGTATGCTGTCGAGCCCGGTCAGACAGAGCAGTCCCGTGGAGGCCCCGCATGCAGGCATGGCAAGTGCACGAGCTCGGCGAGCCGAGTGAGGTGATGCAGCTCCAGGACGTGGAGCGTCCGCAGCCCGGCGAGGGCCAGGTCCTGCTCAAGGTACGCGCGGCGAACGTCAACTTCCCGGACGCGCTGATGTGCCGGGGGCACTACCAGGTCAGGCCCCCGCTGCCGTTCACGCCCGGCGTGGAGATCTGCGGCGAGACCGAGGACGGGCGCCGTGTGCTCGGCAATCCCGCGCTGCCGTACGGCGGATTCGCCGAGTACGCCGTCGCGGACGCCGCCGCGCTGCTTCCCGCGCCCGACGCCCTCGACGACGCCGAGGCGGCCGCGCTGCACATCGGCTACCAGACGGGATGGTTCGGTCTGCACCGGCGCGCCGCGCTGGAAGCCGGCGAGACGCTGCTCGTCCACGCTGCCGCCGGAGGGGTCGGCAG
Organism: Streptomyces sp. NPDC050564; assembly: GCF_044457265.1. Lineage (NCBI taxonomy): Bacteria > Bacillati > Actinomycetota > Actinomycetes > Kitasatosporales > Streptomycetaceae > Streptomyces > Streptomyces sp. NPDC050564. Next base: position 117,018 of record NZ_JBITGS010000018.1, on the reverse strand, counting down.
CGCGGCCGTGCAGCTGGGCAAGGCGGCAGGCGCCACGGTCATCGGCGTCGTGGGCGGCGCCGACAAGGCCGCGGTCGCCCGCGAGCTGGGCTGCGACGTGGTGATCGACCGGCGGAGCGACGATGTCGTCGCCGCGGTGAAGGAGGCCACCGGCGGCCGCGGTGCCGACGTGATCTACGACCCGGTCGGCGGCGAGGCCTACACGCAGTCCGCCAAGGTCGTCGCCTTCGAGGGCCGGATCGTGGTCGTGGGCTTCGCCAGCGGCACCATCCCCAGCCCGGGACTCAACCACGCCCTGGTGAAGAACTACTCGATCCTCGGCCTGCACTGGGGCCTGTACAACACCAAGAACCCGAAGCTGGTCCAGCACTGCCATGAGCAGCTCACCGAGCTGGCCGCCCGGGGCGCGATCAAGCCGCTGGTGAGTGAGCGCGTGCCGCTGGACGGGGCCGCGGCCGCCGTGCAGCGGGTCGCCGACGGCGTCACCACCGGCCGGGTCGCGGTCGTACCGTCGCTGGAGAATGGAGCCGCCGCATGACCGACGCAGCCGAACTCAAGCGCCGTACGGCCGAGTTGCTGGCGGCTCACCCGCCGGCGACCACCGGCCGTGCGGACTTCCTGAAGGCCCGTTTCGACGCGGGCCTCGCCTGGGTGCACTACCCGGAGGGCCTCGGCGGCCTCGGTGCCCCGCGCTCTCTCCAGGCCGTCGTGGACACCGAACTGGAGGCCGCGGGCGCCCCCGACAACGACCCGCGGCGCATTGGCATCGGCCTCGGCATGGCGGCGCCGACGATCCTGCGCTACGGCACCGAGGAGCAGAAGCAGCAGTACCTCAGGCCCCTGTGGACGGGCGAGGAGGTCTGGTGCCAGCTGTTCAGCGAGCCGGGCGCCGGGTCCGACCTGGCCGCGCTCGGTACCCGCGCGGTCCGCGAAGGCGACGGCTGGGTGGTCAACGGGCAGAAGGTGTGGACCTCCAGCGCCCACGTCGCCCGCTGGGCCATCCTCATCGCCCGCACCGACCCGGACGTGCCCAAGCACGCCGGCATCACGTACTTCATCTGCGACATGACCGACCCCGGCGTCGAGGTCCGTCCGCTGCGGCAGATCACCGGCGAGGCCGAGTTCAACGAGGTCTTCCTCACGGACGTCCGCATCCCCGACTCCCGCCGCCTCGGCGAGGTCGGTGACGGCTGGCGGGTCGCGCAGACCACGCTGAACAACGAACGCGTCGCCATCGGCGGCATGCGGCTGCCCCGCGAGGGCGGCATGATCGGCCCGGTCTCCAAGACCTGGCGCGAGCGCCCGGAGCTGCGCACCCACGACCTGCATCAGCGCCTGCTCAAGCTGTGGGTCGAGGCCGAGGTCGCCCGGCTCACCGGCGAACGCCTGCGCCAGCAGCTCACCGTCGGCCAGCCCGGCCCCGAGGGATCCGGCATGAAGCTCGCGTTCGCCCGTCTCAACCAGGAGATCAGCGGCCTGGAGGTCGAACTCCTCGGGGAGGAGGGCCTGCTGTACGAGGACTGGACGATGCGCCGTCCGGAACTGGTGGACTTCACCGGCCGCGACGCCGGCTACCGCTACCTCCGCTCCAAGGGCAACAGCATCGAGGGCGGGACCAGCGAGGTCCTGCTCAACATCGTCGCCGAACGCGTCCTGGGACTGCCGTCCGAGCCGCGCACCGACAAGGACGTCGCCTGGAAGGACCTGGCTCGATGACCGATCTGCTCTACACCGAGGAGGAAGAGGCGCTGCGCGCCGCCGTCCGCGACCTTCTCACCGACCACTGCGACGCGCCGGGCGTCATCGCCCGCACGGAATCCGGCACACCGCACGACCCCGGGCTGTGGAAGTCGCTCTCGGCCGAGATGGGCCTGGCGGGTCTGCTGGTGCCCGAGGCGCGGGGCGGCCAGGGCGCCACGCACCGCGAAGTCGCCGTGGTCTTGGAGGAGTTGGGGCGCGCTGTCGCGCCCGTGCCGTATCTGACGAGCGCCGTCGTCGCGACGGAGGCACTGCTTGCGTGCGAGGGCGAGGAGTCCGCCCGGCTGCTGACGGCGCTCGCCTCCGGCCGCACGGTCGGGGCGCTCGCCGTCTCCTTCGCGACCGCCCCCGGCGCGCCGTTCAAGGCGGTACGCCATGAAGGCGGCGCCCTGCACGGGGAGTTGACCGGCATTGCGGATGCGGCGGCAGCCGATGTGCTGCTGGTTCCGGCGGAGGACGGAGCACTGTACGCGGTGGACGCGGGTGCGGTGACGGTCACTCCGCAGGTGTCCCTGGACCTGACCCGGCCGGTCGCGACGGTCACCTTCGACGGGGCGCCTGCGCGGCGAGTGACCTCCGACGCCCCGGCGGCCGTACGACGTGCCCTGCGCGCCGGTGCCGGTCTCCTGGCCTCCGAGCAACTCGGCCTGGCCGACTGGACGTTGACGGAGACGGTCCGCTATCTGAAGGAGCGCAAGCAGTTCAACCGGCCCGTCGGCGGCTTCCAGGCGCTCAAGCACCGGCTGGCCCAGCTGTGGCTGGAGGTCGTCAACACGCGCGCCGCGGCCCGCAACGCGGCAGACGCGCTCGCCACCGGCAACGAGGACGCCGATGTGGCGGTCGCCGTTGCCCAGGCGTACGCGGCACCGGTCGCCGTCCATGCCGCCGAGGAGGCGCTCCAGTTGCACGCCGGGATCGGCATGACATGGGAGCACCCCGTGCACCTGTACCTGAAGCGGGCGAAGGCCGACTCGATCGCCTACGGCACGGCGGGCGCCCACCGCGAGGCGCTGGCCGCACTGGTCGACCTCCAGGCGCCCACCCGCTGACGCACACCCGTGAGAAGCCCGCCCCGACCGGGGCGGGCTTTTCCGTGTGAACTGCTCCGCCGAAGTGAACGCACAGCGGCAGTCCGGCCAACTCCCCGCACGCCACTGCTCCTTGAGCCCGTTCGGAACGCATACTCGCTGAGGTTTCCGTACGGCACTTCCAGGGAGGCAGAGCATGGCCCTTACCACCCGCCGCAGAGCACTCACCACCCTCGGCGCCGCGCTCGCGGGCTCCGTCGCGCTGCCCGCCGCGTACGCGCGGGCGGGCGAGCAAAAGCACGGCCCGCGCCCGCTGTGGCGCGCCCACGCGCACAACGACTACGAGCACCCGCGCCCCTTGTTCGACGCCCTCGACCACCGCTTCGGCAGCGTCGAGGCCGACATCTACCTGGTCGGCGACCAGCTCCTCGTCGCCCACGACCCCGTCGAACTCGACCCGACCCGCACGCTCGAATCCCTCTACCTCGAACCCCTCGCCGCCCGCGTGAAGGCCAACCACGGTGCGGTGTACCGGGGTTACCGCACGCCGCTGCAACTCCTCATCGACATCAAGACCGAGGGGTCGTCGACCTACCTCGAACTCGACCGCCATCTGCGCTGCTACCGGCATCTGTTCACGACGTACGCGCACGGTCGCGTGTACCCCGGGCCGATCACGGCCGTGATCTCGGGCGACCGGGCCGCCCGTACGCCCATGGAGGCGCAGCGTGTGCGTCGTGCCTTCTACGACGGTCGGCTCGCCGACCTCGGCAGCGCGGCGCCCGCCTCCTTCGTCCCGCTGATCTCCGACAACTGGACGCTCAACTTCACCTGGCTGGGCGACGGCCCGTTCCCCGACGCCGAGCGCGAGAAGCTGCGCGGCATCATCGCGGCGGCTCACGCGCGCCGCCAGAAGGTCCGGTTCTGGGCGACGCCCGACGTGGCGGGCCCGGCCCGTGACGCGCTGTGGGGCGAACTGCTTGCCGCCGGCGTCGACTACCTCAACACCGACGACCTCGCGGGCCTCGAAGCGTTCCTCGACGCCCACGAACGAACGTACTAGCCGGCGCAGACACCACACGTTCGGAGGACACGTCAGCCGCCCGGACGGACCCTCCGCTACGCGACACTTGCGGCCGAAAGCCGCGATGTGGGCGTGGCGGAGGAGGTTGACGATGGCCATTTCCATCTCTGTGGTGCTGTTGCTCCTGATCCTGGCAGTGGTGTTCCTGCGCAACGGCGCATTGAAGATCTCGCACGCTTTGGTCTGCGTACTGCTCGGCTTCTATCTGGCGAGCACGAGCATGGCGCCGACCATCCACGAAGGGCTCACCGCGACGGCGAACATCGTGAGCAGCCTGCGACCGTGACGTGCGAGGCCGTCATGCGCCATGCCGTGCCGTCACGGTCGTGAGAACACGCCGATGCCGTTCGGAACGGGGCGTTCGGCGCCCCCGCTGGGGTGGTTGAGAACGCTGACGGCGGCCGCCCCCGGCTGCCGGGCGACCATCGTGGTTGAGCCTCCGCCGTCGAGGCTGAAGGCATCGTCCGCGCCCAACTCCCGCATGGCCCACGCCACTTCGGCAATGGTGAGTCCGTTGCGGAACTCGGGCGCGCCGTCGAGGGCGAGGAGCAGCAGGCGTCGCCCGTGGTGCGAGATGCCCACGGCGGTCCGCACGGCCGAGGCCGTGTTGTCCAGGCCGGGAAGTGGCGAGCCGTGGACGAGCATCGGGTAGCCGCCGAGCGCGAAGCGGTACGGGATCCTGGTGGTCTTCGCCACCAGACGGTGCCGCACTGTGACCGGTTCGCCCACCGGCAGTTTCCGCAACTGCTGGGCGCCTGCTTCGCGGCCCACCAGCACCGTGGTGCCGGGAGCGATGGGACCGCCGCCGGGAGTGTCGGCCGCTGACACGACCCGACCGTGGTCGACCGTCACCTCATAGGTGTCGGTACTGCACGGCGCGGCCCGGTCGATGTCCGTGCCGCAGGTGGCGCGCACCCGGGAGACGCCGCCCCAGTCCGAGGTGAACGCGCCGATCGAACCCTCCGGCAGCGCGTACTGGTTGAGGCCGCCGAGCGGCCACCGCCCCTCGTCACTGCGTACGGAGCCTTCGAGGGCCATGCTGTCGAGCCGGGCCCTGCGGTCGACGCCCACGCCGAGCACGTCCTCGGTGGTCGTGCCGGGCGGCAGAGCGGGTCCGAAGCGCTGGCCGTTCGGCACCGCCGCCTTGAGCTCGTGGCCGCTCGCGATCGCCGGGCCCACCGTCGCGCCCGTCGCCTCGACCCCCGGATGCTGGGTCTCCGTGATGTTGAAGAAGTCGCCGTTGACACCCGCGACGGCGCCCCGGGAGTCGGCCAGCTGGGAGACGGGCGCCCGGGACGCCACGGCTCCGGGATGCAGAAGGTCGACCCGCACCCGTGGATTGCGCAGATCGACCGTCAGCACATGTGCGTGCGCCACACCCTTGGCGGCCGGGATGTCCAACTGCGTGTATTTGACGCCGGGGGCGAGGGCAGTGCCCTTGGCCTCCTCCGCGCCGCTGGCCGGTGCCGCCCCCATCAGGGCGGTACCGGCCAGCGCACTCCATGCCGTGACAGCGGTCAGTGCCGTTCTGAAACGTCCGTTACGACGCGTCACCGTGCCCCCTGATGTCTCGTCAACTCTCCCAGGACTCAAGGGAAGTGCACCAGATGGCGGCGACCGTGTCGGTGGCTAGACACCGACAACGCGCGAACGGATGAGAAAACGCACTCCTTCGGGTGCCTCGAGAGAGAAGCCACTGCCGCGGCCCGGCACCACATCGACGATCAGCCGGGTGTGGCTCCACACCTCGTACTGACTCCTCGACATCCAGAACGTCACCGGCTCCTCGACGCCCTCGACCGTCAACTCGGCGAGCAGTACGTCGGAGCCGCCGGTACGGAACTCGCCTTCGGGGTAGCACATGGGCGCGCTGCCGTCGCAGCAGCCGCCGGACTGGTGGAACATCAACGGTCCGTGGACCGCCCGCAGTCGCCGCAGCAGGTCGGCGGCGGCGGGGGTCAATTCCACGCGCGGGACTTCCTCGTTCACGCCAACCACCCCAAGCAAGCCGGTTCTTGGTCACCGGATCGTCGTCGGTCCGGTGACTCAGTGAACATCGCGCGAGGTTGCGAGAGGGTTGCGTACGACGGGCCCTGTCACCCACATCCGGCTTTGCCGGCCGGGCCCTGCGCGGCCCTTTGCCCCGAACTCGGTCCTGTCGGCCTGGCAGCGGTACGGCGGTGGAGCGGTGGGTGCTTCAGATCCAGGTGTCGAGCCACGCGCACGGTCGGAGCCGGCTGAGCTGGTTGCCGGCACAGGGGGGAGCGCCGTCTTGGCGTCGCGTCGTCGTTGAGGTGGGCACGGGCGGCTTCGGTGAACGCATGCGCCGCGTTCAGCAGGTCCAGATGGTGGTTGCGGTACTCATCGGGAGCAAGGTCGCCATCGGGCAGGACGAAGAAGGTGTGAGGGACCTCGCCCCAGAGAGCGCCGACATGCACGTTGTGGACAGCGTTGTCGATGCGCCCCGCGATCTCGCGGGTAGGAGATGCCCAATCGGTCACAGGCTTGTAGCGAGCACTCCTCGACTCATTCGGAGCACCCCTTGGACGACATGCGGACGGCGAGAGCAATGAACCGTGGCCCTATGGCCGTCCATGCAGGTCAGGCGGGATGTTCCAAGACGATGTTCGGGGGACTGTAAGGATGCCGGTCGGTGTGACGAAGGCGGGGTCGTGCCGCATCAGGGCGGGCCTGCGGGAGGTGTCGTAGTCGTCTGGTCGACGTAGTCCCTGATCCCCTCTCCTCACTTGGCCGAACTGGACATTCGCCGGATGGTCACTCGTTGAAGGGGTCCCGATCGCCCCGACCGAGTTTCCGGCCGGCTCAGGAGGCGAGATTCTGGTAGTACGCCGACCGAGGAGCTTCGAACAAAAGCGGGCTGAAGCACATCTCATGCTCCGTAGAGCCCTCCTCAGGCTTCTACGGCCCTCAGCGCGACGGGCACCGTCGCGACTTCCCGAAGGAGGCAGACGATGGAACTCCCGTCGTACCGTGCCCACAGAAACGCGACAGCACCGCCGCGGCTCCACGGCCGGGCCAGGAACGCAAGAAGACTGAGCGCTGCCGCCGTGGCGGCGATGCTTCTGGCGGGCTGCGGTGCGTCCGCCCCCAAAGCGTCCGCGCACTCCAGTGGCCCCGCCGCGCCTGCCCGCTTCCCTGCGTCCTTCGCTCCGGACGGCGCCGCAGTCGCCACCGCGTGCACCAACAGCACGAAGCTGGCCGGGTGGTCGAACCGCCGGCTGGCCATGCTGACCATCGCCGTCCCGGTGTCGGAGACCTCGGTATCCGACGTCACTTCCGAGGTGAGCGCCGGTGCGGGCGGTGTGCTGCTGTTCGGCAGCAAGGCGCCGTCCGACCTCGGCTCCCTGCTGACCGCCCTGAAGAGCCACGTACCGGGCCACCTGGGCCTGCTGGTGATGACCGACGAGGAGGGCGGCGGCATCCAGCGCATGGCGAACCTCGTCGGATCCCTGCCCTGGGCCGCGTACATGGGCACGCACTGGACCCCGGCCCAGATCCAGCAGAACGTCACCAAGGTCGCGACCAAGATGTCGGCCGCCCAGGTGAACATGGACCTCGCGCCGGTGGTCGACGTCGATGGCAGGAACGAGGCCCCCAGCCGGACCAACCCCGACGGATGGCGGTCCTTCAGCGGCAGCACCTCGGTGGTCTCCCAGGACGGTGTCGCGTACATGAACGGGTTGCGCGCCGGAAACGTGATACCTGTCGTCAAGCACTTCCCGGGCCTCGGCGGCTCCAGCTACAACTCCGACTTCGGCCCCGCCCGCACCCTGCCCTGGTCCACCCTGCAAAAGGTGGCCATCCCGCCGTTCACAGCGGCCATCAAGGCCGGTGCCCCGGCCATCATGGTCTCCAACAACATCGTGCCGGGCCTGGGCACCAATCCGGCGAGCCTGTCACCCACCGACATCACCTCCGAGCTGCGCGGCAAGCTGGGCTTCAAGGGACTGGTGATCACCGACTCACTCAGCGCCAAGGCGATCTCCGCCGTCGGCTTCACCGTCCCCGCCGCCGCCGTCCAGGCCCTGCGCTCCGGCGCCGACATGGTCCTGTTCGACCTGGGGAGCAACGTCAGCTCCCAGACGTCCTCGATCGCCACGGCGATCACCAATGCGGTGGCCGGCGGACACCTCGCCCGCAGCCGCCTCATCGACGCGGCGGGGCACGTCCTGGCCGTCCGGCACGTGAATCTCTGCTCCTGAGCGCGAGTGGACGGAGCCTTCGGCCAGCCAAGCCGACCACGCCTCTCAACGCCCACAGGCATAGCGGTACTGCAAGCCGCTCACTGGTATGCCTCTGATGTTGAGGCGGCTCATGGGGCTTTTATCGGGCAGTAGCGTGCCTGGAAGCGTAAAAGGCCAGGTCAATGCGTGATCATCGCGTGGCCTGTAAATCTGCCGGGGTGGAGAACCGGGGCCGTCCTGGGGCCGTCCGAGGGCGACCAGCAACAGCCGCCAATGACCACCAACGACAAAGGGGGCGCGGCAGTCTGGCGCGCCCCTTCGCTACGTCTGCCCAGCTAAACCCACGTATCCAGCCACATCCGGGATCTCCACTGGTCGATCGGGATCGCGGTGCCCGTGTACAGCGGCCAGAAATAGATGAAGTTCCAGATGATGAGCAACACAAGAGCGCCTGCGGCCACCGCACCCCGTATGCGGCGTTTTCCCCTCGCCCCCGGCGGACCCAGCAGCGCGCCCACCATCATCGCCAAGGCCAGGCACAGGTACGGCACGAAGACGACAGCGTAGAAGGAGAAGATCGTTCGGTCCTGGTACAGAAACCAGGGGAGACAGCCGGCACCCACCGCACACAGGACGCCGCCCGCGCGCCAGTCGCGGCGCAGCGCCCACCGGTAGAGCAGATACACAAGCGCGCAGCATGCCGACCACCACAGCAGCGGCGTCCCCAGGGCGAGTATCTCCTGCGAGCAGCCGGACGCCGCGTGGCAGCCGTCCTGTCCGGCTTTCGGCGACTCATAGGAGAACAGCACAGGACGGCCGAGGACCAGCCAGCTCCACGGGTTGGACTCGTACCGGTGCGCGGTGTGCAGCCCCACATTGAACTGATAGACCCCGTACTCGTAGTGCCACAGGCTGCGGAGCGGAGCCGGGATCCACGACCATGTGCCACCGCGGCCGTCCGCCCAGTGGCGTCCGTAGCCGTGGTCGGACAGGAACCAGCCGGTCCACGTCGCCAGATAGGTCACCACGGCCACCGGAACGACGGACAGCACCGACCAGCCGAGGTCCCTGCGCAGCAGCGCGCGGTACGGGTGGCGTGCCCCTGCGACGCGGCGGGCGCCGACGTCCCACAGCACGGTCAGGACCATGAAAAAGGCCAGGACATACACCCCGTTCCACTTGCTCGAGGCCGCCAGTCCCAGGAAGACGCCGGCCGCGAGCCGCCATGGACGCAGCCCCGTTCCGGCGCGGTTGCCGGTGTCCTGGTCTGGGCCCACGTGGCCATCCCCGCCCACCGGCAGGGCTGACGCGAGCCGGGCCCGCGCCCTGTCCCGGTCGATCAGCAGGGATCCGAACGCCGCCAGTACGAAGAACATCACGACGAGGTCGAGCAGAGCGGAGCGGCTCATCACGTAGTGCAGGCCGTCCAGCGCCATCAGCGCGCCGGCCACGCAGCCCAGCGCCGTCGACCGGAACAGGCGGCGTCCTATTCGGCACAGCATCAGCACCGACAGCGTGCCCAGGACCGCCGTCATGAAGCGCCAGCCGAACGGGTTGAGCCCGAACATCCACTCGCCGAGCGCGATCACCCACTTACCCGTCGGTGGGTGCGCGACAAAGGCCCCGGTGTCGGAGAGCGGGATCACCTGAGGGTGCGCCAGGATCTGCGGGTCGGAGATCTTGCGGTCCGGCCACGTGCCCTCGTAGCCGAGCCGCAGCAGGGCCCAGGCGTCCTTGGCGTAGTAGGTCTCATCGAAGATGATGTTCTGCGGCCGATCGAGGTGCCAGAAGCGGATCGCTCCGGCTGTGACGGCAACGAGCACCGGCCCGAGCCAGCCCATCGCTTTCGCGAGGCGGTACGCCGGTACCGGGCGGAGACCCATGAACTCCCAGACGCGGGTCCCCGGCTCCGGGAAGGGCGGAACCAGGCGTTCGCGGATGTCGGTACGAGGGCGTCCGGCGTAGCCGAACAGGCGCAGACGGTCCTTCCACTCGCCGGGTGCCGTCGTGGGACGGGTGTCGTCGAGGACATGGGGACGCGTCGCGTCGGTACTCGTCACCGGATGACCCTAGTGCCCCAGCAGGCAACGTTCGCCCCGTCGCGACGCCCGGCACGCCCTCTCGCCGCACCGGCCGAAAGCCCAAGTACGTCCAGTACGAGGACTTCCGGCCGGCACACCGAGAGCACACACCGGACGCCGCTCCTTGACGGGCAAACGTTGCCTGCCGCGGCACTCGTACTCGAGGGCAACCTGGCCGCCGGCCAGTCGTGGACGCGCGAGACGGACGGGAACTGACCGGGCATCCCGGTGACACCGTCGCCTCGGCGATGCTGGCGAACGGGCTCGTCGAGGTCGCCCCGTCGCTCTACCGCGGCCGCCCGCGCGGCATCGTCGCGGCGGGTGTCGAGGAACCCAACGCCCTGGTGCAGCTCGACGGTTCGTGCTCGCAGGGCATGCTCCCCGGCGACCACGGTGGAGCTGTACGACGGCCTGTCCGCCACCACGCTGCCCGGGATGGGCAGGCTCGACCCGACCCCCGACTCCGCCGTCTACGACAAGAAGTACGCGCACACCGACGTCCTGGTCGTCGGCGCCGGACCGGCCGGGCTCGCCGCTGCCGCCGGCTCCGGCGCCCGCGTGATCCTCCTCGACGACCAGCCCGAGCCCCGGCGGTTCGCTGCTCTGGGGACGCACCGAAAGGGCCGGTGCACAGACCGCCCTGGAGTGGGTCGCCGAGGTCCGCGCGGCACTCGACGCCGCCCCCGAGGTCGTGGTCCTGCAGCGCACCACGGCGTTCGGCAGTTACGACGACAACTACGTGCTGGCCCTGCAACGGCGCACCGACCACCTCGGAGTCGACGCCCCCGAACCGTCCGAGGGCGTCTCGCGCCAGCGACTGTGGCACGTACGGGCCCGCCAGGTGGTCCTGGCGACCGGCGCGCACGAGCGTCCGCTGGTCTTCGCCGGCAACGACCGGCCCCGGGGTGATGCTCGCCGCAGCCGTGCGCTCATACGTCAACCGTTACGCCGTGGCCCCGGACTCGCGGGCCGTGGTGAGCATGACCAACGACAGGGCCTATGACACGATCGCCGACCTCCACGCTGCCGGGGTCGACATCGCCGCCGTCGTGGACGCTCCCCGCGCTGTCCCACCGGGCCGCCGAGGTCGCTGCGACGACCGGGGTGCGGGTACTGACGGGCAGTGCGGTGGTCGACACCGAGGGCGGCCGGCTCACCGGCGTCACCGTCAGGCCCCCGACGAGTACGGTCAACTCACCGGTGCCCCCAAGTCGTTCGACTGCGACCTGCTCGTCGTCTCGGGCGGCTGGAGCCCGGTGGTGCACCTGCACAGCCAGCGCCAGGGCCGGCTGCGCCGGGACGAGGACCTGGTCGCCTTCGTCCCCGACGGCACCGTACGGAACTGCCTCAACGACCTGCTTTTCCGCACCCGCAGCGGGGACCTGCCCATCGACGTCGTCGCGGTGGTCTCCAACCACCGTGACCACGAGGCACTCGTCACGTGACACCACATCACGTTCTTCCACGTGCCGGTCACGGCCGCGGCCAAGCCCGAGGCCGAATCCCAACTCCTGGAGATCATCGACTCGTTCGCCGTCGACCTGGTCGTGCTCGCCCGCTACATGCAGGTGCTCTCCGACGACCTGTGCACCCGACTGGCCGGCCGGGTGATCAACATCCATCACTCGTTCCTGCCGAGCTTCAAGGGCGCCAAGCCCTACCACCAGGCACACGACCGCGGCGTCAAGCTCGTCGGCGCGACAGCCCACTACGTCACCGCCGACCTCGACGAAGGCCCGATCATCGCCCAGGAGGTCATCGGCGCCGACCACAGTCACACCCCCGACGACCTGGCCGCCATCGGCCGTGACGCAGAGTCGGCAGCCCTGCCCCGAGCCGTCCGGTGGCACTGCGAAGGCCGGGTGTTCGTCCAGGGCCGGCGCACGGTGGTCCTTCGCTGACGGTCGGACCTTTCCTTCAGGACATCCGCCGTATGAGGCGGAGAGTCGCGCTGCAGAGCCAGGAAGGATCGGCTGGATGGTCAGGCTGCTGCGGTGCGCGCCGACAAGGGCGCCTGCCGGGCATCTGGCCTGGGCAGGCGCCTTTCTTCGGTGTCTGGAAGAAGCCCAGCTTCTTCGGCGAGGTTGCGGTCTGTCGGAGCAAGTGGCCAGGCCACGCCACTGCTTGGCTTGTTGATGCACACCTCGACCGTGCTGCGCTGCTTGTAGATTCCACGGCCGAAGGCCAGGCGGCCGGCCACCGGATCTGCCACGGCGTTTGCATGTGGCGATCTGATGGGCCGGTTGCGGCACCACTGCACGAATGCCCCGCCCGCTGAGGTGAGTTCGCATGGCTCGCGAGGAGGGATGTCTTGTCGGCCAGGACCGCGTCTGGCGTCGTGCGGGGGCGTCCGAGGGCGTGGTCATGCGGCTCGCCGGCCGGGGCCCGTTCGGCCGGGCTCCGGCGGCGTGCTGGTGAGCGTGCACGATCGTGGAGTCGACGGCGACGACCCGGTCGAGGTCGCCCTCGGCGTCTGCCTGCGCGAGCAGAGCGGTGAAGATCCGTTCCCGCGTGCTGTCGATCGTCCACATCCGCAACCGCCGCCCCGTGCTCACCGGCGAGAATCCGCCGAACTGGCCCTGGATGCAGCCCAGTCGGCGGTGCCGGGACGCCCGGGGGTTGCCGGTGCCGGCCTCCCGTTACCGCAGGTCACAGGGCACGTCTTCGTCGTCGAGGCAGCTGTGGCGGTTACCGGGCCGTGGATCCAGCTTCAAATGTTGAGCACAATTTCCACACATCACTCTCTCCAGGAGGGTCCCGATGGTCTAGATTGACCTTGCTTCGCATGCTGGGACACGAGGCGACAAATGATGATCTATAGGTCCGGCGTTACGGACAGCCATTAACGGCGTCTCCGGCGCCAGACGTGGGGGTGATCAATTCTTGGAGCCCGAGAGGGGCTTTGGGTGCGGGGAGCACCCGAGGTTTCGACGGGTTCCCGCGCACCTCGAGAGTCCGGCAGGACATGCGAGCTTGCTGCCGCCAGGGCGGGTGTTCAAGTAGCCCTGAAGCAGCCGGGGTTGTCATGCGCCGGGGGCGAGGGCCTCCCACGGGGAGGAACAGCGCGGCGCGGGGGGCGGGGGCCTCCCGAGGGGAGGAAGCGTGCGGGGGGCGGGGGCCTCCCGGGGGGAGGGACAGTGTTGGGCGAACACGTCGTACCACTGGGGACCGGGGGGTTTCTGTGCGGCAGGGGGGAATAGTCGACCCTTTTTCGTCGGCGCGCGGGCGTCTGGCGAATGAGGCGATCAGCCGGCCCGCGAGCGACTGGGAGCAGCGGTACCGCCGTACCGTGATCAGCAGCGACACCGTGGTCACCGCCTTTGTGGTGGCGGCGATCGGCGAATTCTTCGGGGCCCGGGACGCGGCCAACTGGCATGAGAAGTGGGGAATTCTCGCATTCGGCACCGAGCTGCTGGTGCTGGGAGCGCTTGCGGTGAGCCGGGCGTGGGCTCCGGCCGTGCTCGGCCAGGGTGCCGAGGAATTCCGTCGGCTCGGACGCTCACTGTTCACGGCGACCGTCGTACTCGCGCTCGGCGGGATCGCTCTCACCTCGCGCAACATCAAGCTCTGGATCTTTGTCGCGATCCCCGCGATCGCGCTCGTCACCATGACCGCGCGGTATCTGCTCCGCCTCTCGCTGCACAAACAGCGGAAGGAAGGGCGGTGCCTGAGACCGGTGCTCGCTGCCGGGAGCCCGGCCACCGTGCGCGACCTGATCAGCCGAACCCGCAAGCTCCCGCACCTCGGATGGCGGGTGGACGGAGTGTGCACGACGGACGGTCGCGGGCTCGACGGTGACCAACTGGACGGAGTGCCGGTCGTCGGCCAGCTGACGGACGTCGCCAAGCACGTCGAGCACGACGGCTACCGTGTCGTCGCGGTCACACCGGACCCGCACTGGACACCGGACCGGCTGCAGCGGCTGGCCTGGAACCTCGAAGGCAGCGACGCCGAGATGGTCGTGGCCCCCGTGCTGATGGAGGTGGCCGGCCCGCGGCTGCACGTCGACGCGGTGCTCGGGATCCCGCTGCTGCGGGTCAGCATGCCGACCTTCACCGGGGGGCGCCGGGCGATCAAAGGGGTCGTCGATCGGGTGGGCGCGGCGGTCCTGCTGGTGCTGTTCGCGCCGCTGATGGTCCTCGTCGGGCTGCTCGTGGTGGTGAACAGCCGGGGCGGGGCGTTCTACCGCCAGCGCAGGGTCGGCAAGGACGGCCGCGAGTTCACCATCCTCAAGTTCCGCACCATGGCTGCCGGGGCCCACGGGGCACGTGCCGAGCTGGCCGACCGCAACGAGGGCGCAGGGCTGCTGTTCAAGCTCCGCCGGGATCCGCGGGTGACCAGGGTGGGAGCAGTGCTGCGCCGGTACTCGCTCGACGAACTCCCGCAGCTTTTCAACGTGCTCACCGGATCGATGTCGCTCGTCGGTCCGCGGCCTCCGTTGCCGGAGGAGTCCGCCGCCTACGGCCCGGACATCCGGCGGCGGCTGCTGGTCAAGCCCGGACTCACCGGCCTGTGGCAGATCAGCGGACGCAGCGACCTGCCGTGGGAGGAGGCGGTCCGCCTCGACCTGCGGTACGTGGAGGACTGGTCGCTCGCCCTGGACACAGTGATCTTGTGGAAGACGCTGCGTGCGGTGCTCCACGGGCAGGGGGCCTACTGATGCGCGAGGGTCGTCCGACCCAAGCGCGGACCGCAGGCCACAAGGGCCTGCATTGGGGGACCGCAGGCCACAAGGGTCTGCCTGGGGGGAGAGGCGGGGCATGAGAGTCAGCGTTTTCGGGCTCGGCTACGTGGGCTGCGTGTCGGCCGCGTGCCTGGCCAGCATGGGCCACGAGGTCATCGGCGTGGACGTCAACCAGGTGAAGGTCGACCTGGTCAACGACGGCAAGGCCCCGGTGGTCGAGGAGCGGATCGGCGAGCTCATCGCCGAGGTCGTGCGAACCGGAGCGTTGCGCGCCACCGGCGACGTCCGCGAGGCGATCATGGACAGCGAGGTGTCGCTGATCTGCGTGGGCACGCCGTCGGAGCCCAACGGCAGCCTGTGCACCACGTACTTGGAGCGGGTCACCGAGCAGATCGGCGCCGCGCTCGCCGAGCGGGGTGGGCGGCACACCGTCGTGTTCCGCAGCACCATGCTCCCGGGCACCTGCCTGAACCTGCTGGTACCGATCCTGGAGAAGTACGTCGGCGGCACGGCCGGGGTGGACATCGGGGTCGCGGTCAACCCGGAGTTCCTGCGCGAGGGCACGAGCGTGCGGGACTTCTTCGATCCGCCCAAGACCGTCATCGGCGAGCTCGACCCGGCAAGCGGCGACGCGGTGGCGGCGCTGTACGAGGGCCTGCCCGGCGAGGTGTTCCGGGTGCCGGTCCCGACGGCCGAGGCGATCAAGTACGCGGACAACGCGTTCCACGGCCTCAAGATCGGCTTCGCGAACGAGCTGGGCGCGGTGTACCAGGCGCTCGGGGTGGACTCGCACCAGGTGATGGACGTGTTCCTGGCCGACCGCAAGCTGAACATCAGCCCCGCCTATCTGCGGCCCGGCTTCGCCTTCGGCGGCTCCTGCCTGCCCAAGGACCTGCGCAGCCTGGTCCATGCGGCGCAGCGGGCCGACGTCTCGGTGCCCATCCTCTCCCACGTGCTGCCCTCCAACTCCGACCATCTGCAGCGCGCGGTGGAGCTGGTCGAGCGCACCGGAAAGCGCCGGGTGGGCCTGTTCGGGCTGTCCTTCAAACCCGGCACCGACGACCTCCGCGAGAGCCCGCTCGTCGAACTGGCGGAGAGGCTCCACGGCAAGGGGTACGACCTGCGGATCCACGACGCCAACGTGAGCCTCTCCCGGCTGATCGGCGCGAACCGCGAATACATCGAGACACGGCTGCCGCACCTCGCGCAGCTGCTCGCGGATTCCGTCGAGGAAGTGCTCGACCATGCCGAGGTGTGCCTGGTGGGGACCAAAGACCCGGCTGTCCTCGCGGCCCTGCCTCATGGCGGCGGCCCGGTGATCGTCGACCTCATCCGCCTTCCCGACGCCGAGGCGCGCCGGGCCGAACCGGGGTACATAGGCCTTGCTTGGTAATGCAATCAGCGGTGACGGGTCAAGCCGGCGCGCGCTGATCCTGGTGGAGAACCTGTCGGTGCCGTTCGACCGGCGGGTGTGGCAGGAGTGCACGACCCTGCGCGAGGCAGGCTGGGAGGTGCACGTCATCTGCCCCCGGGGGGAGAAGCGAGACACGGAACCGGAGGCGTTGATCGACGGGGTGCGGATCCACCGCTACCCGTTGCGCGCCGCCACCGGAGGACCGGCCGGCTACCTGCGGGAGTACGGAACGGCGTTGTGGCACACGGCCCGGCTGGCCCGCAAGGTCGGCCCGGTCCACGTGGTCCACGCCTGCAACCCGCCCGACCTGCTGTTCCTGTCGGCCCGGTGGCTGAAGCGGCGCGGCGCGCGGTTCGTCTTCGACCAGCACGACCTGGTGCCCGAGCTGTACCTCTCCCGGTTCGACCGCGGCAAGGACCTGCTCTACCGCGCCGTGTGCGCGCTGGAACGGCGGACCTACCGGGCCGCGGACGTCGTGCTCGCCACGAACGAGAGCTACCGGGACGTCGCGGTGAGCCGTGGCGGTCGGCGCCCCGAGGACGTTTTCGTGGTGCGCAGCGCGCCCCAGATCGATCGGTTCCAACCGGTGCCGCCCGAGCCGGAGTTGAAGCGCGGCAAACCCCATCTGCTGTGTTACCTCGGCGTCATGGGCCCGCAGGACGGTGTCGACTACGCCTTGCGGGCCCTGGCGAAGCTGCGCGACGAGTTCGGGCGGACCGACTGGCATGCGGTGTTCGTCGGCTCAGGCGACGCCTTCGACGCGATGGTGGAGCTGTCCCGGCAGCTCGGGCTCACGGAGCAGGTGCAGTTCACCGGGCGCATTCCCGACGCCGACCTGGTGCGCTACCTGTCCACTGCGGACGTGTGCCTTTCCCCCGACCCGCGGAATCCGCTCAACGACGTGTCGACCATGAACAAGGTCCTGGAGTACATGGCGATGGGCCGGCCGATCGTCTCGTTCGACCTGAAGGAGGCGCGCGTCTCCGCCGGTGACGCCGCCGTCTACGCGTCGGCCAACGACGAGGCCCAATTCGCCAAGCTCATCACGGTGTTGCTGGACGATCCCGAGAAGCGGGCCCGGATGGGCAAGATCGGCCAGGAGCGAATCGGCGGGCAGCTTTCCTGGAGCAACTCGCAGGCATCGCTGCTCGCCGCCTACGCCGCTGCCTGCCGGGACCGCACTGCGGTGTCGGCAGGCGACCCGGTGCGCACAAGGAAGAAGAGGCAGCGCAGTTGAACGAAGACACCATCCGCCTCGTCACGATCGGGCGGATACTCCGTCGGCGGTGGCGGCTTCTCGCCGCCCTCGCCGTGGTGGGCGCACTCGTCGGTTTCGGCACCTCGGTGCTGGTGTTCCCGCCGCGATACACCGCGTCGGCACCGGTACTGCTGCCAGGGGTCTGGGAGGAGCGCGAACTGCTCACCCAGGTGGACATCGCCACCAGTTCGGCAGTGGTCGACCGCGCGGCCGCCGCTCTCCACTGGACCGGCGTCAGCGACACCGAGCTGCAGAAGAACGTGAGCGCCAAGGCCGCTGACGGGAACATCATCACGATCTCGGGTACGGCCGACACCCCGGAGCGCGCGCAGCGGCTCGCCGACCGGGTGGCCCAGCAATTCGTGCAGTTCACCGCGCAGATCGCGGGCGGCGGCACCGACGCCGGAGCGACCACGGAGACCAAGGCGCTGCGGAAGCAGGTGACGGAGACCAACCGCCGCATCAGCGACCTGGCCAAGGCGGCCGATCCGGGGCAGACCGTGGAGAGCGTGCAGGCCCGCACCGCGCTCGAGAACCTGCGCACCTCGCTGGAGGACGCCATGAAGAAGCTGGCCGAGGCCAACCCGGCGACCAGCAAGGCAGGCATGGTCGTCATGGGCCCGGCCGCCCGGCCGACCGGCGAGGCGTCGCCGACGAGGATTCAGCTCATCGTCGGCGGGGCGCTGCTGTTCCTCCTGCTCGCAGTCATCGGCCATCTCGTCGCCGCACGGATGAACCGCCGACTGCGCACCGAACCGGAGATCGCCGCGGCACTGGGCTCGACGCTCCTCGGCACCGTCGACGTACCCGGTGAACGGAACGCGCAGCGGCCGGAAGGCGCGGGCCCACGCGCCCGGATCAGCCGACTCCTCGGCACCGACACCCGGTGGGACGTACCGGCCCCGCAGAAGTCCGGCGACGATGCCGGCCGACGGCTCCGCTACCGGCGGGTGTGCGCTCGCCTCCGGGAGCAGTTGCCGGCTCCCCGGCGGCTGCTGGTCGTCGTACCGGGCGGCGACGAGATCGCCCGCCGGGCCGCCGGGCAGCTCGTCGCCGAGGCCAAGGGCGATCCGCTGCTGCGGGTGATGGAAGTGTCGGTGGACCGGCCGATGGTGCCGGACCGCGACACCGAGTCCGGCGCCCTGGTGGTCCTCAGCGCGAGCAGCTGGACCGCGGAGGAGCTCACCGGCATCGCCGAGGCGTGCGCGGACGGCGGGCACGAGGTCGTCGGCATCGTCCTCGCCGGCACGGTCGAGGCTCGCCCCGCGCGGTCTGCCGACCAGCTTCCGGACGACGCCACTCTGACGTTCGCGGTGCCCGGCCACGTGAGGGGAGGCTCAGCGTGACGACGAGCACGACTACGGAGTCGCCGACCGCCACCCCGCTCCTCGACCTGCAGGCACTGGTGGTCGCGGTGCGCAGGCGCCGCCGCCTGTGGAGCGCCATGGCGCTCCTCGGCCTGTTGGTCGGCGCGGCGGTGGCGGTCCTGATGCCGCCGCCGCCGAGCGCGATGACCAAGGTGCTGGTCGCGCACGCGGAGGACCAGCCGAACGACACCGGAACGCTGATCCGTACCGACGTCGCGGTGCTGCAGACCACCCGGGTCGCCGACATGGCCCTGAAGTCCCTCAAGTCCCCGGAAAAACCCGAGGACTTCATGCGGGACTACCGGGGTACCGGCCTGACCAACAACCTGCTGCAGATCGATGTGACCGGCGACAGCGACGCGGAAGCGGTGGCCCGGGCCAAGGCGCTGGCCGACGCGTTCGTCACGGACCACGTGACGCGGATGCAGGAAACCGCGAAGGCCGAGGCCAAGGCCCTGCTCGACCAGCGTGACCGCACGCGTGACGAGCTCGCCCAGGTCAACAAGGAGATCGGAGACCGATCGCCGGACAGCGACCCGACAGCGTCGGCGAGCATCGAGTCGCTCTTCGCCCGCCGGGCCGAACTCAACTCGCGGATCGCCGATTTCGACCAGCGCGCCGCGGATGCGCGTACCGGCACGCCCAGCGTCATCGCCGGCACGCAGGTCGTGGACGCCCCGCGCGCGGTAGGGCACTCCCTGCCCAAGGCCGCGGTCACCGACGCCGCGATCGGGCTCGTCCTCGGACTCGTCCTCGGGCTCGCGCTGGCCGCGGTGGGCGTGGTGGTGGCGGATCGCCCCGTGCTGCGCCGGGACATCGCGGCGAACCTGGGTGCCTCGGTCATCGCGGAGCTGCCCCGCCGGTCGGGCAGGCCGTGGCAGCGCCGACGGACCCGGGTGGCACGCGAACGGCTCACCGCGTCCCTGGCCCGCACCGTACGCGGCTCCGCGGAACCGGTGTCGCTGCTGGAACTGGGCTGTGCGCGCAGCACGAGCGTGATCGCGCTGAACGTCGCCAGGGCGCTGGCAGAGGAGGGACCGGTGGCCGTCATCGACGGTCTGCCCGGCCCGCAGCTCGCAGGCCGCCGCCCGAAGCCGGGAGATCCCACCGTGGTCAGCGGCGAGCAGGCCGCCGCCATGCCGGATCAGGGACACCTGCTCGGCGTCGGCTCGGTCGCACCCGGCACCGCGTGGACCGACCTCCAGTACCTCGGCACCCAGACCGTGCTCGTCGTGCGTGCCGGGCACGGCAGCGCGGCATGGCTGCACACCGTGGCCCGGCAGCTCGCGGACCAGAGCATTCCGGTGATCGGTGTAGTGCTGATCGACCCCGATCCGCGGGACCGGACCGACGGCACGCTGTGGGACGGGCTGCACATCGCGCTGCGCGGCCAGAACGAGCGGCTGGCCCGGCGGAACGGGACGGGCCGGCGGCGGACGGAGCGGCTGCCGATGTGGGCAGCACGGGTCCCGGACAGCAACGAGGAGGTGCGGTAGCACATGTGTGGCATCGCAGGCACTTACCGATGGCCCGACGGGAAGGTCGTGACCGACCGGCTCACCGACACCCTCGCCCACCGCGGTCCGGACGGGGCGGGCCGGTACAGCCACCCCGTCGGTGACGGCGAAGTGCACCTCGGGCACCGCCGGCTGTCCATCATCGACCTGTCCGAGACCGGCGCCCAGCCGATGGTCAAGGACGGCCTCGTCCTGACGTACAACGGCGAGCTGTACAACGCGCCGGAGCTGCGGGCCGAGCTGGCGGCCGCCGGGGTGGGCTTCCGCGGTACCTCCGACACCGAGGTGCTGCTCGAGGCCTGGCGGCGCTGGGGCACGGACTGCCTGCCCCGGCTGCGCGGCATGTTCGCGTTCGGCATCTTCGACGAGCGCACCGGTGAACTGGTGCTGGTCCGCGACCAGTTGGGCATCAAACCGCTGTTCCTGCTCCAGCGTGGCGAGGGCCTGGTGTTCGCCTCCGAGCTCAAGGCGCTCGCCACCGCGACCGGCGGCAAGCTGGAGGTGGACCACGCGGCACTGGTGGCCTCGCTGCTCTACTACTGGGTGCCGGACTCGCGGTGCGCCTTCCGCGAGGCGGAGAAGCTGCCGCCGGGGAGCTGGCTGCGGTGCCGGCCCGACGGCCGGGTGGAGCGCGGCCGGTTCTGGAACCTCAAGGACGTCGCCGCCGAGGGCCGGGAGCGGGCCCGGAGCGGCGAACTGCCGGACCTGGCAGCCATCGTCGAGGAGTCGACCCGGCAGCACCTGCTCTCCGACGTACCCGTGGCGACCTTCCTGTCCGGCGGGCTGGACTCCAGCTACCTGACCGCGCTGGCGGCCCGCGACCGACCCGGGATCTCCGCCTACACGATCGGATTCCGCGCCGAGGACGCCAAGTTCGAGGCCATGCCCGACGACCTGCGCTACGCCCGGCAGGTCGCCGAGCGGTTCGGCGTCGACCTCCACGAGATCGAGATCGCCCCGAACGTACTTGACCTGCTGCCGCAGATGACGTACCACCTGGACGAGCCGATCGGCGACCCCGCAGCGATCAACACCTTCCTGATCTGCTCGGCCGCCCGGGAGGCCGGCGTCAAGGTGATGCTCTCGGGGATGGGCGCAGACGAGCTGTTCGCCGGGTACCGCAAGCACCTGGCCAACCTCCTTGCCCTGCGCTACCAGCGCGTCCCGCGGCCGCTGCGGCGCGGGGTGTCCGCGGCCGTGGACCGGCTGCCGGTCGCCACCTCCCGCCGGGGATTCCGGTCGGTGCGGTTCGCGAAGCGGTTCCTCTCTTTCGCCGACCTGCCGGAGGAGACCGCGTTCCGGCGCAGCTACACCATGTACGACCAGGACGAGCTGCTCGCCCTGGTCGATCCGGACCTGGCCGGGACGGTCGACGACGTGCTCACCGAACATGCGGACATCTACCAGGACAACGACCTCGACGACTTCGTCAACCGCATGTGCCTGGGCGACGCCCGGATGTTCCTGCCGGGCCTGAACCTCGCCTACACGGACCGCTCCAGCATGGCCGCGTCGACCGAGGTGCGGGTGCCGTACGTGGACGTCGAGGTGGTCAAGGCGGCGTTCGCCGTGCCCGGCGATCGCAAGATCGCCGGACGGCAGGGCAAGGCCGTTCTCAAGGAGGCGGCCACCTCGATCCTGCCCCGGGAGATCGTGTACCGGCCCAAGGGCCTGTTCAGCGCCCCGCTGCGCGCCTGGATGAGCCGGGATCTGGCACCGCTGGTGCGCGAGGTGGTCAACGACGGCGAGCTCGTCCGCTCCGGGATCCTGCGCCGCGACGCGCTGGCGCGGATGGTCGCCGAGGACGCCGCCGGGCAGCAGGACTTCTCCAAGCATCTGTGGCACGTGCTGACCCTCGAGTACTGGTATCGCGACGCGACCTCCGGGTCCGGCAAGAACTCCCCCGTGACGGCGTAGAAACAAGAGGACTTCGGTGAAACAGGTCGTACAGAACTACAAGAGCGGCGAGCTGGCGGTGCTCGACGTTCCGGTGCCGGGGTGCAAGCCGGGCGGTGTGCTGGTCCGCACCGCCTACTCGCTGATCTCCACCGGCACCGAGCTCATGAAGGTGTCCGAGGCCGGCATGTCGATGCTGGGCAAGGCCCGCTCCCGGCCCGACCAGGTGGCCAAGGTCATGCAGAGCGTGGCCACCAACGGAGTGCCCGCCACCTACCGCAAGGTGATGGGCAAGCTGGACTCCTACACGCCGCTGGGCTACTCGCTGTGCGGGGTGGTCGAGCAGGTCGGCGCCGGGATCGACGACGTGAAGGTCGGCGACCTCGTGGCCTGCGCCGGCAACGAGCACGCGTTGCACGCCGAGCTGAACTGGGTGCCCAAGAACCTCTACACCCCGGTCCCGGACGGCCTCGCGCCGCGGCACGCGGCCTTCGGCACCGTCGGGTCGATCGCGATGCAGGGCGTCCGCCAGGGCGAGCCGCAGCTCGGCGAAGTGGCACTCGTCATCGGCCTCGGCCTGATCGGGCAGCTGGTGGTGCAGCTCCTCACCGCCTCGGGAGTGCGCGTCGTCGGCGCCGACCCCGACCCGGCGCGCTGCGAACTCGCCGAGCGCCTCGGCGCCGCGACCTGCGGCGATCCCGGGTCCGCCGCCGTGGAGACCGCCGTCGCTGAACTCACCGACGGCCACGGCGTGGACCAGGTGTACCTGGCCGCCGGCGGCGGCAGCAACCAGCCCGTCGAGCTGGCCGCCCGGCTCTGCCGGGACCGCGGCCGGGTCGTCGACATCGGCAAGTGCCGCCTGGACCTGCCGTGGAACGCGTACTACGAGAAGGAACTCGACGTCCGGTTCTCCCGCAGCTACGGCCCCGGGCGCTACGACCCCTCGTACGAGCTGGAGGGGCGCGACTACCCGATCGGCTACGTGCGTTGGACCGAGCGCCGCAACCTGGCGTGCTTCCTCGATCTCATGGCCCGCGGGCGCGTCGACGTGGAACCCCTGATCTCCCACGTCGCCGACTTCGAGGACGCAGTCGAGACGTACCAGCGCCTGAAGGACGGCGAACTGAAGGCCGTGGCCGTGCTGTTCCGGTACCCCGAACAGGAGGCCGAGAAGGCCGAGTCGGAGGCCCCGGCGGTGGCCGTGCCCGCGGTGACTGTGAAGCCGAGTCCGGCTCGGGCCGCCAGTTCGCCGGTGCGTCTGGCCTTCATCGGCGCGGGGAACTACGCGACGTCGATGCTGCTGCCGCACCTGGCACAGCGCGAAGGCGTGAAGCTGTCGACGGTCGTCACCACGACGGCGCTGTCCGCGGCCAACGCGCAGCGGAAGTTCGGCTTCGAAGAGGCGACCACCGATCTCGACGCCGTGCTCGGCGACAAGTCCGTCGACGCGGTGTTCGTAGTAACCCGGCACAGCTCGCACGCCGAACTGACCCGGAAGGCACTGCTGGCCGGGAAGACCGTGTTCGTCGAGAAGCCCCTGGCTCTCACCGAGGACGAGCTGGCCGGTGTGCTCGCGGCGGTGGAGGAGTCCGGCAACGACCGGCTGCAGGTGGGCTTCAACCGCCGGTTCGCGCCGCTGCTCCAGGAGGCCAAGAACAGGTTCGGCGCCCGGACCGGTCCGGCGAACCTCCGCTACCTGGTGAACGCGGGCCGACTGCAGCATGGCAGCTGGTACCTCCAACAGGGCACCGAGGGCTCACGATTCGCCGGCGAGGGCGGCCACTTCATCGACACGGCGAGCTGGCTGCTCGACGCGGACCCGGTCTCGGTGTACGCGACCGCCACGTCCGGCAACGAGGACCTGCAGGTCGTGCTGCGCTACCCGGACGGGTCAACCGCCACCATCAGTTACGTCACCACCGGCCCGTCCGGCTTCCCCAAGGAGACCCTGGACCTGGTCGCGGACGGCCGCGCACTGCGGCTCGACGACTTCGTGCGTGCCTCGGTGTACGGCCGTAAGAAGTGGGTCAGTTCGCGGCTGCCCAAGGCCCGGGACAAGGGTCAGAACGCCGAACTGGCCGCGTTCATCAAGGCAGTTCGGACCGGCGGGCGGATGCCGGTGCCGCTGGAGTCGCTGGTCGCCACTACGGCGGCCACCCTCGCCGTGCAGGCCGGCCTGCCCGGTGGCGCGCCGGTGACGTT
This sequence comes from Streptomyces sp. NPDC050564, assembly GCF_044457265.1. Taxonomy (NCBI): domain Bacteria; kingdom Bacillati; phylum Actinomycetota; class Actinomycetes; order Kitasatosporales; family Streptomycetaceae; genus Streptomyces; species Streptomyces sp. NPDC050564. The sequence continues at coordinate 92,524 of NZ_JBITGS010000018.1, read as the reverse complement.
GGCGAGGTCCCGATGACCATGAGCGCGGGCTGGTACCTCCGGCGGCTGTCCCGGATGGGACCGCAGGAGGTCGCGGGCCGGGTGGGCGACGCGGTGCGCAGGCGGCGCTGGCGGTCGGCGCAGCCCGACTGCCCGAGCGTGACCGGCGCCCGGTTCACCGCGGTCCTGCCCGCGGGCACGATCGCCGCCGTAGCTCCGGACGCCGCGAAGCGTCTCGTCGCCGAGGCGGACCGGCTGATGGACGGGCTCGGCGAGTTCTTCGGGGTGGACCGCGACGACCTGGCCGACCCGGACTGGTCGTACGACCCGAAGACCGGGCGCCGGGCTCCGCAGGTGTACGCCTTCGACGTGCCGTACCGCGACGAGGGCACGGTCGGGGACATCAAGCAGATCTGGGAGCCGTCCCGACACCAGTACCTGACCGTGCTCGCCGCCGCCTACGCGATCACCGGGAACGAACGGTACGCCGAGCGCGTGGCCGAGCACCTGCGGTCGTGGTGGGCGGCCAACCCACCCCTGCGCGGCGTCCATTGGGTCAGCGGCATCGAGCTGGGTATCCGGTTGCTGTCCTGGGTGTGGATCCGCCGGCTGCTCGAGGGCTGGCCGGGCGCGGCCGGGCTGTTCGAGGACAACCCGGTGGCGCTGAACCAGATCTGGCACCACCAGCGCTGGCTGGCCGCCTTCCCCAGCCGGGGCTCTTCGGCGAACAACCACGTCATCGCCGAGGATGCCGGGCAGTTGGCCGCGGCCTGCGCGTTCGACTGGTTCCCCTCCTCGGCGCGCTGGCGGGCCGGCGCGCTGCGGTCGCTGGAGCGGCAACTGCGCAGCAACACCTACGTCTCCGGCCTCAACCGCGAGCTGGCCACCGAGTATCACGGACTGGTGCTGGAACTCGGTCTGGCCGCGGTGGCCGAGGCAGATGCCGCCGGAGTGCCGGTCCCCGCCTCCGTCCGGCTGGTACTGCTGCGGATGACCGACGCGCTCGCGGCCGTCGTGGACAACCGGCTCCGGCCGCCGCGTCAGGGGGACGCGGACGACGGGCACGGTCTGATCGTGGACGGCGCGGGCACCGACCGCTGGGGCTCGCTGCTGGCCACCGGGGACGCCGTGTTCGGCCGGCTCGACTGGTGGCCGGCGGTGACCGGTAGTGATGTGCGCACACCGCTGCTGGCCGCGCTCATCAAACCCACCGAACTGTCCGTGACCCGCCCGGCGAGCCGACCGGCACACTTCGCCGACGCGGGCATGACGATCCTGCGCGGCCCGGAAGAGATCTGGTGCCGCTGCGACGGCGGCCCGCACGGTTTCCTGTCCATCGCCGCGCATGCCCACGCGGACGCGCTGTCCGTGGAGGTCCGGCACGACGGGGTCGACGTGCTCGCCGACCCGGGGACGTACTGCTATCACGGGCAGCCCGAATGGCGGCAGTACTTCCGGTCGACCCTCGGCCACAACACCCTGCAGCTGGACGGCGGTGACCAGTCCGTCTCCGGCGGCCCGTTCCTGTGGACCCGGCATGCCCAGACCCGTGTCCTGGTCGCGGACACATCCGGCGAGCGGGTGGCCCGCTGGTCCGCCGAACACGACGGCTACCAGGGCTCCGTGCATCGCCGCCGGGTGGAACTGACGGCCGAGAGCCAGGAGTTGAGGCTGGTCGACGAGGTGAGCGGCCTGCGCCGGACCGTGAACCTGGCCTTCCACCTCGGCCCGGCGATCACCGCGGACCTGGTGGAGAACCGGGCACAACTCACCTGGACCCGGGACGGCGAGGACCGCTCCGCCGTACTCGACCTGCCCGCTCAACTGTCCTGGCAGGCGCATCGCGGCGAGAGCGAGCCGCCGCTGGGCTGGTACTCCGCCGGCTTCGGGCGCAAGGAACCCGCCACCACCCTGATCGGCACCGGCTCCACCGACGGCACGGAGGGTTTCACCACCGTGCTCAGGTTCCGCGGCTAGGGGGGCACGTGGGGATCAAGAGGCGGCCTTGGGCGTTGGCGGTGGCACCGCTGACGCTGGCCCTGCTGGCGGCGACCGGCTGTGACGGCAGCACGCCGGAAGCCAGTGCGAACCCGACCGCCGTGCCGACCACGTCCGGGGCGCGGTCCACGTCCCTGGCCCGGGTGTGCGCCAACCCCGCGGCCGGGCCGACCAAGGCCCCGGCGGGCGCGGTGACGGTCGACCCCGCGAAGGTCGGTGACCTGGCGGCGAAGACCAAGAGCAACCCCCCGAACACCACGTTCTGGCTTCGGCCGGGCAAGCATCGTCTCGACCCGGACCGCTACGCCCAGGTCGTTCCCAAGAAGGGGGACCGCTACCTCGGTGCGCCGGGCGCGGTGCTCGACGGCGGGAAGAAGAACCAGTACGCGTTCAGCGGCAGTGCCCGCGACGTCACCATCCGCTATCTGACCGTCCAGCATTTCGTGGCCCCGATGGACGAAGGCGTGGTCAACCACGACTCGGCCGACGGGTGGATGATCGAGGACTCGACGATCCGGGACAACTCCGGTGCCGGACTGATGGCCGGTGCCCGTCAGCAGGTCCGCGCCAACTGCCTGCGCGACAACGGCCAGTACGGCATGAACGCGTACAAGGGCAAGGGCCGTATCACCGGCCTGGTGGTCGAGGGTAACGAGATCGTGGGCAACAACACCGGCGACTGGGAGCGGCGCAAACCGGGCTGCGGCTGCACCGGTGGCATCAAGTTCTGGGCCGTCGACGGCGCCGACGTGCGCGGCAACTGGGTGCACGACAACCGCGGAACAGGGTTGTGGGCGGACACCAACAACAACGACTTCCTCATCGAGAACAACGTGCTGGAGGCCAACGACGGTGCCGCGCTGATCTACGAGATCAGCTACAACGCGATCATCCGGAACAACACGATCCGGCGGAACAACTGGGTGGAGGGCCGCAAGGCGGCCGACAGCGGCGACAGTTTCCCGTTCGCGACCATCTACCTGTCCGAGTCGGGCGGCGAACCCCGGATCAAGGCCCGCACCGACAAGATCGAGATCTACCGGAACGTACTGGAGAACAACTGGTCCGGGATCACCCTGTGGGAGAACGCCGACCGGTTCTGCAACAGCCCGGCCAACACCTCGTCCGGTGACTGCACGTTGCTGGTGAAGAAGACCGCCAGCTGCGCGAAGTCGGCGATCGCGAAGGCGCCGCTCTACGCCGACTGCCGGTGGAAGACCCAGCGGGTGGACATCCACGACAACCGCTTCGTGCTGGACAAGTCCGTCGTCAAGTGCACGGCGAAGTGCGACCGCATGGCGGTGCTGTCCAACTACGGCACCTATCCGGACTGGTCGCCGTACAAGGGCGAGAAGGTGGCCGACGCGATCACCCAGAAGCAGCACAACCGCTGGCACGACAACGTCTACGTCGGACCGTGGAAGTTCGTCGCCCACGACCCGAGCCGGGTGCTCGACTTCGAGAGCTGGCAGGGCATGCCCTACCAGCAGGACGCGGGCAGCACCCTCGACCCACGGGCCGGTGGTTGAGATGGAGGCGGAGCGCACGCCGAAGATCGTCGGAGTGGTCTGGGGGCTGCTGGTCCTCAACACGCTCGGCTCGGCCGGGGCGAAGACCATCGTCCCGCTGCCCCGTTCCCTCATCCAGCTGGTCACCATGGGTGCGCTGGTCGCCGCGTTCACGCTGGCGCTCGCGGTCAATCTCCGACTGCGCATCCGAGCCAGTGCGTACGTGCTCCTGCTCACCCTGCTGCTGGTGACGAGCCTGATCTCCAGCGTGCAACTGGAGTCCGGGTTCGGTGCGCTGTTCCGCTGCTTCCGGCTGACTCTCTTCGTCTGCACGCTGTGGCTGCTCAGCCGCTGGTGGGACGGCAGCCTGACGTTCGTACGGCACCACATCCGGATGTACTTCGCGGTGCTCGGGTCGGTGGCCGCCGGCCTGGTCGTCTCACCCAGCGCGGCTCTGCCCGACCTCTACGGCGGACGCCTGGTCGGCGCGTTGTGGCCGCTCACCCCGCCGCAGATCGGCCAGTACGCCGCGGTGATCATCGGGCTCACCGTGCTGCTCCTCCTGGGCCGCCGGACCGACAGGACCAGTGCGGCGGTGGTCATCGTGCCGTCACTCGTCCTGCTCGCGCTGACCCATACCCGGACGGCCACGCTCGGCCTGATGCTCGGGCTGGTGTTGGCGATCGGCTCGCTCCTGCTCACCAGCGCCGCGGCCCGCCGCTTCTTCACCTGGGCGGTGGTGTGCGCCACGGTGGCCGCGGTGGGGTTCGCCTCCATGCTGCAGGCGTGGTTCCTGCGCGGACAGAGCAAGGAGAACTTCTCCAGCCTCACCGGTCGGGCCAAGGTCTGGGACGCCCTGCTGGCCGCGCCCCGGTCGACCGGGGAGAAGTTGTTCGGCGTGGGCCTGGGCGACAAGTCGTTCGGCGGGCTGCCGATCGACAACAGCTGGCTGGCCGTCTACAACGAGCAGGGTCTGATCGGCGTCACCCTCGTCGCGGCGATCATCATCGTGCTGGGCGGCGTCGCGTTGCTGCGGCCACCGTCGCTGCAGAGGGCCTGCGCGATCTTCCTGATCAGCTACTGCGCGATCGCGTCGTACACCGAGGCCGGTCTCGGCGACGCCTCGCCGTATCTTCTGCATCTCGCCCTGGCCGCCTCGCTGTTGGCGGCACCAGCCTCGGCCACACCCCTCGCGACGCCCGACGTCGCTCGACGACACGTCCCGCGCTGGGCCCAGAGATCGGAGGCGAGGTGAGCATGTACATCCTCGTGGTGCACAACCGCTACGCCTCGGCGCAGCCGAGCGGCGAGAACAAGGTCGTCGACCAGGAGGTGGAGCTGCTGCGCGCGGCCGGCCACCGGGTCGAGGTCTTCGAGCGGCGCAGCGACGACATCGCCGCCATGTCCCTCCTCGCCAAGGCCGCGGTGCCACTGCGGGTGCCGTGGAACCCGGCGGTCCGCACGGAACTCGCCGCCCGGCTGGGCACCGAGCGGCCGGACGTGGTCCACGTCCACAACGTTTTCCCACTCCTGTCGCCCGCGGTGCTTGCCGCCTGCGCCGACGCCGGCGTGCCCGCCGTCGCCACGCTGCACAACTACACCCAGGTCTGCCCGCCCGGCACGCTGCAGCGGGACGGCCGGCCGTGCACCGAGTGCGTCGGGTCGACGCCGCTGCCCGCCGTCCGGCACGGCTGCTACCGGAACTCCCGCCTCGCGACGGTGCCGCTCGCGGTCAGCCTGTCGGCCAACCGGCGGCGCTGGTGGTCCGGCGTGGAGCGGTTCCTCTGCATCTCCGCGGCGCAGCGCGACGTCCTGGTACGGGCCGGCATGCCGGCCGAACGGCTGGCGGTGAAGCACAACTTCGTGCCCGACCCGGATGCCCTCCGATCAGGCGCCGGAGAACATCTGCTCTATCTCGGCCGGCTCGCGGAGGCCAAGGGCGTACGGCTGCTCATGGCCGCGTGGGACGAGATCGCGGCGAGCGGCGGGGTGGGCGTACCGCTCGTGATCGCCGGCACCGGACCACTGGACGCAGAGGTCACCGCCTGGGCGGCGGGCCGGGACGACGTGCAGTACGTCGGCCTGTACGACACGGCGGAGTGCCAGAAGGCCATCGCGCGGTCGGTCGCCGTGGTGGCTCCCTCGACGTGGCTTGAGGCGTTCGGCCTGGTGGTGGTAGAGGCGATGGCGGCCGGGGTCCCGGTCGTCGCGGCCCGCCACGGCGCCTTCGTCGAACTCGTCGAGGACGGCGTGACCGGGCTGTTGCACCGGCCGGGCGAGCCCGCCTCGCTCGCGTCCTGCATACGCGGGATCGCGGCCGCGTCGGCCCGCAACCGGGAGATGGGCCAGGCGGCCCGGCTCCGTTACGAACAGGGTTTCAGCCCGGAAGTCGGGCTGGAGCGCCTGCTGGAGGAGTACCGCACCGCGATCGCGGGTCGGTCAGCACAGACTCGCGGCGGAGACACCCGCGCGAGCAGGGGGGATGGGAACAGCAGATGACACGATGCCGACTCTGCGGCTCGGCGACACTGGCGAGCGTCGTCGATCTTGGGGCGACCCCGCCGTGTGAGAGCTTTCTCGCCGCGGACCAACTGGACCAGCCGGAACCGGCGTACCCGCTGCACCTGCGGGTCTGCACCGACTGCTGGCTGGCGCAGATCCCGCCGCTGATCACGCCGGAGGAGACGTTCAAGGAGTACGCGTACTTCTCCTCCTTCTCGACCTCCTGGGTGGAGCACGCGCGCACGTTCGTCGCCGACGCCGTGGAGCGCGTGGGTCTCGGCGCCGACGCCTTCGTGGTCGAGGTCGCGAGCAACGACGGGTACCTGCTGCGGCATGTGGTGGACCGGGGGATCCGCTGCCTCGGCATCGAGCCCTCGGTGAACGTCGGGGCAGCGGCGCGGGACGCCGGTGTGCCCACGCTCACGGAGTTCCTGAGCCCGGACACCGGCTCGAACGTCCGCGCCGAACACGGCCCGGCGGACCTGGTCGTGGCCAACAACGTGTACGCGCACATCCCCGACGTGGTCGGGTTCACCCAGGGGCTGCGCGCCCTGGTCGCCGACGACGGCTGGGTCTCCATCGAGGTGCAGCACCTGCTGACCCTGATCGAGGAGAACCAGTACGACACGATCTACCACGAGCACTTCCAGTACTACACGGTCGCGTCCGCGATCCGTGCCCTTGCCAGCGGCGGACTCACACTTGTGGACGTCGAGTTGCTGCCCACGCACGGCGGCTCCATCCGGCTGTGGGCCCGTCCGGCCGAGGTGGCCGGCGAGCCGACGCAGCGGGTGGCCGACGTACTGGCACGGGAGAAGGCCGCCGGGCTGCAGGAGCTGTCCGGATACACCGAGTTCTCCGACCGCGTGGCCAAGGTGCGCCGGGACCTCCTCAAGTTCCTCATCGAGGCGGCCGAGCGCGGCGAGACGGTCGTCGGCTACGGCGCGCCGGGCAAGGGCAACACCCTGCTCAACCACTGCGGCATCCGGCCCGACCTGCTGGCGTACACGGTGGACCGCAACCCCTACAAGCACGGCAGGTTCACCCCGGGCACCCGCATCCCGATCCTGCCGCCCGAGCAGATAGCCGCCGACAAGCCGGACTACGTGCTCATCCTCCCGTGGAACCTGCGGGCCGAGCTGGTCGAGCAGCTGTCCTTCGTGCACGACTGGGGCGGCCGGCTCGTCTTTCCCATCCCGGAACTGAGCATTGTCGAGGTCGCGTCTCGAAAGGTCACAGCATGAAGGTCGTTCTGTTCTGCGGCGGTTACGGGATGCGGATGCGCAACGGAACCTCCGACGACGTACCCAAGCCGATGGCGATGGTCGGCCCCAGGCCGCTGATCTGGCACGTCATGCGCTACTACGCGCACTTCGGTCACACGGAGTTCATCCTGTGCCTCGGGTACGGGGCCCACCACATCAAGGACTTCTTCCTCAACTACGAGGAGACGACGTCCAACGACTTCGTGCTGCGCGGCGGCCGCACCGAGCTGCTGTCCACCGACATCTCGGACTGGACGATCACCTTCGCGCAGACCGGCATCGAGTCACCGATCGGGGAGCGGCTGCGCCGGGTGCGCCACCACCTGGACGGCGACGAGATGTTCCTCGCCAACTACGCCGACGTCCTCACCGACGCCCCGCTGCCGGAGATGATCGACCGGTTCGCCCAGCGCGACGCCGGTGCGTCGATGATGGTCGTGCCGCCTCAATCCTCCTTCCACTGCGTGGAGTTGGGTGAGGACGGCCTGGTGGGCGGCATCACCGCGGTGAGCGAACTGCCGCTGTGGGAGAACGGCGGCTACTTCGTGCTCCGCCAGGAGGTCTTCGACCACATACCGGAGAACGGGGACCTGGTCGCCGACGGATGCGCCCAACTGGCCAAGCGCGGCCGGCTGGTGGCGCACCAGCACCGTGGCTTCTGGAAGCCGACCGACACCGTGAAGGAGCGGGCCGCGCTCGACGAGGCCTACGCCCGGGGCGAGCGCCCGTGGGCCGTGTGGGAACGGGACAACGCCGGGGTGGGCGCGTGATCGGGCTCGGGGCCGGGCGTCCGGACGGGATTGTCGCGGTGGGCGCGCACTGCGACGACATCGCCATCGGCGCCGGCGGCACGCTGCTCGCCATGTGCCTCGCGCGCCCCGGTCTCCGGGTCGACGCGCTGGTGCTCTCCGGCGGCGGCAGCGAACGCGAGCAGGAGGAGCGGGCCGCGCTCGCCGCCTTCTGTCCGGGCGCCGACCTGCGGCTGACCGTGCTCAAACTGCCGGACGGCCGCATGCCCGTGCACTGGGACGAGGCCAAGGCCGCCGTCGAGGAACTGCGTGGACAGACCGACCCGGACCTGATCCTGGCGCCGCGCACCGATGACGCGCACCAGGACCACCGCGGCCTGGCGCAGCTGATACCCACCGCCTTCCGCGACCACCTCGTGCTCGGCTACGAGATCGTCAAGTGGGACGGCGACCTCGGCCGTATGGCGGCGTACCAGCCACTGTCGTCGGAGATCGCCGAGCAGAAGGTGCGGCTGCTGCAGGAGCACTACCCCTCGCAGCGGCACCGGCCCTGGTACGACCGGGAGGCCTTCCTCGGCCTCGCACGGATCCGCGGCATCGAATGCCACGAGCGATACGCCGAAGCGTTCGCCGTCACCAAACTCAAGCTCAACCTGGGGGGTTGAACCATGCGCGTACTGCTGACCGGACACCAGGGATACCTGGGAACCGTCATGGCCCCGGTCCTTGCCGCCGCCGGGCACGAGGTCGTCGGCCTCGACGCCGGCCTGTTCGCCGACTGTGTGTTGGGCCCGGTGCCCGCGGACCCGCCGGGGCACCGGGTGGACCTGCGCGACGTCACGGTCGAACACGTCGCCGGGGTCGACGCCGTGATCCACCTGGCCGCTCTCTCCAACGACCCGCTGGGATCGCTGGCGCCGGAGCTCACGTACGACATCAACCACCACGCGTCCGTACGCCTTGCCCAGTTGGCCCGCGACGCCGGAGTGCGGCGCTTCCTGTACGCGTCGACGTGCTCGGTCTACGGCGCCGCCGGCGGCGACGACCTGGTGGCCGAGGACGCCCCGCTGCGCCCGGTGACGCCGTACGCGGAGTCCAAGGTGCGGGTCGAGGACGACCTGCACGAACTGGCCGACGGCGACTTCACCCCGGTGTTCATGCGCAACGCCACCGCCTTCGGCTACTCGCCCCGGCTGCGTGCCGACATCGTGCTGAACAACCTGGTGGGCCACGCGCTGTTGTCCGGCGAGGTGCTGGTGCTCTCCGACGGCACCCCCTGGCGCCCGCTGGTGCACGCCGTCGACATCGCACGGGCCTTCACGGCCGCGCTGACCGCGCCGCGGGAAGCGGTGCACGACCGGGCGTTCAACATCGGCAGCGAGATCAACAACGTCACGGTCGCCGAGATCGCCGAGCAGGTCGCCGAGGCGGTGGCCGGCGCGAAGGTGAACATCACCGGGGAGAACGGTGCCGATCCGCGGTCGTACCGGGTCGACTTCTCCCGGTTCCGCACGGCGATCCCCGGCTTCGACTGCGAGTGGACGGTGAAGCAGGGCGCGCTCGACCTCGCCGACGCCTACCGCAAACACGGGCTGACCCGGGAGGACTTCGAGCAGCGCTTCACCCGCCTCGCCGTGCTGCGCGCGGCGTCCGACGCGGGCACCGTCGACGACACCCTGCGGTGGCGCCGGTGACCGGGCACGGCGATGAGATGTACGCACTGGTGGAGCGGCTGTACCCGCTCTGCCGGAGCATCACCGGCGACGGTGTGCGCGCCACCCTGGACATCGTCGGCGAGTACATCCCGCTGCAGGTGCACGAGGTGCCGACCGGGACGCAAGTGCTCGACTGGACGGTGCCGCAGGAGTGGAACATCCGGGACGCGTACATCGCCGACCCCGCCGGCAACCGGGTCGTCGACTTCGCCGCGTCCAGCCTGCACGTGCTCGGCTACAGCGTGCCGGTGTCGGCGACCATGCCGCTGTCCGAGCTGCGCGGACACCTGCACACCCTGCCGGACCAGCCGTCCTGGGTGCCGTACCGCACCAGCTACTACAAGCCGGAGTGGGGGTTCTGCCTGGCCCAGGAGACCTTGGACGCGATGCCGGACGGCGAGTACGAGGTGCGCATCGACTCCACGCTCGCCGACGGCCACCTCACCTACGCCGAGCACGTGGTTCCCGGGCAGGTCGCCGACGAGGTGATCGTCTCCTGCCACGTCTGCCACCCGTCGCTGGCCAACGACAACATGGCCGGCGTCGCGGTGGCGACGTACCTGGCCCGGGCGCTGGCCGAGGAAACGCCGTACTACACCTACCGGTTCATCTTCGCGCCCGGCACCATCGGGGCGATCACCTGGCTGGCCCGCAACGCGGAGCGGGTGGAGCGGGTCAAGCACGGGGTGGTGCTGGCCTGCGCCGGCGACCCGGGCTCGTTGACGTACAAGCAGAGCAGGCGCGGCGACGCGGAGATCGACCGGGTGATGCGGCACGTGCTGGCCGCATCCGAACGCCCGCACCAGGTCCACGAGTTCACTCCGTACGGCTACGACGAGCGGCAGTACTGCTCGCCCGGGTTCAATCTGGGCGTCGGCTCGCTCACCCGGACCCCGTACGCGGGCTACCCCGAGTACCACACCTCGGCGGACAACCTGGATTTCGTCTCCCCGGAGGCGATGGCGGACACCCTCGCCGTCTGCCGCGAGGCGTTCGCCGTCCTGGACCGCAACCGTCAGTACGTCAACCTCAGCCCGTACGGCGAACCACAGCTGGGCCGACGCGGGTTGTACGACGCGCTCGGCGGCCGCAGCGACACCAAGCAGGCCCAGATGGCCATGCTCTGGGTGCTCAACCTCTCCGACGGCGAGCACAGTCTGCTGGACGTCGCCGAGCGGTCCGGACTGCCGTTCGACACCGTCGCCGACGCGGCCGGTGCCCTGCACGAGGCCGGGCTGATCAAGACATGACGTCGATGCCCGTCGAGGGGGAGAATCCGCAGACAGTGGCGCCACCGGCCGGATCCGCCAAGCGGGCCCTCGTCGGCCGGCTGTCGTGGGGACTGGCCGACCAGGCGGCCTCCAGCATCAGCAACTTCGCGGTGGGCATCTACGTGGCCCGCTCGCTGGGGGTGACCGCCTTCGGCGTGTTCAGCCTGGCCTGGGTGACCTACGGCGTGGTGCTCAACGTCTCCCGCGGGCTGGCCACCGACCCTCTCACGGTGCGCTTCAGCGGCGTGTCGGACGCGTCCTGGCGCGGGGCGGTGGCCCGCTCGACGGGTACCGCACTCGGCGTGGGCGCAGCCATCGGCGTGGTGTGTCTGGTGGGCGGGCTCGGTCTCGGCGGCCGCGTGGGGCCCGCGTTCGCCTGTCTCGGTGTCCTGCTGCCGGGGCTGCTGCTGCAGGACGCCTGGCGGTTCTCGTTCTTCGCCGCCGGCATCGGACGCAAGGCGTTCGTCAACGACCTCGTGTGGTGCGTCGCGCTCGTCCCCGCCATGGTCGTGGCGGCCCGCGTGGGCAGCGTGGCCGCTTTCGTGCTCGCCTGGGGCGCGTCCGCCACGGTGGCGGCGGGGTACGGCTACCTCCAGTCCGGCATCCGGCCCCGGGTGACCGAGGCGCGCGGGTGGCTTCGCGAGCAGCGCGATCTCGGCTACCGGTACCTGGTCGAGAACACCTGCCTCAGCGGCGCGAGCCAGCTGCGGGCGTACGGGCTCGGCGCGATCGTCGGGCTCGGCGCGGTGGGTGCGGTGCGGGGCGCCGAGCTTCTGATGGGCCCCTTCCTCGCCGTGCTCATGGGTCTCTCGCTGGTTACGGTCCCGGAAGCGGCACGCGTGCTGCGGCAGGCCCCGCACCGCCTCGGCAGGTTCTGCCTCCTCCTCGGTGGCGGCCAGGCCGGTGCCGCGCTGCTGTGGGGCGCGGCGCTACTGCTGATGCCGGACCGGCTCGGCGAACTCGTACTCGGCGACGTCTGGCACTCCGCCTCGCAGCTCATCGCGCCGATCACGCTCGGCGTCGCCGGCGCCGGCCTCGGCACCGGCGCGGCGGCCGGGCTGCGAGCGCTCGGCGCCGCGCGGCGCAGCCTGCGCTCCCAGCTGTTCGCCTCCGCCTGCTACGTCAGCGGCGGGCTCGGCGGGGCGGCCGTCGCCGGAACGGTCGGCTCGGCCTGGGGCGTCGCCACCGCGACCGTCAGCGGCTCGGCCGTGTGGTGGCTGCAACTGCGGTCCGCTCTGCGCGAGCACCGCCACGATTCCATCCGCGAAGTGAGGACCTCATGACCGCCCAACCCAGGCTGACCATCGGCCTGCCCGTGTACAACGGCGAGGAGTACCTGGCGGAATCCCTCGACGCGCTGCTCGGCCAGACCTACGAGGACTTCGAGCTGGTCATCTCCGACAACGCCTCGACCGACGGGACCGAGGACATCTGCCGCAAGTACGCCGCGCAGGACGCGCGCATCCGGTACCTCCGGCTGCCCCGGAACGTCGGCGCCACGCCGAACCACAACCGGGTGTTCGCCGAGTGCCGCGGCGAGCTGTTCAAGTGGGCCTCGCACGACGACCTTTACGCCCGCGATCTGCTGCGGCGCTGCGTCCAGGCGCTGGACGAGCGGCCGGACGTGATCCTCGCGCACGCCGATCAGGCGGTCATCGACGGCGACGGCCAGGTGAAGGTCCCGTACGAGTACACGCTCGCCACCGGCTCACCGCACGCGCCGGAGCGCTTCCGCAGCATGTTGTTCGAACCCGGTGGTGACGACTTCTACGGGGTGATCCGGGCCGACGCGCTGCGCCGGGTGAAGCCGATGGACAGCTACCACCACGCAGACCGCACGTTCGTCGCCGAGATCGCCCTGCACGGGCGCTTCCACCAGGTGCCGGAACTCCTGTACTTCCGCCGCGACCACCCCACCCGCGCCGAGCGGGCCAACCCGTCCAAGCGCTCCCGGTGCGTCAACCTGGACCCGCGCCGGGCGGGCCTGTTGCACCCGACGCCCCGGCTTCTCGCCGAGTACGTCTGGGGCTTCGCCTCGGCGATCCGGCGGGCCCCGTTGTCCGCGGCCGACCGGCGTGCGTGCTACCGCCATATGGCCGCCTGGATGACCAGCCGGGTCCGGCCGGGCGCCGGTGAGCGGGTCGAGGACCGCGCCCCGGTCGACCCGGCCAAGCTGACCGTCTCCGTCGACGCCCTCGTCGCCGGACGTGAGGGGAGGCGGGCGTGACCTCAGCTGAAACGCCGGTGCGCGTCGGAGTGTTCGGCCTGCTCGGCTCCGGCAACCTCGGCAACGACGGGTCACTCGAGGCCGTCCTCGGATACCTCCGCGCCGAGCACCCGGAGGCGGTCGTGGACGCGCTGTGCGGCGGGCCCGAGGCGGTGACGGCGAAGTTCGGGATCCCCGCGACACGGCTGCACTGGTACCGCGGGGAGTACCGGACCGCGTCGCGTGCGGGCGCGATCGCGGGCAAGGGTCTGGGCAAACTCGTCGACGTCTTCCGCACCGCCGCCTGGGTGCGCCGGCACGACGTGGTGATCGTGCCGGGCATGGGCGTCCTGGAGGCCACCCTGCCGCTGCGGCCGTGGGGCTTCCCGTACTCGCTGTTCCTGCTCTGCGCGAGCGGACGGCTGATGCGCACCCGGGTCGCGCTGGTCAGCGTCGGCGCCGCCGAGATCCGCAACCGCCCGACCCGGGCCCTGGTGCGCTGGTCGGCGCGGCTGGCCGCGTACCGGTCCTACCGGGACGCCTCGTCCCGCGACGCGATGCGGGCGATGGGCGTGGACACCGCGCGCGACGAGGTCTACCCCGACCTCGCGTTCTCCCTGCCGACACCACGGGTGAGCGCGCCCGCAGGCTCGCCGGGGCTCGTCTGCCTGGGTGTCATGGACTTCCACGGAGGCAACGACGACCGCGCCCGGGCCGAGGAGATCCACCGGCGCTACCTCGACGGGACGATCCGGTTCGTCCGCACGCTGGTCGAGGAGGGCAGGCCGGTCCGGCTGCTCACCGGCGACCAGTGCGACGAGTCGGTGGTCGCCGCGATCCTCGACGCGGTCGACTCACCGCTGGTCACCGCGGCGGAACCGGCCTCACTGGCCGACCTGATGAACGAGATGGCGGCCGCCGACACCGTGGTGGCCGTCCGCTACCACAACCTGATCTGCGCCCTGAAGACCGGAACGCCCGTACTCGCCCTCTGCTATGCGGCGAAGAGCGACGCGCTCATGGACCGGATGGGCCTCGGCGCGTACTGCCACCCGGCACGCGAGGTCGACGCCGACCGGCTGCTCGAACAGTTCCGGGACCTGGAGAAACACGCGGCGGAGCTACGGCAGACCCTCACCGAGCGAAACGGGGTCGCCGCTCAGCAACTCGCGCAGCAGTTCACCGACTTGACCACGACCCTGTTCCCGGCGAACGACCACGCCCACGCACCACGGAAGGCTCCATGAAAGCGACCGAAGTCCCGGAGATCGCCGGCGCATACCTGTTCGAGCCGACACCGTACGCCGACGAACGCGGATTCTTCTGCCGCACCTTCGACGCCGACGTGATCCGCTCGGTGGGCCTCGACCCGCACGCCTTCGTCCAGGACAGCGTGTCCCGCTCGGTCCGGGGCGTACTGCGCGGCCTGCACCTGCGCTCCGGCGCCGGCGAGGCCAAGCTGGTGCGATGCTCGTACGGGCAGATCTTCGACGTCGTCGTGGACCTGCGCCCGGACTCGCCGACCTACCGCAACCGGGCCTTCTTCGAACTGTCCGGCGAGACGCAGAAGACCGTGTACATCCCGGCGGGATGCGCGCACGGCTTCCAGGCTCTTACCGAAACCGCGGACATCTCTTACCGTATCGACCGTCAGCACGATCCGTCCGAGGACGTGACGATCGCCTTCGACGACCCGGAACTCGCCATTCCCTGGCCACTGCCGGTCACGTCGATGTCCCAACGGGACCGGGAGGCGCCGAGCCTCGCCGAGGTCCTGAAGCACAAGGAAGGGTGAAGTCGGTTGACCACCGAACACACCGAACAGACCGCGGAGTTCGTTCTGCCCCGGTCGCGGACGGCGAACGAGCGGCTGCACGCCATGATCCCCGGGGGAGCGCACACCTACGCCAAGGGCGACGACCAGTACCCCGAGGACCTGGCCCCGGTCATCTCCCGCGGCCGCGGTGCCCACGTGTGGGACGTCGACGGCAACCGCTACATCGAGTACGGGTCCGGCCTGCGGTCGGTCAGCCTCGGCCACGCCCACCCACGTGTGACCGAGGCGGTGCGGCGGGAGATCGACCGCGGCAGCAACTTCGTCCGGCCGTCCATCGTGGAGGTCGAGGCCGCGGAACGCTTCCTGGCCACCGTGCCGACCGCCGAGATGGTGAAGTTCGCGAAGAACGGCTCCGACGCCACCACCGCCGCGGTGCGCCTCGCCCGCGCCGCCACCGGGCGCCCGCGGGTCGCCCTCTGCGCCGACCATCCGTTCTTCTCCACCGACGACTGGTTCATCGGCACCACGCCGATGTCCGCCGGCATTCCGGCGGCGACCAACGAGCTCACCGTGGCGTTCCCTTACGGGGACCTGGCCGCCACGGAGGAGCTGCTCACCCGGTACCAGGACGAGGTCGCCTGCCTGATCCTCGAACCCGCCACCCACACCGAGCCGCCGCCCGGGTACCTCGCCGGCCTGCGCGAGCTGGCCGACCGGCACGGCTGCGTACTGATCTTCGATGAGATGATCACCGGCTTCCGCTGGTCCGAGGCGGGCGCCCAGGGCCTGTACGGCGTCGTCCCCGACCTCTCCACGTTCGGCAAGGCGCTGGGCAACGGATTCGCCGTCTCCGCGCTGGCCGGGCGCCGCGATCTGATGGAGCGGGGCGGGCTGCGTCACTCCGGCGAGCGGGTGTTCCTGCTGTCCACCACGCACGGTGCGGAAACGCACTCGCTGGCCGCCGCGATGGCCGTGCAGACCATCTACGCCGAGGAGGGCGTCACCGCGCGGCTGCACGCCCTCGGCGAACGGTTGGCCGCCGGTGTCCGCGATGCCGCGGCCGGCATGGGCGTCGGCGAGCACATCGTCGTCCGGGGCCGGGCCAGCAACCTGGTCTTCGCCACCCTCGACGAGAACGGGCAGCCGTCCCAGGAGTACCGCACCCTGTTCCTGCGCCGGCTCCTCGCGGGCGGGGTGCTGGCCCCGTCGTTCGTGGTGAGCAGCGCGCTCAGCGACGCCGACATCGATCACACCGTCGACGTGGTGGCCCAGGCATGTGTGGTGTACCGGAAGGCACTGGATGCCGCCGACCCCACCCCCTGGCTGGGCGGACGACCGGTGAAACCCGTATTCCGCCGCTTGGCGTGACGTGACGTGACGTGGCGTCAGCGACGCTCCCGCCGACCGGCGTCGGCCATCCGGTCGGCCATCCGATCGACCAGCCACGCGGTCGCCGGAATCACCGCCAGCGCGGTGCACCAGCCGCCGAGGACGTCGGTCGGATAGTGCGCGCCCAGGGCGACCTGCGCCCATCCCATCGCGGCGCCGGCCAGGAGCGCCGCGGCGAGCACGAGCGACACGCCGGCCGCCCTGCCGAGGCCGAGCCGGCCGGTCGCGAGCAGCGCCGCGACGAGGGCGAGTGCGGTGAAGAAGGCGGTGTGCCCGCTCGGATAGGACAGGTTGCCGGCGCCGTGGATGGTGCGTCCCACCAGATGCTTCAGGAGCGTCGCCGTCCCCACGCTCACGGCGGCGCCGACAACGAAGAGTACCGCCGCGCGGGGACGCCGAAGCAGCAGGCAGCAGGCCACGATGACCGCGACCAGTAGCGCCGATCCGGCGGGTTCCCCCAAGAAGTCCAGGGCCAGAGCGACGCTCCTCCAGGGCGGCCGCACACTGTCCGCCGTCGGCCGGATGATCCACCTGTCCACCGTGCCGGGCTTGTCGTGGCCGGCGTACAGGACCCCGAGCACGACGACCACCAGCGCGGCAAGGGCCGCAATCAGCCCGAGCCGCACGCGCAGCGATGGGGCCGGCACCGCGGGCGCCGACCGGCCGGTCACACGCCCACCGCGTCCGGTCGACCTGCGGTAGTGACCTTCTTGTCTGCCGTGGGCAGCGTCGGGCGTTGCGGGATTACGTCGCCGTCCTGCCGGCGCCGCGGAACCGCAACAAGCCGCTGACCGCGTTGGCGGAGCTGGTGACCGCGTCCCACGACGGCTGGGCCCGCTCCTGCCAGGCGATCCAACGCGAGCCCCCCGTCGTGTCCGACTCACCATCCAGCGACCATAACTGCCCCGCGGACACCCGTGCTTGGCCTGTACGATTCCGCGGGAGCCGTCAGCCCGTGCAGCCCCGAACTCGCCAGCCTGGCCATCGCCTTGGCCAAGGGGCATCGGGATCAGCCTCTGCTTGTCACCCTAACCAACAATCCGGTCGTGGCAAACCGACATCGGAGTCACGGAGTGTGAGACGCGCCCTGTTTCGTAGCGTCCCTGAAGCCAGATCCATCATTTGGGCGTACGGAGACATACGAGCAGTGCCAAAACAACTCCGCAAGGAAGTAGCGGAGTTAAAGCGGGTAAACAAGATCTTGAAGGCCGCTTTGGTGTTTCTTGCCCACGAGATCGACCGTAGGCGATGTCGCGGGGCAGAAGGAGCGTCCGGCCAGGGCCGTCTTGCGGAACAGGTGCCACCACCTCTCTTGCAAGTTGAGCCGGCAAGCGCCGACAGGGATGTACGCGTGGTGGATGCGCGGACAGGTTGTCGGCGGCGATCCGGATCGTCCCGGTGGGATTGGCCTTCTCGACTCGCTTGAGGGCGACGGCGTGGTGCACCAAGTGCACTCGCTGAAGCGCCGCGCGGCTATCGCGACGCGGCCCGGTCCCATCCCGCCGCAGTTCGCGCGTGCTCATCGAGGAATCCATGCAGAGGTGGGAGCGCGTCAGCCGCAACCAGGGGGCTGCGCGGTGAGCCGGGATTTTGGTCCCTGACCGGGTCCGGAAGAGCTGGTCAGGGATGGGAGAGCCGTGGGAGGAAGTCCGTCGCCGTACGTCGGCATGGTGCGCACTTCCGCGCATGGTGTGGAGATCGCCACGGCCCCGCCCGAGCTCTTCCTCCGCCGTGTCGGCCGTACGGTCGAGTCCGGCCCCGTCAAGGGCACCAGCCGCACCGCCGCGGACCTCCTCGATAAGGACCACGCCGAGAACATCATGATCGTGGACCTGGTCCGCAACGACCTGGGACGCGTCTGCGCCACCGGATCCGTGACCGTCCCCGACCCGTGCGCCGTCGCGCAACACCCCGGCCTGGTGTACCTGGTGTCCACCGTGCGTGGCGAGCTCGCCGAACGCGCCGGATCGCCGGAGCTGCTCGCCGGAACCTTCCCACCCGGGTCCGTCACCGGCGCTCCCAAGTCCAGCGCGCTGCGCGTCACCGGACTGCAGAACCTCGCCATTCTCGCCGCGGCCCCGTTCACCCTGATGATGGTCGGCCTGTGTATCGCGCTCACCCGTGATCTGCGCCAGGACCCGCTCATCATCCTCGGGCGCAAGGGCAAGGAAGCCATCGAAACGGCCGTCATCGCCGGCCACGAGACGTGCGACGGCGACTTCGAACTCCGCATCGGCCCCGACACGTCCACCGACGACGCGGAGTCCACGCAGTCCCAGCAGTCGACGCAACCCGCGCAGTCCACATCCTCCTCCGCCTGCTGAGACCGGCGCCCACGCGCGCCCGGCGGGGGTGTGGAACCGACATGTTCGGCCACGACCCCGCCGGTCGTTCGTGCTGCCGCGCCGGGATCCAGCACCAGCTGAGGGAACCCTCGTCGAGCTCCTTGACCCCCCGTCGGCACTCAACGATGCTGTGTTGCGACACGTGAGATGTGTGCCGTAATGAGCAACATCTGATTCAAGTCTCGAACATCCGAGGAGTGGCCATGACGCACCAGGTCCGTGCTGTCGTTGCGCGGGGCAAGGGCGCCCCCGTCAGCCTGGAAACGATCATCGTGCCCGACCCGGGACCGGGCGAGGTGCTGGTGAAGATCGAGGCCTGCGGGGTCTGCCACACCGATCTGCACTATCGCGAGGGCGGCATCAACGACGACTTCCCGTTCCTGCTGGGCCACGAGGCCGCGGGTGTCGTGGAGTCGGTGGGGGAGGGGGTCACCGACGTGGCCCCCGGAGACTTCGTCATCCTCAACTGGCGTGCGGTGTGCGGTCAGTGCCGGGCGTGTCTGCGTGGACGACCGCAGTACTGCTTCAACACCCGCAACGCGAAGCAGAAGATGACCTTGACCGACGGCACCGAGCTCTCGCCGGCCCTGGGAATCGGCGCGTTCGCGGAGAAGACGCTGGTCGCGGCCGGGCAGTGCACGAAGGTGGATCAGACCGCGTCGGCGGCCGCCGCCGGACTGCTCGGCTGCGGCGTGATGGCGGGTATCGGCGCGGCCATCAACACCGGCAATGTCGGACGGGGCGACTCGGTCGCCGTCATCGGTTGCGGCGGTGTCGGGGCCGCGGCGATCGCCGGGGCGAACCTGGCGGGTGCTGCGAAGGTCATCGCGGTGGACATCGACGACCGCAAGCTGGCGACCGCGCAGAAGCTGGGCGCGACCCACACCGTCAACTCCAAGAGCGATGACGCCGTGGAGGCGATCCGCGAGCTGACCGGCGGCTTCGGCGCCGACGTGGTCATCGAGGCGGTCGGCCGCCCGGAGACGTACAAGCAGGCGTTCTACGCCCGCGACCTCGCCGGCACCGTCGTCCTCGTCGGTGTGCCCACCCCGGAGATGAAGCTGGAGTTGCCGCTGCTGGACGTCTTCGGCCGTGGCGGGGCGCTGAAGTCCTCCTGGTACGGCGACTGCCTGCCGAGCAGGGACTTCCCGACGCTCATCGACCTGTATCTGCAGGGTCGGCTCGACCTGGACGCCTTCGTCACGGAGACCATCGCGCTCGACGAGGTCGAGAAGGCCTTCGAGCGGATGCACCACGGCGACGTGCTGCGCTCTGTGGTGGTCCTCTGATGTCCGCCCGCATCGAACACCTCGTCACCTCGGGGACTTTCTCGCTGGACGGCGGCACCTGGGACGTCGACAACAACGTGTGGATCGTCGGCGACGACCACGAGGCGATCGTCATCGACGCCGCGCACGACGCCGAGGCGATCGCCCAAGCGGTCGGCGGGCGCACCCTGCGGGCCATCGTGTGCACGCACGCGCACAACGACCACATCGACGCCGCGCCCGAACTCGCGGCGCGCACGGGTGCCCCGATCCTCCTCCACCCGGACGACCTGCCGCTGTGGAAGCAGACCCACCCCGACAAGGCGCCGGACGCCGAACTGACTGACGGCCAGGGCCTCGCGGTGGCCGGCATCGAGCTGACCGTGCTGCACACGCCCGGCCACGCCCCCGGCGCGGTCTGCCTGCATGCGCCGGCCCTGACGGCCCTCTTCAGTGGTGACACGCTGTTCGCCGGTGGGCCGGGGGCGACAGGAAGGTCGTACAGCCACTTCCCGACCATCATCGACTCGATCCGGGACCGGCTGCTGACGCTGCCGGGCGACACCGTCGTGCACACCGGACACGGGGAGACGACCGCCATCGGCGCCGAGGCGCCGCACCTCCAGGAGTGGATCGACCGCGGTTTCTGACGCCTCCCGGCGATCTCCACAGCCCGCCGTATCGGCTCGCGACGACCGCGAGCCGATACGGCGGCCTTCATGTTGCTCTATGTGAATCCTGTTTTATGTAGCGCAACATGAAACAAGGTCGGAGTGCCTTCTGGATGCCTTGACAAGGGTTCGAGGCGACCTCAGACTTATGTTGCGCGTTCCGCAATCCGTTTCGCTATACGCACCGAGGTGTCATGATGATTCCCGCGTGCCGTCTCGAGGATCTCCTCCGAGGCGAGGCCCACCGGCTCAACATCGATCCGCCGGTTTCGGTGTTCCACACCGATGACGGCGAACTCTTCGCCATCGACGACACCTGCACCCACCAGGACGCCTCGCTCGCCGACGGCTGGCTGGAGGGCTGCGAGGTGGAATGCCCGCTGCATGCTTCGAAGTTCGACCTCCGGACCGGTGCGGTCGACGCCCCCCCGGCCAAGCTCCCGGTCCGGACG
This sequence comes from Streptomyces sp. NPDC050564, assembly GCF_044457265.1. NCBI lineage: Bacteria > Bacillati > Actinomycetota > Actinomycetes > Kitasatosporales > Streptomycetaceae > Streptomyces > Streptomyces sp. NPDC050564. Next base: position 71,429 of record NZ_JBITGS010000018.1, on the reverse strand, counting down.
CACGAGGTCCTCGTCGAGGACGGCATGATCTACGTCCGGCTCTCCACGGAGGCGCCGAACCTGCCGCCCTGTGTTGCCGCCCGCCTCGCCGGTGGTCCCGCGTGAGGACCGTGGCCGTGGTCGGCGCCTCACTGGCCGGGCTCTCGGCAGCGCGCTCACTGCGCAAGCAGGGCTACGACGGGCGGCTGCTCGTCATCGGCGAGGAGCTCCACCGGCCGTACGACCGGCCGCCGCTGTCCAAGGAGTTCCTGGCCGGCGCCCTCGTCGAGGCCGACCTGGCGCTGGAGACGGACGACGAGAACCTGAGCGCGGAGTGGCTGCTCGGCACCCGTGCCACCGGACTCGACCGCACGCACCGCGCGGTGCGGCTCGCCGACGGACAGGAGATCCGCGCCGACGGCATCGTCATCGCGACCGGCGCCGCGGCCCGTGCCCTCCCCGGCTCCGAGGGCCTGGACGGAGTGCACACCCTGCGCACCCTGGACGATGCCCGTGCGCTGCGGGACGAACTGGGCCGCGGCGGACGACTGGTGGTGATCGGCGGCGGCTTCATCGGCGCCGAGGTCGCCTCCACCGCCTACGCTCTCGGCCTCGAGGCCACCGTCGTCGAGGTGGCTCCGACGCCGCTCGCCGGGCCGCTCGGCGAGACCATGGGCTCCATCGTCTCCGGGCTCCACGCGGACCACGGCGTACGGCTGCTGTGCGGCGTGGGCGTGAAGGGCCTGAGCGGGGAGCGGCAGGTGAACGCCGTCCTGCTCGAGGACGGCCGCAGCCTCCCCGCCGACATCGTCGTCGTCGGTGTGGGCGCAAGCCCGTGCGTCGACTGGCTGGAGGGTTCCGGCATCGCGCTCGACAACGGCGTGAAGTGCGGCGCGGACGGCCGGACCAGCCTGGCCGGCGTGGTCGCGGTCGGTGACTGCGCCAACTGGTACGACCCGCGCGCGGGCCGCCATCGCCGCGTCGAGCACTGGACCGGTGCGCGCGAGCGTCCCGACGCCGCGATCGCCACGCTGCTGGCGGGAGGCGCGGTGGAACCGGGTGTGCCCCGGCCGCCGTACTTCTGGTCGGACCAGTACGGCGTGAAGATCCAGTTCGCCGGGAACGCGGCCCGCGCCGACAGCGTGACCATCGAGGAGGGTGCTGCGGACGACCGCAACGTGCTGGCCGTTTACCGGCGGGCCGGCGATCCGGTCGCCGTGCTCGGCATGAACCAGCCTCGGCTGTTCATGCGCTGGCGCAAGCAGCTCGCCGCCACATCTTGACACCGCCCCGGCGGCATCCCATGCTGCCTGCGGTTGCATATCGCACGCAACGTTGCTCAATGCACAACAATGCTTTTTGTACAACACCGTCCGGAGTCGCTCTTCCCGGCGCGTGAATGACCCCTCCACGACGTTTCCCGAGGAGTGCACCGTGACCTCGACCAGCCTGCCGGACAGCCTGATCGCCACCCTCCCCGGCTCCTCCTACACGGATCCGGCGATCTTCGCCCAGGAGCAGGAGCGCATATTCGAGACCATGTGGTTCTGCGTCGCGCGCTCCTCGGAACTGGCCAAGCCCGGCGCCTTCCGCACCGTCGACGTGGGCCGCGAGAGCATCCTCGTCACCCGGGCGAGGGACAACGGCATCCGCGCCTACTTCAACGTCTGCCGGCACCGCGGCGCCAAGCTCTGCACCGAGGAGACCGGCGAGGTCAAGCGGGCCTTCCAGTGCCCGTACCACGCCTGGACGTACGACCTGAACGGCAAGCTGGTCGCGGCGCCGAACCTCACCAAGATGCCCGACGTCGGCCGCACCGAGTACGGCCTGGTGAGCGTGGCCGTCCGCGAATGGCTCGGCTACGTCTGGGTGTGCCTCGCGGAGAACCCGCCCTCCTTCGAGGACGAGGTCAAGGGCGAAGTCGTCGCGCGCCTCGGCGACGTGGAGTCGATCGAGCACTACGACATCGCCAATCTCTCCGTCGGCAAGCGGATCGTCTACGACGTCAAGGCGAACTGGAAGCTCATCATCGAGAACTTCATGGAGTGCTACCACTGCGCCACGATCCACCCCGAACTCACCGAAGTGCTGCCGGAGTTCGCGGACGGTTACGCGGCCCAGTACTACGTCGGGCACGGCGCCGAGTTCGGCGAGGAGGTGCAGGGCTTCACCGTCGACGGCTCCGAGGGCCTCGACCGCATCCCCGGCGTCGCCGACGACCAGGACCGCCGGTACTACGCGATCACCGTCCGGCCGCAGGTCTTCATCAACCTCGTGCCCGACCACGTGATCTTCCACCGGATGTACCCGGTGGCCGTCGACCGCACGATCGTCGAGTGCGACTGGCTCTACCTCCCGCACGTCGTCGAGAGCGGCAAGGACGTCAGCCGGTCCGTGGAGCTCTTCGACCGGGTCAATCGCCAGGACTTCGACGCCTGCGAGCGCACGCAGCCCGGAATGAGCTCCCGGCTGTACGCCAAGGGCGGCGTGCTGGTCCCCAGCGAGCACCACATCGGTGCTTTCCATGACTGGGTCAATGAACGATTGGGCACGGCAGCGCCCTAAGGGGCGCGGGGAACTGCGCGACCAGCCACGACGGCGCCGCACACGACTGACAGCACAAGTGCGACACTTTCAGCCGGCGGCTCAGCCCAGGTAGCCCATCCGGTGGCTGATCTCCTCGGCGCCCTTGATCAGCACCGGGGCGAGCTCGCGCATCCGCTCCTCCGTGAACCGGTACGAGGGCCCGGAAGCCGTGACCGCCGCGATGACCTCGCCGTCCCGGTCGAGGACCGGCGCGGCCATGGCGTGCAGGCCGATCTCCAGCTCCTCCTTGGTCCAGGCGTAGCCGGCCTCCCGCACCTCGGCGAGGTTCTTCTCGAGCTTCGCCTTCGAGGTGTAGGTGTGCGGCGTGACCTTCTTCAGGCCGGCCTCGGCCAGCAGCGCGGCGCGCTCCTTGGTGGGCAGGTGCGCCAGCAGGACCTTGCCGCTCGACGTCGCGTGCAGCGGGGTCAACTGTCCGACCCAGTTGTGCGCGGTGACCGCTCCAGGGCCGCGCACTTGGTAGAGGTTGATCGCGTAGTGCTCCTGCAGCACCGCGATGTTGACCGTCTCGCCGATCTCCTCGGCGAGCCGCTCGCAGACCGGGCGGCCCTGCTGCGTGATGTCGATGCGTCCGGTCACCGCTCCGGCCAGGCGTACGATGCCGAAGCCGAGCCGGTACTTGCCGCGCTCTCCCGCCTGCTCCACCAGGCCACGCGCCTCCAGGGCGCCGAGCAGGCGGAAGGCCGTGGACTTGTGGACGTCGATCTCGGCGGCCACCTCGCTGACGCCTGCCTCGCCGCGCTGGGCCAGGATCTCGAGGACGCTGATGGCTCGGTCGACCGACTGCACTCCGCCGGCCTGCGAATTTGACGTTTCGGTGTCTCGGCTTTGGTTGCTCACAGCGAAACTATACGCGCAGTAAACAACAACGCTGCAAGTGACGGCCCGAAGCGAAGACCTGACAAGTTGCGTTGCTCGCAACCTGGTGCGTATAGCGATACTGGTATTAGCATGCGTCGCGTATCTACGGCGCGAGCGAGACGAGGCACCATGGCTCCCCTGCAGTACGACTTCGTCATCGTCGGCGGCGGTTCGGCCGGCAGCGCACTGGCGAACAGACTCTCCGCGGACCCGGCGAACAAGGTCCTGGTCCTGGAGGCCGGCCGGTCCGACTACCCGTGGGACGTCTTCATCCACATGCCGGCGGCGCTGACGTATCCCATCGGCAGCCGGTTCTACGACTGGAAGTACGAGTCCGAGCCCGAGCCGCACATGGGCGGTCGGCGCATCTACCACGCGCGCGGCAAGGTGCTGGGCGGTTCCAGCAGCATCAACGGCATGATCTTCCAGCGCGGCAACCCCATGGACTACGAGCGCTGGGCGGCCGAGCCCGGCATGGAGACCTGGGACTACGCGCACTGCCTGCCCTACTTCCGGCGGATGGAGAACTGCCTGGCGGCCGACCCGGACGACGAGTTCCGCGGCCACGACGGCCCCCTCGTCCTCGAACGCGGCCCGGCCACAAACCCCCTCTTCAGCGCCTTCCTCAAGGCCACCCAGGAGGCGGGCTACGCGCCGACGGACGACGTCAACGGCTACCGGCAGGAGGGCTTCGCCAAGTTCGACCGCAACGTCCACCGCGGACGCCGCCTGTCGGCCTCGAAGGCGTACCTCAAGCCCGCCAAGAAGCGCCCCAACCTCACGGTCACCACCCGCGCCCTGGTCACCCGCGTCCTCTTCGAGGGCAAGAAGGCGGTCGGCGTCGAGTACCAGCGCGGCAAGGGCGCCTTCCAGCAGGTGCGCGCCACGGAGGTCATCCTCTGCGGCGGCGCGATCAACTCCCCGCAGCTGCTCCAGCTCTCCGGCGTCGGCAACGCCGAGGAACTGAGCGCCCTCGGCATCGACGTCGTCCACGACCTCCCAGGCGTCGGCGAGAACATGCAGGACCACCTGGAGGTGTACATCCAGTACGCCTGCAAGCAGCCCGTCTCCATGCAGCCGTACCTGGCGAAGTGGCGCGCCCCCTTCATCGGCCTGCAGTGGCTATTCCGTAAGGGCCCGGCCGCCACCAATCACTTCGAGGCCGGCGGCTTCGCCCGCAGCAACGAGGACGTGGACTACCCCAACCTGATGTTCCACTTCCTGCCCATCGCGGTCCGCTACGACGGCTCCGTGCCGGCCGGCGGCCACGGCTACCAGGTGCACGTCGGGCCCATGTACTCCGACGCCATCGGCTCGGTGAAGATCAAGAGCAAGGACCCGCGCGAGCACCCGGCCCTGCGCTTCAACTACCTCTCCACCGAACAGGACCGCCGCGAGTGGGTCGAGTCGATCCGCGTCGCCCGCAAGCTCCTCAACCAGCCCGCGCTCGCCCCCTACAACGACGGGGAGGTCTCGCCCGGACCGTCCGTCGAGACCGACGAGGAGATCCTCGCCTGGGTCGCCAAGGACGGCGAGACCGCCCTGCACCCGTCCTGCACCTGCAAGATGGGCACCGACGAGATGTCCGTTGTCGACCCCACCAGCATGCGGGTGCACGGCGTGGAGGGTCTGCGTGTGGTGGACGCGTCGGTGATGCCCTACGTCACCAACGGCAACATCTACGCACCGGTGATGATGGTCGCCGAGAAGGCCGCCGACCTGATTCTCGGCAAGGAGCCGCTGACCCCGTCCAAGGCCGCGTACTACCGCCACCGTGACGCCCAGCAGCAGGCCGGGTAGACGTTGGCGGCCAAGGGACTGCGGGCACTGCTGGAGCACGTCCGCTACGAGGTCCTGCCCGCGAAGGCGACCGAGGACAAGGTCCTCGCCCATGTGCCGCGCGACGTCGTCGTCACGGTGACGGCGTCGCCGGCCAAGGGCCTGGAGCCGACTCTCGATCTCGCCGCCCGGCTCGCGGTGCACGGTTTCCGCGTCGTCCCGCACGTGCCCGCGCGGCTGTTGCGGGACGACGCGCACCTCAAGGACGTCGTCGACCGGCTCCTCGAGGCCGGCGTGGGCGACGTCTTCGTTCCGGCGGGCGACGCGGACCCGCCGGCCGGGGCCTACGACGGCGCGCTGCCGGTGCTGCGCAGGCTCAGCGGGCTGGGCAGCCCCTTCACCCGCGTCGGCGTCACCGGCTACCCCGAGAGCCATCCGCTCATCCACGACGACGTCACCATCCAGGCGATGTGGGACAAGCGCGAGCACGCCACGTACATCGTGAGCAACCTCTGCTTCGACCCGCGCGTACTGGGGGAGTGGATCGCCCGGATACGGCGCCGGGACGTGACGCTGCCCGTCCATGTCGGCGTCGCGGGGCCCGTACAGCGGACGAAGCTGCTGGCCATGGCGACGAAGATCGGGGTGGGGGAGTCGACGCGTTTTCTGACCAAGCACGCCTCCTGGTTCCTGCGGTTCGCGGCGCCCGGGGGCTACTCACCCGACAGGCTGCTGGAACGCGGCGAGGAGGCGCTCACGGCGCCGACGGCCGGGGTGGCAGGCGTGCACCTGTTCACCTTCAACCAGATCGCCGAGACGGAACGCTGGCGCCGCGCTGTGCTTGAGCGGCTTGGGGGCTGAGTGCCGTTTCTGGGGGCTGCCGCCCCCAGACCCCCGCTTCGGCCCTGAACGGGCCTCGTCCTCAAACGCCGGACGGGCGGAGTCGGCCTGTCCGGCGTTCGTATACAGAGGAACTCAGCGGAAGACCACCGTACGGTGGCCGTCCACCATGACGCGGCTCTCGCTGTGCCACTTCACCGCGTGCGCGAGCACCTGCGCCTCCACGTCCCGGCCGACCGTGACCAGCTCGCCGGGGTCGAGGGAGTGGTCCACGCGGACCACGTCCTGCTCGATGATCTGTCCCTCGTCCAGGTCCGGGGTCACATAGTGCGCGGTCGCCCCAACCAGCTTCACTCCGCGGTTGTAGGCCTGGTCGTAGGGCTTCGCGCCCTTGAAGCTGGGGAGGAAGGAGTGGTGGATGTTGATGGCGCGACCCTCGAGCTGCTTGCACAGGTCGTCGGAGAGGATCTGCATGTACCGGGCCAGCACCACCAGGTCGACGTCCAGCTCCCGCACCAGCTCCAGCAGCCGCGCCTCGGCCTCGGCCTTGGTGTCCCTGGTGACCGGGACGTGGTGGAAGGGGACGCCGTAGGTCTCGGCCAGTCCCTCGAAGTCCCGGTGGTTGGAGACGATCGCCGGGATCTCGATGTTGAGGGCGCCGGTGCGGCGGCGGAAGAGCAGGTCGTTCAGGCAGTGCCCGAACTTGGACACCATGATGAGCGTCCGGGTGGGGGTGGAGGCGTCCTGCAGGGTCCAGGAGATCCGGTAGGCCTCGGCGACCGGACCGAACCGGTAACGCAGAGTTTGCAGATCCGCGTTCGGATCCGAAACGTCGAAGTGGACCCTCATGAAGAAACGGCCCTGAAGCCGATCATCGAACTGCTGGCTCTCCAGGATGTTGCCGGAGTTCCTGACGAGAAATCCGCTCACGGCGTGGACCAGTCCCGCGCTGTCGGGACACGACAGAGTGAGGACGTACTCACGGCCAGGTTGCGGTCGAGGGGACATAAGCGGCCTCCGCTGATGCGTATTGCACAACAAGGTGAGCGATACGCAACATGGTCGGCTCGTTGCCCGCTCGCGGTCAAGGGGTGGCCAGGCAACTGCTCCCACAGTCAAATCGTCATCCACCAACCACTTGACGTCTGTCTGGACATTCGCCAGGGTGTTCCACCACAAGCAATTGAATGCACGATGCGCAACGAATTTCAGTTGAAAGGCTTGGCGCGTGGCAGACCTGTATGTGGACGGAGAGTGGCGGGAGCCGGTGGCCGGTGGTCACCGCGAAATCCGCTGTCCCGCTGACGGCACGCTCTCAGCGACCGTATCCGAAGGGACGCGTCCCGACACGGAGGCGGCGATCGCCGCGGCCCGCCGAGCCTTCGACGAGGGGCCCTGGCCCCGCACCGCCGAGCGCGAGCGCGGCGCGCTGCTGCTGCGCACCGCCGACATCCTCGAGCGGGACGCCAAGGAATTCGCCCGCGCCGAGTCGCTCGACACCGGCAAGCGTCTGGTGGAGAGCGAGTACGACATCGCGGACGTCGTCTCCTGCTTCCGCTACTACGGCGGGATCGGCGGCACCGACGCCGGCCGTGTGATCGACACCGGTCGTGACGATGCCGTCAGCCGCGTCGTGTACGAGCCGATCGGCGTGTGCGGACTGATCACGCCCTGGAACTACCCGCTGCTGCAAGCCAGTTGGAAGGTCGCCCCGGCGCTTCTCGCGGGCAACACGGTCGTCCTCAAGCCGAGCGAGCTCACCCCCTCCACCTCGATCCTGCTGATGAAGGCACTCGAGGAGGCCGGGCTCCCGGCCGGCGCTGCCAACCTCGTGCTGGGCACCGGCCCCGAGGTGGGCGCCCCGCTCTCCGAGGGCCCCGCCGTGGACATGGTCTCCTTCACCGGAGGCCTGGAGACCGGCAAGCGCATCATGGCCACCGCCGCCGCCACTGTGAAGAAGGTGGCGCTGGAGCTCGGCGGCAAGAACCCCAACGTCGTCTTCGCCGACGCCGACTTCGAGACGGCCGTGGACCTCGCTCTCACGGCCGTCTTCCTGCATTCGGGCCAGGTCTGCTCGGCCGGCGCCCGGCTGATCGTCGAGGACTCGCTGCACGACCGCTTCGTCGACGAGGTCGTCCGCCGCGCGCGGCAGATCCGCTTGGGCGGCCCCTTCGACCCCGAGGCCGAGACCGGGGCACTGATCTCCGCCCAGCACCTGGCGAAGGTCGAGGCGTATGTCGCGGCCGGTCTTGCCGAGGGCGCCGTACTGCGCTGCGGCGGCGAACGGCCGGGCGATGCGGCCCTCGCGAACGGCCACTACTACCCGCCGACCGTGCTCGACGAGTGCACGCAGGACATGCGGGTGGTGCACGAGGAGTCCTTCGGACCCGTGCTGACCATCGAACGCTTCACCGACGAGGACGATGCCGTACGCATCGCCAACGACACCGAGTACGGCCTCGCCGGCGCCGTCTGGACACAGGACGCCGGCAAGGCCCAGCGGGTCGCCCGGCGACTGCGCCACGGCACGGTGTGGATCAACGACTACCACCCCTACGTGCCCCAAGCCGAATGGGGAGGCTTCGGGCACTCCGGCGTGGGCCGGGAACTGGGACCGTCCGGCCTGGACGAATACCGAGAGCCCAAACACATCTGGCAGAACATCCAACCCCGGCCGCAGCGCTGGTTCCGCGGCTGAACGCCGAAATGAGGTCGATCGTGACCCCCACACAGACCGAGGTGGCGCAGCGGCGCGGCACGCCCCAGGACTCGGACAACAATGCGGTCATATCCGTGCGCAATCTGTGGAAGGTGTTCGGGCCGAAGGCCGACCGGGTGCCGGGATCGGAGGAGCTGTGCGGTCTCACGCGCCGTGAGCTGATGGATCGCACCGGATGCACCGCCGCCGTACGCGACGTGAACTTCGACGTCGCGCCGGGCGAGGTGTTCGTCGTCATGGGCCTGTCCGGCTCCGGCAAGTCCACCCTGGTGCGATGTCTGACGCGGCTGATCGAACCCACCGCCGGGGAGGTCGTCTTCGAGGGTCAGGACATCCGCCAGGCGGACGCGGCCCGCCTGCGCGACCTGCGCCGCCGCAAGTTCTCCATGGTCTTCCAGCACTTCGGGCTGCTGCCCCACCGCCGGGTCGTGGAGAACGTGGGCTTCGGCCTGGAGATCCGTGGCATGGGCAGGGCCGAGCGCACCAAGCGGGCCCTGGAGGTCGTCGAACTGGTCGGCCTCGCCGGCTACGAGAACTCTTACCCCGACCAGCTCTCCGGCGGTATGCAGCAGCGCGTGGGTCTCGCCCGCGCCCTGGCCGGCGACCCGGACGTGCTCTTCTTCGACGAGCCGTTCTCGGCGCTAGACCCGCTGATCCGCCGCGACATGCAGAACGAGGTCATCCGGCTCCACCACGAGGTCGGCAAGACGATGGTGTTCATCACCCACGACCTCTCCGAGGCGCTCAAGCTGGGCGACCGCATCCTCATCATGCGCGACGGCAAAATGGTCCAGTGCGGCACCGGCGACGAACTCGTCGGCGCCCCCGCCGACGACTACGTCCGTGAGTTCGTCAAGGACGTGCCCCGCGGTGACGTCCTCACCCTGCGCTGGATCATGCGCGGGCTCGAGGACGGCGACGACCTGGACGGCCCCGAGCTCGGTCCGGACGTCGTCGTACGGGAAGCCACCCGGGTCGTCCTCGCGGCCGAGAAGCCGGTCAAGGTCGTCGAGGACGGCAAGCTGCTCGGCATAGTCGGCGACGAGGAGATCCTCGCGGTGGTCGCCGGGCAGGAAGGCGGCGCGTGATGACCGTCGCCATCGAGAAACCCGAGAAGACGGATGCAGTCGAGCCGGCTGCTCCCCTCAAAGCGGCGCGTAAGGTCAGCCGGCCCATGGTGGTCGGTGCCATCCTGGTCGTCTGGCTGGTGCTGTTCGCCCTGCTGAAGGGCAAGCAGACCCTGTCCCTGGCGGCGGCCGACCTCACCGATCTGCACCGGTGGATCAACGACCTCAACGACTCCATCGGGGCCAACCGCAACTCCAACCCGCTGTTCCTGTACTTCTTCAACGAGATCCGGCTGGTCATCGACAACCTGGTGACCTTCATCCAGCACCTGATCTCCCAGCAGTCCGGCGCCCGCCCCGTCCCGCAGATCGGCTGGCTGGGTGTCGTCGGCATCGCCGGCTACGTCTCCTGGGCCGCGGGCAACTGGCGGGTCGCGCTGCTGGCCGTGGCCGGGTTCACCTTCATGGGGCTGCAGGGCCTGTGGCAGCCGAGCATGGACACGCTGGCGCTGACCCTTTCCGCGGTCTTCGTGGCGCTGCTGTTCGCGATCCCGCTGGGTGTGTGGGCGGGGCTGTCAGACCGGTTCAACCGGATCATGACGCCGTTCCTGGACTTCATGCAGACGATGCCGACTTTCGTCTACCTGGCCCCGCTGACCTTGATCTTCCTCATCGGCGGTGCCTCCGCCACCATCGCCACCGTCATCTACGCGGCCCCGCCGACGATCCGCATCACCGCGCACGCCATCCGCAACGTGTCGAAGACGACGGTCGAGGCGGCCGACTCACTGGGCGCCACACGCCGGCAGTCGCTGCTGAAGGTGCTGCTGCCGATGTCCAAGCGGACCGTGGTGATGGGCGTCAACCAGACCATCATGGCCGCCCTGGCCATGGTGACCATTGCGGCCCTGATCAACGCGCCCGGCCTCGGCCCGATCGTCATCCAGTCGCTGCAGTCGCTCGACGTCGGCACGGCCTTCAACGCGGGCCTCGCCATCGTCGTCATGGCGATCGTCCTGGACCGGGTCACGACCGCGGCCGCCGCACGCGAGGAGAACGCACGGCGTTCCAGCGACCGCTTCGCGCGGTGGCGCCGCCCGCTGCTGGGCGCCGGCGCCGTGGTCACGGCGGTCCTGGTCTACCTGTCGCACACCTATTTGTGGGCGGCCGACTTCCCCGGTGACGGCACCGTCGGCAGCCACATCGCGAGCGCGGCGGACACGGCGACCAATTGGGCGCAGGACAGTCTGTCGGGCCTGACCAACGCCATCCGCGACGTCATCACCAACGGTCTGCTCAACCCGTTCCAGACGCTGGTCACCGACTCCCCGTGGTGGCTCGTCGGCGCGGTGCTGGTCGCACTGGCCGTGGTGCTCGGCGGCTGGAGGTCCGGGCTCACCACGGCCGTGTGCGTGGGCCTGCTGGTCGGCACCGGTCTGTGGTCGGACGCCATGACCACGCTGGCCTCGACACTCGTCGCCACGGTGCTGGTGATGATCCTCGGCATTGTCTTCGGCGTGTGGATGGGCCGCAGCATGATGGTGGACCGGCTGATCAGGCCGACCCTGGACGCGGCCCAGGTCATGCCGCCCTTCGTCTACCTAGTGCCGTTCCTCGCGCTCTTCGGCCCCTCGCGCTTCACGGCCATCGTCGCCGCGATCGTCTATGGGGCTCCCGTCGCGATGAAGATCATCGCGGACGGGATCCGGGCCGTGCCCGAGACCACCGTGGAAGCGGCCACGTCCGCCGGGTGCAACACCTGGCAGATCATCACCAAGGTTCAACTGCCGATGTCACGCAGCGCCCTCACGCTCGCTACCAACCAGGGCCTGATCTACGTGCTGTCGATGGTTGTTGTGGGCGGCCTGGTAGGAGCAGGCGCTCTCGGCTACGACGTCGTGGCCGGATTCTCACAGGGGCAGCTGTACGGGAAGGGGCTCGCCGCGGGCCTGGCCATCGTCCTTCTCGGAGTCATGTTCGACCGGATCACTCAGGCAGCGGCGCGACGCGCGAGCGCTTAGAAGGAGCAGGACACCATGGCAAGACACTGGCGTGCCGGCGCGGCCGGCCTGGCCGTCCTCGGCCTCACCCTCACCGCGTGCGGCGGGGCGAAGGTCGGCGACAGCTCCTCCGCGGGCTCGGGAAGCTCGGGCAAGTGCGGCACCTTCAACCTGGCCGTCAACCCGTGGGTGGGCTACGAGGCGGACGCGGCGGTCGTCGCGTACGTCGCCCAGCACAATCTCGGCTGCACGGTCAACAAGAAGAACCTCAAGGAGGAGATCGCCTGGCAGGGCTTCGGGACGGGCGAGGTCGACGCCGTCCTGGAGAACTGGGGTCACGACGACCTGAAGAAGAAGTACATCACCCAGCAGAAGACCGCCGTCGACGCCGGCGCGACCGGCAACAAAGGCGTCATCGGCTGGTATGTGCCGCCGTGGCTGGCCAAGGCGCACCCCGACATCCTCGAGTGGAAGAACCTCAACAAGTACGCGGCGAAGTTCAAGACCTCCGAGTCGGGCGGCAAGGGCCAGCTCCTCGACGGCGACCCGTCGTACGTCACCAACGACGAGGCGCTGGTGAAGAACCTGAAGCTGAACTTCAAGGTGGTGTACGCGGGCAGTGAGACGGCGCTGATCCAGGCCTTCCGCACCGCCGAGAAGAACAAGCAGTGGGTGATCGGCTACTTCTACGAGCCGCAGTGGTTCATGTCCGAGGTTCCGCTGAAGAAGGTCAGCCTGCCCGCGTACAAGACGGGCTGTGACGCGGATGCGGCGAAGGTCGCCTGCGACTATCCCGTGTACAACCTGAACAAGATCGTCAGCGCGAAGTTCGCCAAGTCGGGCAGCCCCGCCTACAACCTGGTGAAGAACTTCAACTGGACGAACGACGACCAGAACGAGGTCGCCAAGTACATCGCCCAGGACAAGATGACGGACGACGCAGCGGCCAAGAAGTGGGTCGAGGCCAACAAGGACAAGGTCGACGCCTGGATCAAGTAGCCCGGAGTCGATCGTCGGTCGAACACGCCCGGCGGGCGGTACGCACAGGTGCGTACCGCCCGCCGGGCGTCGCCGTGTCCGGGGCCGTGTTCCGGCTCGTTTTCCGACGTCACGGACCTCTTGACACCCCCTCCCCGGGACAGGCACATTGAGTTGCGCAACCTGAAGCACGTTGCGTAGAAAGCAACTCGATCGGTTTTCAATCGGAGGTGCGGCGATGGCGGGACCCCGAGTGGTCATCATCGGAGCGGGGGTCGTGGGAGCGGCTCTCGCGGACGAGATCTCCGCGCGAGGCTGGACCGAAGTGACCGTGGTCGACCAGGGTCCGCTCCCGGCGACCGGGGGTTCCACTTCGCACGCCCCGGGCCTGGTCTTCCAGACGAACTCCTCCAAAACCATGACGGAGCTGGCCCGCTACACCGTCGAGAAGTTCTGCTCGCTCGACGTCGACGGCAAGCCCTGCTTCCTGCAGGTCGGCGGCCTCGAGGTGGCGACCACCCCCGAGCGCCTGACCGAGATCCAGCGCCGGTACGGCTGGATCACCGCGTGGGGCATCGAGGCCCGGCTGCTGAGCCCCGAGGAGTGCCTCGAGCAGCACCCGCTGGTCAACTCGGACAGGGTCCTCGGCGGCCTCCTGGTCCCGACCGACGGACTCGCGAAGGCCGTCCTCGCGGTCGAGGCGCAGATCCGCCGGGCCACCGAGCGCGGTGTGCGCTTCCTGGCCCGCCACGAGGTTCTGGACGTGCTCCAGGCCGACGGCGAGGTGACAGGCGTCCGCACCGACCAGGGCGATCTGGAAGCCGACATCGTCGTGTGCTGCGCCGGCATCTGGGGCCCGAAGATCGCCCGCATGGCCGGCATGAACCTCCCGCTGACCCCGCTGGCCCACCAGCTCGCCTGGACCGGCCCGGTCCCGGCGCTCGCGGGCCAGACGGAGGAGGCGGTGCGCCCGATCCTGCGCCACCAGGACGCCGACCTCTACTACCGCGACCGCTTCGACGGCATCGGCATCGGCTACTACGGCCACCGCCCGATGCCCATCACCGCCGACGAGATCCTCTCCTTCGACGAGGCCGACGAGATGCCGTCGGTCCTGAAGTTCACCGAGGACGACTTCGCCCCCGCCTGGACCGAGACCCAGTCCCTGCTCCCCGCGACGCGGGAGGCCAAGGTCGAGGAGGGCATCAACGGCCTGTTCTCCTTCACCACCGACAACTTCCCGCTCCTCGGCGAGTCCCCGGATGTCAAGGGCTTCTGGGTCGCCGAGGCGGTCTGGGTCACGCACTCCGCGGGCGTCGGGCGGGCCATGGCCGAATGGCTGGTCGACGGCCACTGCTCGTCCTTCGACCTGCACGAATGCGACGTCAACCGCTTCGAGCCGCACCAGCTGACCCCGGAGTACGTGCTGGCCCGCGACTGCCAGAATTTCGTGGAGGTCTACGACATCCTGCACCCCCTGCAGCCGTCCGGGAAGCCGCGCCCGATCCGCACCAGCCCCTTCCACGCGCGCCAGCAGGAACACGGCGCGTTCTTCCTGGAGGCGGCCGGCTGGGAGCGCCCGCAGTGGTACGAGGCCAACGCGGGCCTGGTCGAAGGCCGCAACGTCCCGACGCCGAACGACTGGGCGGCGCAGTACTGGTCGCCCATCGTCGGCGCCGAGGCCCAGGCCACCCGCGAGACCGTCGCGATGTACGACATGACGGCCCTCAAGCGCCTGGAGGTCAGCGGCCCCGGTGCCTCCGCCTTCCTGGAGCGCCTGTGCACCGGCAAGGTCGCCAAGTCGGTCGGCTCGGTGACGTACACCCTGCTGTTGGACCACGACGGCGGCATCCGCAGCGACGTCACGGTCGCCCGGCTGGCCCGCGACCTCTTCCAGGTCGGCGCCAACGGCAACCTCGACCTTGACTGGTTCACCCGCCACCTCCCTGCCGACGGCACGGTCCAGGCCCGCGACATCACGCCCGGCACCTGCTGCATCGGCCTGTGGGGACCGCTCGCCCGTAAGGTCCTGCAGCCCCTCACGGACGAGGACTTCACCAACGACGGCCTGAAGTACTTCCGCGCCAAGCGCGCCCACATCGGCTCCGTCCCGGTCACCGCGATGCGCCTGTCGTACGTCGGTGAACTCGGCTGGGAGCTCTACACCACAGCCGACCAGGGCCTGAAACTGTGGGACACCCTGTGGCAGGCGGCCAAGCCCCTCGGCGGCGTCGTCGCCGGCCGCGGCGCCTTCAACAGCCTCCGCCTGGAGAAGGGCTACCGCTCCTTCGGCACCGACATGACCTACGAGCACGACCCCTACGAGGCCGGCGTCGGCTTCGCCGTCAAGCTCGACAAGGACAACTTCATCGGCAAGGCCGCACTCGAGCGCCGCAAGGCCGACGTACGGCGCAAGCTGACCTGCCTCACCATCGACGACCCGCAGGCGGTCGTGATGGGCAAGGAGCCTGTGTACGACGGCGACCGCGCGGTCGGCTACGTCACCAGCGCCGCCTACGGCTACACGATCGGAAAGGGCATCGCATACGCCTGGCTCCCCGCCGAACTCGCCACCCCCGGCACCCCCGTGCACATCGGCTACTTCGACCAGCGCGTCGAGGCCGTCGTCGCCGAGGAGCCCCTGTTCGACCCCACCATGTCCCGCCTCCGTGGCTGACACCCCGCGCCGACTCCGAGGGAAGGAACACCGCCGGTGAACGCACAGCTGCTCGACGGCAAGGCGACCGCCGCCGCCATCCGTCGCGAACTCGCGGAACGCGTGGCCAAGTTGACGGCCACCGCCGACCGCCCGCCGGGCCTGGGCACCGTGCTGGTCGGCGACGACCCGGGCAGTCACGCCTACGTCTGCGGAAAGCACCGCGACTGCGCCCAGGTGGGCATCGCGTCCATCCGCCGCAACCTGCCCGCCGACGCGTCGCAACAGCAGGTCGAGGAGACGATCGACGAGCTCAACGCCGACCCGGCCTGCACCGGCTACATCGTCCAGCTCCCGCTCCCGCGCCACCTGGACGCCAACGCCGTACTGGAACGCATGGACCCGGCCAAGGACGCCGACGGCCTGCACCCCGTCAACCTCGGCCGGCTCACCCTGGGCGTCGAGGCACCCCTGCCGTGCACCCCGCGCGGCATCGTCGAACTGCTCCGCCGCCACGACGTGCCCCTCGCCGGAGCCCGGGTGTGCGTGATCGGCCGGGGCATCACCGTCGGGCGTCCCATCGGGCTGCTGCTCACCCGCCGGTCCGAGAACGCCACCGTGACCCTGTGCCACACCGGCACCAAGGGCCTGGCCTGGCACGTACGCGAGGCGGACATCGTCATCGCGGCGGCCGGTTCGCCCGGGCTGGTCACCAAGGACATGCTGCGCCCCGGCGCGGCGGTCCTGGACGTCGGCATCACCCGCACCGACCAGGGCCTGGTCGGCGACATCCACCCGGACGCCGCCCAGGTGGCCGGATGGCTCGCCCCCATGCCCGGCGGTGTGGGCCCCATGACCCGAGCGATGTTGCTCGCCAACGTCGTCGAGGCCGCCGAGAGGAACGCCACCGCCGTATGAACGCTCCCGCCCCGAAGTACCCGCAGTATCCGCACCTTTCAGAAGACGGAGACGTCCGATGAGCCCCCGCACCCCCGGCGCCGACCTTCCCGAGCACCCCGACTGGCTGTGGCGTACGCCCGACCCCAAGCGGTCGTACGACGTAGTGATCGTCGGAGGCGGCGGACACGGCCTGGCCACCGCCCACTACCTCGCCAAGAACCACGGCATCACCAATGTCGCCGTGCTGGAGAAGGGCTGGCTGGCGGGCGGCAACATGGCCCGCAACACCACGATCATCCGCTCCAACTACCTGTGGGACGAGAGCGCCGGCATCTACGAGCACGCGCTCAAGCTGTGGGAGGGACTGGGGGAGGAGCTCGACTACCCGATCCTCTTCTCCCAGCGCGGTGTGCTCAACCTCGCCCACAGCCTCCAGGACGTCCGCGACAGCGTGCGCCGCGTCGAGGCCAACCGGCTCAACGGCGTGGACGCCGAATGGCTCGACGAGCAGCAGGTCAAGGACGTCTGCCCGATCGTCAACATCTCTCCGGACGTGCGTTATCCGGTCATGGGCGGCACCTACCAGCCGCGCGCAGGCATCGCCAAGCACGACCACGTCGCCTGGGGCCTGGCCCGCTCCGCCGACGCCGCGGGCGTCGACATCATCCAGAACTGCGAAGTGACGGGCCTCGACATCGTCGGCGGCCGGGTCGTCGGTGTACAGACCACGCTCGGACCCATCGCGGCGGGCAAGGTGGCGCTGTGCTCGGCCGGCCACACCTCGGTGCTTGCCGCCATGGCGGGCATCGAACTGCCCGTCCAGAGCCACCCGTTGCAGGCCCTGGTCTCCGAACTGCTGGAGCCGGTGCACCCGACGGTCGTCATGTCCAACGCCGTCCACGTGTACGTCAGCCAGGCGCACAAGGGCGAGCTGGTGATGGGCGCGGGCATCGACGCCTACAACTCGTACACCCAGCGCGGTGCCTTCCACATCATCGAAGAGCAGATGGCGGCGGCCCTGGAACTCTTCCCGGTCTTCGCCCGCGCCCATGTGCTGCGCACCTGGGGCGGCATCGTCGACGTCAGCCCCGACGCGTCGCCCATCGTCGGACTCAGCCCGGTCGACAACCTGTACCTCAACTGCGGCTGGGGCACCGGCGGATTCAAGGCCACCCCGGGCGTCGGCTGGGTCTACGCCCACACCATCGCCCACGACACCCCTCACCACCTCAACGCCCCCTTCTCGCTCGACCGTTTCACCACCGGCGCGCTCGTCGACGAGCACGGCGCGGCCGCGGTGGCCCACTAGGGAGCCGAACCCATGCTGCTCATCCCATGCCCCTGGTGCGGGCCTCGCGACGAGGCCGAGTTCCACTACGGCGGCCAGGCCCACGTGCCGTATCCGGAGGACTCCGCGTCCCTCACCGACGAGGAGTGGGCCCGCTACCTGTTCTTCCGCGACAACCCCAAGGGCCCCTTCGCCGAGCGCTGGAGCCACGCGGCCGGCTGCCGCCGCTGGTTCAACGCGGTGCGGGATACGTCGACGAACGAGGTCCTGGCGGTGTACCGGTCGGGTGAGGAACGCCCGGCGACGGTCGAGGCGCGCCCGGCCGGCTCTCAGCCGAGCCCTTCACAATCAGCCCGTCTGGGGGTACCCCCTCTGGGGGAGTCTGAGCACGAGGCCCTTTCGGGGCCGATCGGGGGTCTGGGGGCGGAGCCCCCGGCACGGAAGGACAACCAGCCTCACCGCCTGTCCACCGGTGGCCGAGTCGACCGTAGCGTGCCCCTGACGTTCACCTTCGATGGCACCGAATACCAGGGCTACCGAGGCGACACCCTCGCCTCCGCCCTCCTCGCCAACGGCGTCATCCAGGCCGGCACCAGCATCAAGCTCGGCCGCCCGCGCGGCATCTTCTCGGCCGGCGTCGAGGAGCCCAACGCGGTCGTCCAGATCGAGGCACCGTTCCCCGAGCCGATGCTGCCCGCGACGACCGTCGAGTTGTACGACGGTCTGGTCGCGAGCAGCCTCCCCGGCCAGGGCCGCCTCGCCACCGAGCCGGACCCGGCCCGCTACGACGCCGTACACGCGCACTGCGACCTGCTGGTCGTGGGCGCGGGCCCGGCCGGCCTCGCGGCCGCCGCGGCGGCGGCCAAGAGCGGCGCCCGCGTCATCCTGGCCGACGACCAGCCGGAGCTGGGCGGCAGCCTCCTGGGCACGGGGGAGCACCTCGACTGGGTAGCGGAGGTCGGCGAGCGGCTGGAGGCCGAATCCGAGGTGCGCGTCCTGCGCCGTACCACGGTCTTCGGCTACTACGACGACAACCACCTCCTCGCCGTCGAGCGTCGCACCAACCATCTCGGCGCCGACGCCCCCGAGAATGTCTCCCGTGAGCGCGTCTGGCGCATCCGCGCCCGCCGCGTCGTCCTCGCCACCGGCGCCCACGAGCGCTCGCTGGCCTTCGCGGACAACGACCGCCCCGGCGTGATGCTGGCCTCCTCGGCCCGTACGTACGTCCACCGCCACGGCGTCCTGCCCGGCCGCCACGCGGTCGTCTTCACCACCAACGACAGCGCTTACGCGGCGGCCCTTGACCTCGCCGCGGCCGGCGTGGACATCACGGCGATCGTCGACACCCGCCCCGACGCGGGCGAGTGGGCCGAGCGGGCGCGGGCGGCCGGCATCGAGGTCCTGGCCGGGCACGCCGTCACCGGCGCGGAGGGCGAGGCACGCCTCACCGCCGTGACCGTGGCCCCGCTCGGAGACTCCGCCGGGCAGCGGCAGTTCGCCGCCGACCTGCTGCTGGTCTCCGGCGGCTGGAACCCGGTGGCGCACCTGTTCAGCCAGTCGGGCGGCAAACTGCGCTACGACGAGGCGCTGGGCTCCTTCGTCCCCGACACCGGCCGCCAGGCGGTCGAGGTCGTGGGCAGTGCCAGCGGCGTCCTCGACGCGGCCACCGTCCTGGCACAGGGCGCGGCCGCCGGTGCCCGCGCCGTCGAGGCCGAGGGCTACACGCCCGAGGCGCCCCGCCTCCCCGCGGTGGCCGCGCAGCCGCGACCGGCGCCCGCCATGCATGTGTATGTCGTCCCGGGTGCCTCCGCCGCCCCCCGCTTCGTCGACCTCCAGCGTGACGTCACCGTCGACGACCTGGTCCGCGCGACCGGCGCCGGCCTGCGCTCGGTGGAGCACACCAAGCGCTACACCACCGCCGGTACCGCCAACGACCAGGGCAAGACCTCCGGTGTCCTGGCCAGCGGTGTCGTCGCCGAACTGCTCGGCGTGGACATCTCTGCGCTCGGGACGACCACGTTCCGCCCGCCGTACACCCCGGTCTCCTTCGCCGCCCTCGCGGGCCGCGACCGGGGCGCGCTGAGCGACCCGATCCGCACGACGGCCGTCCACGAATGGCATGTCGCGCACGGAGCCCTGTTCGAGAACGTCGGCCAGTGGAAGCGCCCCTGGTACTACCCGCAGGACGGCGAGGACATGGACGCCGCTGTGCTGCGCGAGTGCCGGGCCACCCGCGAGAGTGTGGGCTTCATGGACGCCTCGACCCTCGGCAAGATCGACGTCCAGGGCCCGGACGCCGGCGTCTTCCTCGACCGGCTCTACACCAACATGATGAGCACCCTGAAGGTCGGCATGATCCGCTACGGCGTCATGTGCCGCCCGGACGGCATGGTCTTCGACGACGGCACGGTCATCCGCGTCGCCCAGGACCGCTTCCTGGTCACCACGACGACGGGCAACGCGGCCACGGTCCTGGACTGGATGGAGGAGTGGCTCCAGACGGAGTGGCCCGAGCTGAAGGTCCACTGCACGTCCGTGACCGAGCAGTGGGCCACGGTGGCCCTGGTCGGTCCGAAGTCCCGCGAGGTCCTCGGCGCGCTCGCACCCCAACTCGCCGTGGCCAACGACGACTTCCCGTTCATGTCCTGGCGCGAGACGACCGTGGCCGGCATCGAGGCCCGGGTCTGCCGGATCAGCTTCTCCGGCGAACTCGCCTTCGAGATCAACGTGTCACCGTGGCAGGCCCTCGCCCTGTGGGAGGCCGTGTACGAGGCCGGCGCCCCGTACGGCATCACCCCGTACGGCACGGAGACCATGCACGTCCTGCGGGCGGAGAAGGGCTACCCGATCATCGGCCAGGACACCGACGGCACCGTCACGCCCCAGGATCTCGGCATGAGCTGGGTGGTGTCCAAGAAGAAGCCGGACTTCATCGGCAAGCGGTCCTACGCCCGTGCCGACACCACGCGTCCGGACCGCAAGCACCTGGTCGGCCTGCTGCCGGAGGACCCGGGCACCTTCCTCCCGGAAGGCACCCACCTGGTCGCCGACGGTGTGCTGCCGGCGCCGCCCGTCCCGATGCTTGGCCACGTCACCTCCAGTTATCGCAGCGCGGCCCTCGGCCGGACGTTCGCGCTCGCCCTGATCAAGGGCGGCCGGGACCGCATCGGCGAACGGCTGTACGCCCCCGTCGGCGACCGGATGGTCCCGGTGACCGTCGCAAGCCCCGTCCTCTACGACCCCGAGGGAGCCCGCCGCGATGGCTGACAACGCCCTGACCGCCCCGCTTCGCAGCCCTCTGTCGCATGTCGCGGTCCGCCTGGCCGCCGCGACACGCACCTCCGGGGGTGAGATCCGGCTGGCCGAACTCCCCTTCCTGGCCCAGATCAACGTGCGTTTGGACGCCAAGGGACCGGCGGCGGAAGCCGTCGGGCTCGCGCTCGACCTCCAGCTGCCGCTCCAGCCGAACACCGTCGTCCGCGCGGGGGAGTTGACCGCGCTGTGGCTCGGCCCGGACGAATGGATGCTGGTGGGCCCGCCGGGCAGTGAACGGGACCTGGAGAGCCGGATCCGTGAGGCGGCGGGGGACGAGCCGGCCTCCGTCACCGACGTCTCCGCGCAGCGCACCACGCTCCTCGTGACGGGCCCCCGCGCCCATGACCTGCTGGCCCACGGCTGTCCGCTGGACCTGCATCCGCGGGCCTTCGGCTCCGGACGCTGCGCCCAGACGAGACTGGGCCGCACGCAGGTCGTCCTGGTCGCCCGGGACGACCCCAGGGCCGGGTTCTGGGTGCTGGTCCGTTCGTCGTTCGCCGGCTATCTGGCGGACTGGTTGCTCGACGCGGCGACGGAGTACGTCTGAGCCTGAGCGAACTCGGCGGGGGTGACCCCGTCATCCCTGTGGGAGCTCCGCCGAGGGGCTCCCACAGGGCTTTGTGCAGCACGATTCGTCATACGCATCGAAAGTCGGACGCCTGTGATCGCCACGGCCCACGCCACCACCCCGGCACACCCGGGCACAACCGAACTCCACCTGCCCGGCCTGCCACGGCCCGGCCGGACGCTGGTCATGGGCGTCGTGAACGTCACCCCGGACTCGTTCTCCGACGGCGGGCCGGCCTTCGCCGCTGACGCGGCCGTCGCGCACGGGCTGGCGCTGCTCGAACAGGGAGCGGACATCGTGGACGTGGGCGGCGAGTCGACCCGCCCCGGCGCGGTACGCCCGCCGGTCGAGGAGGAGCTGCGACGCGTCCTGCCCGTCGTCCGTGAGCTCGCCGCGGCGGGCGCGATCGTCAGCGTCGACACCATGCGGTCCGAAGTCGCCGCCCGTGCGCTGGCCGCGGGCGCACGGCTGATCAACGACGTCTCGGGAGGCCTCGCCGACGCGGCGATGCTGCCGCTGATGGCCCGGGCGGGCACGCCGTACCTGCTGATGCACTGGCGGGGCCACGCCGCCGGCATGCAGACGAACGCCGTATACGGCGACGTCGTCACCGATGTGCTCGACGAGCTGCGCCTGCGGATCCAGGCCGCGCTGGAGGCGGGGATCCCGCCCGATTGCCTGATCGTCGACCCCGGGTTGGGCTTCGCCAAGGAGCCCGAGCACAACTGGGAGCTGCTGGGCCGGCTCGGGGAGGTCCGCGCGCTGGGCCACCCCGTCCTCGTGGGCGCGTCACGCAAGTCGTTCCTGGGCCGATTGCTGGCGGACGAGGCGACGGGACAGCCCCGCCCGGCACGACAGCGGGACGCCGCGACCACCGCCGTGTCCGTGCTCGCCGCCGCGCAGGGCGTCTGGTGCCTGCGCGTGCACGATGTCGCCTCGACACTCGACGCGGTACGGGTGACGGCGCGCTGGGGCGCCCAGCCGGCGGCGTCGGTACGGTCGCCGCTGGCTGAGGGCGCAAGCGCACGACCGGCCGACCGCCGAGACCGCCGCGCACGAAGGGCCGTCACAGGCCGTTTTGCGTCCGCGGGTCCTCATGGCTGGTCGCGCAGTTCCCCGCGCCCCTGAAGGGGCGCGGCTCAGCCCAGATGGCCCATGCGGCGGCTGATCTCGTCCGCGCCCTTGATCAGCAGGGGGGCGAGCTCGTGGATGCGTTCCTCAGTGAAGCGGTATGCGGGGCCGGAGGCGCTGAGGGCGGCGACGACCTCGCCGTCGCGGGAGCGGATCGGGGCCGCCATGGCGTGCAGGCCGATCTCGAGCTCCTCCAGCGTCACCGCGTAGCCGCGCTCCCGCGCCTCGGTGAGGTTCTTCTCCAGCTTCGTCCTGGCCGTCAGGGTGTGCGGGGTCAGCTTCCGCAACCCGGACGCCGCGAGCACGTCGGCGCGCTCCTTCTCCGGGAGGTGGGCCAGAAGGATCTTGCCGCTCGATGTGGCGTGCACTGGGGTGAGCTGCCCGACCCAGTTGTGCGTACCGACCGCTCCCGGGCCGCGTACCTGGTAGAGGTTGACCGCGTAGTGCTCCTGGAGGACCGCGATGTTGACGGTCTCGCCGATCTCCTCGCTGAGGCGCTCGCACACCTGCCGGCCCTGCTGGGTGACGTCGAGGCGACCCGTGACCGCGCCCGCCAGACGCACGATTCCGAAGCCGAGCCGGTACTTGCCGCGCTCGGCTGTCTGCTCGACCAGGCCGCGCGCCTCCAGCGCTCCGAGCAGGCGGAACGCGGTCGACTTGTGGACGTCGATCTCGGCGGCGACCTCGCTGACACCCGCCTCGCCGCGCTGGGCGAGGATCTCCAGGACGCTGACGGCACGGTCGACGGACTGCACCCCGCTCACCGCGGGGCCTGCTGTTGCGCTTTCTGCCGCGTAGTTGCCCATAGCGCAACTATACGCAGGGTGTCCGCGGGTCCCGCAGGGGCCGTGGTGGACGACAGGGTGGCTGGATCCGGCCGTCCGCATGCTCGCACGGCCCGCCCCGTCGGCGGAAGACCACCGTGCACTTCCCGTTGATCAGCACCCGGCTCTTGCTGTGCCACTCGGCGGCGCGGCGAGCACCTGGGCCTCGACGTCGCGGCCGACGGTGACCAGCTCGTCGGGGTCGCGGGAGTGGTCCACGCGGACAACGTCCTGCTCAATGATCGGGCCTTCGTCGAGGTCGGACGTGACGTAGTGCGCCGTGGCCCCGACCAACAAGCACCGGGGCCGGTTGCTCGGCATCCTCATCCCAGGTCTCGGTGGCGAACACCGACAACACCGCCCTCCCCGGTTCCGCGCGGCCCGCGTCGGCCGGTGAGGAAAGCCGCGACAGCTTGCGCGAGAGCGGCATCGGGCGGTCCTGACCGTACAAGGCGACTCAACCGGGCGACATTCAGCCGTCCGGCCCTTCATGGGGGCTGGCCGGCTGCATGTGTGTGGGCGTCCGGTGGCGGACTTCCCGCGGGATGACAACTTCGCTCGGTCAACCCCTTGACAGTGAGTGTCCGCAGGGAGACAGTTTGGTCGGCCGTTGCTTATAGCGAAGAAAGTTGCGCGATATGCAACAGGGTGACTGGCCCGGTCTCGGTCCTCACCGCGTCCCGGCGAAGTCCTCTTCCTCCCCTCGTCGATCGCTCCGGGGGAGTGATCGACGCCCTCCCGCCCTAGAACGTCAGGCCGAGGTTCGCATTCGGCCGTCCCCTCGACGAGGAGATCGACCGTGACACACGAGGTACGCGCCGTCGTCGCCCGCAAGAAAGGCGCCCCGGTCTCGGTGGAGACCGTCCTGGTGCCGGACCCCGGCCCCGGTGAGGCACTGGTGCAGGTGCAGGCCTGCGGTGTCTGCCACACCGACCTGCACTACCGGGAGGGCGGGATCTCCGACGAGTTCCCGTTCCTGCTCGGCCACGAGGCCGCGGGCGTGGTCGAGGCGGTCGGTCAGGGTGTCACCGACGTCGCGCCCGGCGACTTCGTCGTCCTCAACTGGCGTGCGGTGTGCGGCACGTGCCGCGCCTGTAGCAAGGGCAAGCCGTGGTACTGCTTCGCCACCCACACCGCTACCCAGCCGATGACCCTGGCCGACGGCACCCCGCTCTCCCCGGCCCTCGGCATCGGCGCCTTCGCCGAGAAGACCCTGGTCGCGGCCGGACAGTGCACCAAGGTGGACTCGACCGCCTCTCCCGCGGCGGCCGGCCTGCTCGGTTGCGGTGTGATGGCCGGGTTCGGCGCGGCGGTCAACACGGGCGGCGTCGCCCGCGGCGACTCGATCGCGGTGATCGGCTGCGGCGGCGTGGGCATGGCTGCCATCGCGGGCGCCAAGGTCGCCGGCGCCGGCCGCATCATCGCCGTCGACGTCGACGAGCGGAAGCTGAAGTGGGCCGAGCGGTTCGGCGCCACCGACACCGTCGACTCCTCCAAGACCGACGCCGTCGAGGCGATCCGTGAGCTCACCGGCGGCTTCGGCGCCGACGTCGTCGTGGACGCGGTGGGCCGCCCCGAGACCTTCAAGCAGGCCTTCTACGCCCGTGACCTGGCCGGCACCGCCGTCCTGGTGGGCGTCCCCACCCCCGGGCTGACCCTCGACCTGCCGTTGCTGGACGTGTTCGGCCGCGGCGGCGCCCTGAAGTCCTCCTGGTACGGCGACTGCCTGCCCTCCCGGGACTTCCCCGCCCTGATCGACCTCTACCGCCAGGGCCGCTTCGACCTCGGCGACTTCGTCTCCGAGACGATCAGCCTGGACGAGGTGGAGGACGCGTTCGCCAAGATGCACCACGGCGAGGTGCTGCGCTCGGTGGTCGTCCTGTGACCGTGCGGATCGAGCGCCTCTTCAGCTCCGGCACGTTCGAACTGGACGGCGGCAGCTGTGAGGTCGACAGGATCATCGCCTCCCTCCGCGAGCGGCTGCTCATGCTTCCCGCCGACACCACCGTCCACACCGGCCACGGCGCCACCACCTCGGTCGGGGCCGAGGCGCCCCACGTCGACGACTGGATCGCCCGCGGCCACTGACCCGGCGTCACCGCACCAAGAACGCCCGTCAGCACTACGAACGCCCGTCACAGCACTACGAATCTGGAGGAAGACCATGGCGGCACAGCCGAAGGTGGTCATCATCGGCGCCGGCATCGTCGGGTGCGCACTCAGCGACGAACTGACCGCACGCGGCTGCACGGACGTCACCGTTCTGGAGCAGGGCCCGCTCTTCGCCACGGGCGGCTCCACCTCGCACGCCCCCGGTCTGGTCTTCCAGACCAACGGCTCCAAGACGATGACCGAGTTCGCCCGGTACACGGTCGAGAAGTACAGCGCGCTGACCCTGGACGGGCAGTGGTGCTTCAAGCAGGTCGGCGGCCTGGAGGTGGCCACCAGCCCCGAGCGGCTGGCGGAGGTCCAGCGCCGGCACGGCTGGCTGACCTCCTGGGGAGTGGACAGCCGCCTGCTGACCCCGGAGGAGTCCGCCCGACTGCACCCCCTGCTGGACCCGGAGCGGATCCTCGGCGGCTTCCACATCCCCAGCGACGGCCTGGCCAAGGCACTGCGGGCGAGCGAGGCCCAGGCCCGCCTGGCCACGGCCCGCGGCGCCCGCTTCCATGCCCACCACACCGTGACCGGGATCGAGACGACCGGCGACACGGTCAGCGCGGTCGTCACCGACCAGGGAACCTTCCCGGCGGACATCGTGGTCTCCTGCGCAGGCTTCTGGGGCCCAAAGATCGGCCGGATGGTCGGGCAGCCGGTGCCGCTGGTGCCCCTGGCCCACCAGTACGCCCGCACCACCGCACTCCCGCAGGTCAAGCGGAGCAACGACGAGCTCACCGAGGCGTCCCTGCCGATCCTGCGCAACCAGGACGCCGGCCTGTACTACCGCGAACTCGTCGACCGGATCGGCATCGGCTCCTACGCCCACCGGCCCATGCCCGTCTCCCTGGAGGAGGTCGCGCACCCGCGTGACGCCGTGATGCCGTCCTCGCTGGAGTTCACTGAGGCCGACTTCGAGGGCGCCTGGGCCGACTCCCTCGCCCTGCTCCCCTCCCTGACCGACACGAAGATCGAGGAGGGCTTCAACGGCATCTTCTCCTTCACCTCCGACGGCATGCCGCTGATGGGCGAGTCGCCGAAGGTCCAGGGTTTCTGGCTGGCGGAGGCCGTGTGGGTCACCCACTCGGCCGGCGTGGCCAGGGCCATGGCCGAGTGGCTGGTCGACGGCCGTCCTGGCACCGACGTCCACGAGTGCGACGTCAACCGCTTCGAGGAGGTCCAGCTGGCGCCCTCGTACGTGCACGAGCGCAGCTGCCAGAACTTCGTCGAGGTGTACGACATCCTGCACCCGTTGCAACCGGCGGAACGCCCCCGCCCCCTGCGGGTCAGTCCCTTCCACTCCCGTCAGGAGACCCTCGGCGCGGTGTTCCTGGAGGGCGGCGGCTGGGAACGCCCGCACTGGTACGAGGCAAACGCCGACCTGCCCGAGGTGGCCCGCGTCCCCGGTCGTAACGCCTGGGCGTCCCGCTACTGGTCGCCGATCGCCGGCGCCGAAGCCCTCGTCACGCGTGAGCGCGTCGCCCTGTACGACATGACCCCGCTGAAGCGACTGGAGGTCACCGGCCCCGATGCACTCGCCTTCCTGCAGGAGCTGACCACCAATCAGCTCGACAAGCCGGTCGGTTCGGTCACCTACGCCCTGCTGCTCGACGCCGTCGGCGGCGTCCGCAGCGACCTGACCATCGCCCGTCTGGAGACCGAGCGCTTCCAGATCGGCGCCAACGGCAACCTCGACCTGGACTGGCTGCGCCGGCGCCTGCCCGGCTGGAGGCACCTCCCAGCGGTAGCTGGGGGAGGCTCCGTGCAGGTGCGTGACATGACCGCCGGCACTTGCTGCCTCGGCGTCTGGGGCCCGCGTGCCCGCGACCTCGTGCAGCCGCTCACCGACACCGACTTCTCGCACGAGGGCTTCGGCTACTTCAAGGCCAAGCAGGCGTACCTCGGCGACGTCCCGGTCACCGCGATGCGGCTGAGCTACGTCGGCGAGCTCGGCTGGGAGCTCTACACCACAGCCGATCTCGGTGCCAAGCTGTGGGACACCCTGTGGGAGGCCGGGCAGGAGCTGGGGATCATCGCCGCCGGCCGCAGCGCCTTCAACAGCCTGCGCCTGGAGAAGGGGTACCGCTCCTGGGGCCATGACATGACAACCGAGCACAACCCCTACGAGGCCGGCCTCGGCTTCGCCGTCCGCCGTAACAAGGAGCACTTCACCGGCAAGGCCGCGCTGGAGGGCATCAGCGACGAGACGGTCACCCGCCGGCTCACCCCGCTGGTCATCCATGACCAGCACTCCGTGGTGATGGGCCACGAACCCGTCCATGTCGACGGCCGCCCGGTCGGCTATGTGACCAGCGCCGCCTACGGCTACACCATCGGCGCGCCGATCGCCTACGCCTGGCTGCCCGCCGAACACGCCGCCCCCGGAACCCCGGTGGAGATCGAGTACTTCGGCGCCAAGGTCGCGGCCGTCACCGCCGCCGAGCCCCTGTTCGACGCCGAGATGTCCCGTATCCGTCGCTGAACCGGCCCGAGCGCCGGCAGTACCACACCCTCATCGGCAAGATTCCCAGGAGATGGACACATGGCCACTTCGTACGACGTGATCGTCGTCGGCCTGGGCGGGATGGGCAGCGCAGCCGCCTATCACCTCGCCGCCCGCGGACAGCGCGTGCTCGGCCTGGAGCGCTTCGGCCCCGCCCACAACCTCGGCTCCAGCCACGGCGGATCCCGTATCTACCGGCAGGCCTACTTCGAGGACCCGGCCTATGTGCCGCTGCTCCTCCGTGCCCACGAACTGTGGGAGAAGCTCGCCGCTGACTCCGGACGCGAGGTCTTCACCGAGACCGGCGGTCTCATGATCGGCCGTGAGGACAGCGAGGCCTTTGCCGGCACCCTGCGCAGCGCCCACGAGTGGGGTCTGGACCACGAGGTCCTGGGTGCTGCCGACATCCGGCGCCGCTTCCCCACCTTCAACCCGGCGGCCGAGGACGTCGCCTTCTACGAGCGCAAGGCCGGCATCGCCCGGCCCGAGGCGACCGTCACGGCCCACCTGGACCTGGCCCGGGCCCACGGCGCCGATCTGCACTTCGCGGAGATGGTCCTCGGCTGGGAGGCCGACGGGGCGGGCGGCAAGGCATGGGTGGTCACCGACCGCGGCGCCTACACCGCCGACCGGCTGGTCATCGCCCCCGGGGCCTGGGCGCCCAAGCTCCTGACCGACCTAGGCGTGAGCGTCATGGTGGAGCGTCAGGTCATGTACTGGTTCCAGCCCGAGGGCGGCACCGGACCGTTCACCCCCGACCGGCACCCCGTCTACATCTGGGAGGACCCGGACGGCACCCAGATCTACGGCTTCCCCTCGCTCGACGGCCCCGACGGCGGCGCCAAGGTCGCCTTCTTCCGCAAGGGCGTCCCCAGCGATCCCGACACCCTCGACCGCCGGATCCACCCGGACGAGATCGCGGCCATGGCCGAGTACCTGCGCCCGCGCATCCCCACCCTGCCCGGCCGTTTCCTCAAGGCCGCGGCCTGCATGTACGCCAACACCCCGGACGAGCACTTCGTCCTCGCCCGGCACCCCGAGCATCCGCAGGTGACGGTGGCCTGTGGATTCTCCGGCCACGGGTTCAAGTTCGTTCCCGTCATCGGCGAGATCCTCGCCGACCTGGCCACCGAAGGCACCACCGACCACCCCATCGCCCTGTTCGACCCCCGCCGCGTGCGTGTCTGACACTTTCCGAAGGTGACGAGATGACCCTTACGAAACTGCCGCCCAGCCTGATCCCCACGCTGTCCGGCGAGTACTACACGGACCCCGAGGTCTTCGCCCAGGAGCAGGAGCGGGTTTTCGAGGCCATGTGGTTCTGTGTGGCCCGCGCCGCCGAACTGGCCAAGCCCGGTGCCTTCCGCACCTACCAGGTCGGACGCGAGAGCGTGCTCATATCCCGCTCGCGGGACGGCTCGATCAAGGCGTTCCTGAACATCTGCCGGCACCGCGGGGCCAAGCTGTGCACCGAGGAGTCCGGCGAGGTCAAGCGGGCCTTCCAGTGCCCGTACCACGCCTGGACCTACGGCCTGGACGGCAAGCTGGTCGCCGCGCCGAACCTGACGTCGATGCCGGACATCGACCGGACCGAATACGGCCTGATCAACGTCCATGTGCGGGAGTGGCTCGGGTACGTGTGGGTGTGCCTCGCCGACAACCCGCCCTCCTTCGAGGCGGACGTGCAGGGCGCGGTCGTCGAGCGGCTCGGCGACCTGGAGTCGATCGAGCGCTACGGAATCGACGACCTGAAGGTGGGCCGCCGTATCACCTACGACGTGAAGGCCAACTGGAAGCTCATCATCGAGAACTTCATGGAGTGCTACCACTGCGCCACGATCCACCCCGAACTCACCGAAGTGCTGCCGGAGTTCGCGGACGGTTACGCGGCCCAGTACTACGTCGGGCACGGCGCCGAGTTCGGCGAGGAGGTGCAGGGCTTCACCGTCGACGGCTCCGAGGGCCTCGACCGCATCCCCGGCGTCGCCGACGACCAGGACCGCCGGTACTACGCAATCACCGTCCGGCCGCAGGTCTTCATCAACCTCGTGCCCGACCACGTGATCTTCCACCGGATGTACCCGATGGCACCCGACCGCACGGTCGTCGAGTGCGACTGGCTGTACCTGCCGCACGTCGTGGAGAGCGGCAAGGACGTGGACCGTTCGGTGGAACTCTTCCACCGGGTCAACCAGCAGGACTTCGACGCTTGTGAGCGCACCCAGCCGGCGATGAGCTCGCGGGCGTACGCCAAGGGCGGCGTCCTGGTGCCCAGCGAGCACCACATCGGCGAATTCCACACCTGGCTGCAGAACAAGCTCGAGGTTCGGCCCACACACTGACCCCCCACCCCCAGTACCGCCCGCCCACCTGCTGTTGCGGCCCCTCCGGCAGGTGGACGGGCTATGGGGCTGTCTGCTCCTGAGGCGCGGAAGGACGCCGCAGGAAAGGGGCGCTCCGCTACGGCGGCGATCCCATCCGCCTCCGTCTCCTTTACGACCGTGACAGCCTGATCTGCGAAGTCTCCGACGGCAGCAGCACGTTCCTGTACCTGCGCCGCGCGGCCACCACCGACGAAGGTGGCCGAGGGCTGTTCCTCATCGCTCAGTTCGCCCGGCGTTGGGTCACCCGGTACGCCGATCGCGGCAAGGTCATCTGGAGCGAACAGTCCCCGGACGCCGCCGAAGCCGGACTCGACGAAGCCATGGGCGACATCCTGCTGGATCCGTGGGACGAGCCGACCGTAACCCAGCTCCGCCTGCAGGCTTTGGTTGCGAAAGGCGCAACGTCGAGCGTCATCAGAAATTGATATGCGACTCCTCCCTTGACAACCCCGCGCTGCGCGGAAAGCATGTTGCGTATAGCGAATGTCGTTGTGTTATGTGAGACAACCCTCGTCTGGAGCCGGCATGAGGAGCATCACCGTCGTCGGAGCGTCGCTGGCAGGCCTGAGCACGGTCCGCGCGCTGCGCGCAGAGGGCTACGACGGCGAGATCGTCGTCGTGGGGGAGGAGCGTCACAGTCCCTACGACCGCCCGCCGTTGTCCAAGGACTTCCTCAAAGGCGACCTCGACGCCGACGCGCTCGCGCTCGGCGACGCGGACGAATACGAGGGCCTGGACGTGCAGTGGCTGCTCGGCGAGCGCGCGGTGCGCCTTGACCCGGTCGCCCGGGCCGTCACCCTGACCGACGGACGGCATGTGCGCACCGACGGGGTCGTCGTCGCGACCGGCGCCAGTCCCCGGACGCTCCCGGGTACGGACGGGCTGGCCGGAGTCCACACTCTCCGCACCCTGGACGACGCTGTGGCCCTCCGAGCCGAGCTGTTGGACGGCCTGCCCAGCGTCGTCGTCATCGGCGCCGGGTTCATCGGCGCCGAGGTGGCGTCCACCGCGCACCGGCTCGGGCTCCACGTCACCGTCGTCGAGGCGCTCGAGGTACCCCTGGAGCGCCAACTCGGGCGCGAGATGGGGCTCGTGTGCTCCTCGCTCCACAGCGATCACGGTGTTCAGCTGCTGTGCGGAACCGGCGTGGCGGAACTCGTCGGCGAGGGCCGGGTCACGGGCGTAGGGCTGGTGGACGGGCGCCTGCTGCCCGCCGACATCGTGGTGGTCGGGGTGGGCGTCCGGCCCAACACCGACTGGCTCGCCGGTTCCGGTGTGCAACTGGACGACGGCGTGGTGTGCGACGCCGGCTGCGCGACCGGTGTCCCGGGCGTGGTCGCCGTCGGTGACGTCGCCCGCTGCCCCAACCCGTTCACCGGACGGCACGCTCGCATCGAGCACTGGAGCAACGCCACCGAGCAGGCGAAGACCGCCGCCCGCACGCTGCTGACCGGTGTGTCGGCCGCCGCCCCGCTCACCGCGCCGTACTTCTGGTCCGACCAGTACCAGGTACGCATCCAGGTCGCCGGGTATGTCGCTCCGGGCGCCGTGCCCGAGGTCGTCGAGGGCGATGTCGACAGCCGCACCTTCACGGCCGTCTACCGGCGCGAGGGCACCCCCGTCGCCGTGCTCTCCCTCAACCAGCCGAAGTTCTTCAATCGGCTCCGCCGCACTCTCGTGCCCGCCGCCGCGGCCGTCCTGTCATGAGCTCCGCGCCTCAACTCTCCGTGGAATCCGCAGGGGAGACCGCCACGAGCATTCCGCGGCACCTGCGTTACACCTGGGACCACGAGTGGCTGGCCGTGGACGAGAGCAACGCCACGGTGGGCATCACCGCATTCGCGGCGCAGGCCCTCGGTGACGTCGTCAACCTCCGACTGCCCGAAGTCGGTACCTGGGTCGAGGCGGGGGAGAGCTGTGGCGAAATCGAGTCACTGACAGCCGTCAGCGGCTTGTACGCCCCCGCCTCGGGCCGGGTCCTGGAAGTCAACACCGCGCTGGCCGACGACCCCGGCACCGTCAACGCCGCCCCCTACACAGGCGGCTGGCTGTTCCGGCTGCGGGTCGAGAACATCGCCGGCGCGCTGTCCGCCGACGCCTACGCCGTCCACTGCGCCCACACCCAAGGAGACCGCCGATGACCCTGTTCAACCAGCCCCTGCACGAGCTAGACCCGGCCGTCGCCGCCGCGGTCGACGCCGAGCTGGAGCGTCAGCAGTCCACCCTGGAGATGATCGCCTCCGAGAACTTCGCGCCGGTCGCGGTGATGGAGGCGCAGGGTTCGGTCCTGACGAACAAGTACGCCGAGGGCTACCCGGGCCGCCGTTACTACGGCGGCTGTGAGCACGTCGATGTCGCCGAGCAGATCGCCATCGACCGCCTCAAGGAGCTGTTCGGCGCCGAGTACGCCAACGTCCAGCCCCACTCCGGCGCCTCCGCCAACCAGGCCGCCCTCTTCGCGCTGGCCCAGCCGGGCGACACCATCCTCGGCCTGGACCTGGCCCACGGGGGCCACCTCACCCACGGCATGAAGATCAATTTCTCGGGCAAGCAGTTCAAGGTGGTCCCGTACCACGTGGATTCCGAGTCCGGCCTGGTCGACATGGCCGAGCTGGAGCGGCTGGCCAAGGAGCATCGTCCGAAGGTGATCATCGCGGGCTGGTCGGCGTACCCGCGGCAGCTGGACTTCGCGGAGTTCCGCCGGATCGCGGACGAGGTCGGAGCGTACCTGTGGGTGGACATGGCGCACTTCGCGGGTCTCGTCGCGGCGGGGCTGCACGCAAACCCGGTGCCGTACGCCGATGTGGTGACGTCCACGACGCACAAGACGCTGGGCGGGCCGCGCGGCGGCATCATCCTCGCCCGCAGCAAGGACTTCGCGAAGAAGCTGAACTCGTCCGTGTTCCCTGGATTCCAAGGCGGCCCCCTGGAGCATGTGATCGCGGCCAAGGCGGTCTCCTTCAAGGTCGCCGCGAGCGAGGAGTTCAAGGAGCGCCAGCGCCGTACGGTGGAGGGCGCGAAGATCCTCGCCGAGCGTCTGACGGCCCCGGATGCCTGTGATGCCGGGGTGAAGGTGCTGTCCGGCGGCACCGACGTGCACCTGATCCTGGTCGACCTGCGTGATTCGGAGCTGGACGGCCAGCAGGCCGAGGACCGCCTCCACGAGGTCGGCATCACCGTCAACCGCAACGCCGTCCCCAACGACCCGCGCCCGCCGATGGTGACGTCCGGCCTGCGCATCGGCACCCCGGCCCTGGCCACCCGCGGCTTCACGGCCGAGGACTTCGCGGAGGTCGCGGACGTCATCGCCGAGGCGCTCAAGCCGTCGTACGACGCCGAGGCGCTCAAGGCCCGGGTCAAGGCCCTGGCCGACAAGCACCCGCTGTACCCCGGCCTGTAACCGACAACCTCCCGCAGGGGCGTGCCCGTGATCACTCGGCACGCCTCTCCAACCCCACGGAGTATGGCGTGGCAATCAGTGTCTTCGACCTGTTCTCCATCGGCATCGGCCCGTCCAGCTCGCACACCGTCGGCCCGATGCGCGCCGCCGTGATGTTCGTCGCCCGGCTGAAGCAGGACGGCGTGCTGGCCCAGACCGCCGCTGTCCGAGCGGAGTTGTTCGGCTCCCTCGGCGCCACCGGTCATGGCCACGGAACCCCCAAAGCGGTGCTGCTCGGCCTGGAGGGCAACGAGCCGCACACGGTCGATGTCGCCCAGGCCGACCTGGACGTCGAGCGGATCCGCACCAACGGACGCATCCGCCTCCTCGGCGCCGAGATCGGCCCGGCCCACGAGATCGACTTCGACGCCTCGACCCAACTGGTCCTGCACCGCAGGCGGTCGCTGCCGTACCACGCCAATGGCATGATCCTCTTCGCGTACGACGCGGACGGTGTGCCGCTGCTGGAGAAGACGTACTACTCCGTGGGCGGCGGCTTCGTGGTCGACGAGGACGCGGTCGGCGCGGACCGGATCAAGCCCGATGACACCGTGCTCGCCCACCCGTTCCGCACCGGCGACGAGTTGCTGCGCCTGACGAAGGAGACCGGCCTGTCGATCTCCGCGTTGATGCTGGAGAACGAGAAGGCCTGGCGCACGGAGGAGGAGATCCGCGCGGGCCTGCTGGAGATCTGGCGGGTCATGAAGGCCTGTGTCTCCCGAGGCTTGGGCCGCGAGGGCATCCTCCCCGGCGGCCTGAAGGTCCGTCGCCGGGCTGCCGCGGCGGCCCGGGCGCTGCGCAGCGAGGGCAACCCGGCGGCCCGCGCCATGGAATGGGTGACCCTCTACGCGATGGCCGTGAACGAGGAGAACGCCGCGGGTGGCCGGGTCGTCACCGCTCCGACGAACGGCGCGGCGGGCATCATCCCCGCTGTACTGCACTACTACCTCGACTTCGTGCCGGGCGCCGACGACGACGGCATCATCCGCTTCCTGCTCGCGGCGGGTGCCATCGGCATGCTCTTCAAGGAGAACGCGTCCATCTCCGGCGCCGAGGTCGGCTGCCAGGGCGAGGTCGGCTCCGCGTGCTCCATGGCCGCCGGAGGGCTCGCCGAGGTCCTCGGCGGCAGTTCCGAACAGGTCGAGAACGCCGCCGAGATCGGCATGGAACACAACCTCGGCCTCACCTGCGACCCGGTCGGCGGCCTCGTCCAGATCCCGTGCATCGAACGCAACGGCATGGCCGCGGTCAAGGCCGTCACCGCCGCGCGGATGGCCCTGCGCGGAGACGGCCGCCACCACGTCTCCCTCGACAAGGTCATCAAGACCATGAAGGAGACCGGCGCCGACATGAAGGTGAAGTACAAGGAGACCGCCCGCGGCGGCCTCGCCGTCAACGTCATCGAGTGCTGAGGAGGCGGACGGAGCGGGAAAAGGGATCGCCGTCATGCTCATCGACACTTTCGGTCGCGTCACCACCGACCTGCGGGTCTCGCTCACCGACCGGTGCAACCTGTGCTGCACGCACGCATGCCCGAGGTGAGCCAGTACATGACCCGCCTCGAAGGGCTCCAGGACAGCCGTACGCACGGCAGCACGCTCGTCGGCCCGCCCCGGTTGCGGCCACCCGACGCCCACGGCCGCCCCCGCCGCGTCGCGATGCTCAGCGTGCACACCTCACCGCTGCACCAGCCCGGCACCGGCGACGCGGGCGGCATGAACGTCTACATCGTCGAGCTCGCCAAGCGCCTCGCCGCCATCGACATCGAGGTGGAGATCTTCACCCGGGCCACCTCCGCCGCGCTCCCGCCCAGCGTCGAACTCGCGCCCGGCGTCCTGGTACGGCACGTGGCCGCCGGTCCCCACGAAGGTCTGGCCAAGGAGGACCTGCCCGCACAGCTGTGCGCCTTCGCGCACGGCGTGACGCAGGCCTGGGCCGGCCAGCACCCCGCCCACTACGACCTCCTCCACTCCCACTACTGGCTCTCCGGCCACGTTGGTCGCCTCGTCGCCGAGCGCTGGGGCATTCCGCTCGTCCACGCGATGCACACCATGGCCAAGGTCAAGAACGCCTCCCTCGCCAAGGGCGACACCCCCGAGCCCGCAGCCCGTGTG
This sequence comes from Streptomyces sp. NPDC050564, assembly GCF_044457265.1. Classification (NCBI taxonomy): domain Bacteria; kingdom Bacillati; phylum Actinomycetota; class Actinomycetes; order Kitasatosporales; family Streptomycetaceae; genus Streptomyces; species Streptomyces sp. NPDC050564. The sequence goes on along the minus strand of NZ_JBITGS010000018.1, from coordinate 35,323 downwards.
TTCGGCGAGACCCAAGTCGTACGGGCCGCCGACCGGTTGATAGCGAACACCGAGAAAGAAGCGGAGGCACTCCTTCGCCACTACGACGCCGACACCGGCCGGGTCGCCGTCGTCCACCCCGGGGTCAACCTGGACCGCTTCCGACCCGACGCCTCCGGCGTCGAGGTCGGCCGGACCGCGGCCCGATCCCGCCTCGGCCTACCGCAGGACGCGCTGATCCCCCTGTTCGTGGGCCGCGTACAGCCGCTGAAGGCGCCGGACGTCCTGCTGCGCGCGGTGGCCCGGCTGCTGGAGGAGCGGCCGCGGCTGCGTGAGCGGATTGTGGTGCCCGTCGTGGGCGGGCCCAGTGGCAGCGGCCTGGTGAGGCCGGAAGGACTGCAGAAACTGGCGGCCTGCCTCGGCATCTCGGACGTCGTGCTGTTCCGTCCGCCGGTCGGCCAGGACCAACTCGCCGACTGGTACAGGGCGGCGTCTGTCCTGGTCATGCCGTCCCACAGCGAGTCGTTCGGTCTCGTGGCCGTCGAGGCACAGGCCTGCGGCACCCCGGTGATCGCCGCAGAGGTCGGTGGCCTGCCGGTGGCTGTACGAGACGGGGTGAGCGGCGTTCTCGTACCCGGGCACGATCCAGCGGACTACGCGCGGGCGCTGTACGGCTTTGCCGAGGACCCGGCCCGCTCCGCCCGGATGAGCGAGGCCGCGGTGCGGCATGCCCGGTCCTTCGGCTGGGCCACGGCCGCGGCGGCGACTGCGGACGTGTACACGGCGGCCCTGCACGAGATTCGGTGAACCCCACGCTCGTGCAGGGCCCTCGCACTCCTCCCGGGCGAACAGGCAGGTGCGCACGTGGCCGTCGACGCACGGCCAGCCCGGAGGCCGTGCGGACCAAGGCGCGGTGGCCGATCGCCGACACACCCCCGGTCCGGGTCACCCGCATGGAACTATGCCCTGCAGTCGCGGCCCCGTCCTGCCGTCCCGGCGGCCCGGGCTCCGCGGGCACAGGCCCCGCAGTGTGACCAGGCACCGCTGTCAGATCCCACCCTGACCGGGATGTCCAGCCGGCAACTGGACGCCCTCACAGGGACTTCGGCCCACGACGGCGATGCCCGGCGCGCTGTCCCGGCTCGCCTTCCCCGAACAGGGCCAGGCCACCGTGCTCCGTCTGCGGGTCGCCCTGGCCGCGGAACCTCTCGCCGTATTGTTCGGCAGCAGCCGGACGGAGATGCATCGCACCCTCCGGAAGATCAGGAGACTGCTCGAGGCACACGGCATCGACATCCCACCCACGACGACACCACCCGTCGCCCTCGCGGCCCTCCAGGCTCGGGTCCTCGCAAACCGGAGGACCCCACAACAAGATCAAGAAGACGCGTCAATGATCTGCGAGCCCCTGGAAGAAACCCAGCTCCTTCGGCGAGTACGACACCAGGAGGTTCTTCGTCTGCTGGTGGTACATCTGACCGCGTGACCCTGACCGGTACGAACAGGGGCTGGAAAGTCCGGGTGCAGAGACACTGGCCCGCTTATGGTCCGGATCTTGGTCACGGGTCGGCCAGGGCCGGCGTGCGGCCATTCCTACGGACGCCGGAACTGCGGTGATGACAGGGGGCGGAGTTGATGCGGCATCCTCAGGCAGTGCAAAGAGCGTGGATCGGCGGGCATCATGTGTCGCGACGACGCGCCCCCACCCGGCGGTGCCGCGACCGAATCCCAGCCTAGGTGCGACCGGGTTCTCCGCCGTCACGAAGGTGAGCCGGTGGCCTTCGTCGTGAAGTTGTCTACTTAGGAGAGCTGACCTGCGCTGATGCGGCTGCCTCTGTAGCTGAACTGCGGTGACAAACGGAATCACGGCTGCCTCGGCACGCTGAGTGCCTGCTGTTGGGGCCGGGCGATGCATTGATCTCGGCCGTCCCGGAGGGCGACCGCCACACGATCAACGCTCCGTCTCACACAACCGACCATAGTTGCGGTCCTCGGCCGTCCCGCCGTCGGCCGCGAACGAGATCAACAAGTTCACCTCGCCGATGTTGCGATCCACGATGACCACCAGAGCATTCCGGCCCCCACTCATCCGGCCACTGCCGTCAATAACGGCCTTCGCGGCGCCTGGTGGCGATTCTCGGATGGCGTGCCGAGTGGTGTAGTCACTGGTCGAGGTGATTTGGCTCCGGTGCGGGAAGCCGGCGCTCGTCCCCGGTCGCCTTGAGATCGAGGAACTCGGCCATGGAGCTTTCGGAGAGGCAGCGGCGATCGAAGTCCTGGCCAGTGTCGTGGAGTTCGGCCAGGACCGCGGCGACGCAAGTCAGCGCGAGACGCCGAGACGGTGCGCTCGCCCGGGGTGCGACCCCACGCGGCACGACGAGGTGAAGGCGCACTTCTGCACCTTCGGTGGCCTGCGGGCCCCGCGGAGTGGGTCGATCGCTTCCGCCGGGGAGACCGGGAGGGCTGACAGGGGCCGGCTCCGGCTGGTCGTTATTTCGTCGGCAGGTCGGTGGGTCGGTGGCCATATCTGATCGGTGGGTGCGCGGCGCGGCTGGGATGCCCGGCACCCGTCAACCGCGCTGCTCGCTGCACTTGCGCCGTCCATGCCAAGGCCCTATAACGTCTCCTGCAGGTATCGGCGGGGATGGCCGGAAATGGCAGTAGCCGCCGACCAGGGGGGATCCTCGGCTCCGCCGCGATCGGCATCACTGCCCGCAGACCGACGGAGACCGAACCATGAACGACGACGCATATCGTGCTGCCCTGACCCGCCTGGCCGTCGACCCGGCCTTCCGTGCTGAACTCGACGGCCACACCGGCGAGGTGGCGCGAAGACTCGGCCTGTCGCCCGCCCAGGTCGCCGAACTCCGCTCCCTCCGCGTCGAGTCCGGCACCGAGGGGGGACCGGCCGCTCTCGACCCACGGCTGTCCAAGTCGTCCCTGTTCTTCGGAAGCGCGGCGCACGCGCTGGCGCATCACGACATCACGGCTGACCACGCCGTCCCGGCCGACCACCAGGCCGCGGTGACGCACGAGGCCTCCACGACCCACGCCGTCCCGGCGGAGCAGGTCTCCGGCGACCACGATGCCGGCGCCCCGGCCTCCGCCGACCAGGGCTACGACCTGTCGGGTCCCGCCGAGGGCCAGGAGGGTGCCGGCAGCCTGGACACGGCCGCCACCGATACCCACAGCCTGCTCGGCGGCCCCCTGCTGGACCGGTCCCCGGCCGAAGTGGCCGGCGAGCAGGACCAGGTCGGCAACTTCGGTGACTTCGGAGGGTTCGGCGAGTATGGAAGCGAGGGCCCGGGTTCGGACCTCGGCGGGTTCGGGGAGCATGTCGGCGGTGGCGGCGAGGGGGGCTTCGGCGACTTCGGCGCCGGGAGCGACGGCGGGTTCGGTGGCGCCGAAGGGGACTTCGGCGGGTTCGGTGGCGGTTCCGATGGCGGGTTCGGCGGTACCGGCGGCGGGTTCGGCGATGGCGGTCTCGGCACCGGCGGCTTCGGTGACGGTGGTTTCGGTGACGGCGTCGGCTCCGGTGGGTTCGGCGACCTCGGGGGCCATGGCGGCTTCGGCGGTGCAGGCGGGGAGGGCGGCGGGGACGCCGGTCACTTCGGCCACGGCGGTATCTACGACCGTGACGGCGGCGAAGGCGGCGGTGGCGGCGAAGGCGGCGGTGGTGAGGGTGGCGGCGACCCGGAGAACACCAACCGTCCCAGTGGCGGTGGTGGCCACGGTGGTGGTGAGGGTGGCGGTGAAGGCGGCGGCGGTGAAGGCGGCGGCGACCCCGAGAACAGCAACCGTCCCAGTGGTGGCGGTGGTCATGGTGGTGGTGAGGGTGGCGGCGGCGGTGGTGAGGGCGGCGGTGACCCGGAGAACACCAATCGCCCCAGCGGCGGTGGTGGTCATGGTGGTGGTGAGGGTGGCGGCGGCGGTGGTGAGGGCGGCGGCGACCCGGAGAACACCAACCGTCCCAGCGGCGGTGGTGGCCATGGTGGCGGTGACAGTGGGGGTGACGGAAACGGCGGAGGCAGCCAGGAGAACAGCGGTCGGCGTCCCGGCGGTCTCGGTGAGCCCGGCGGTGGTAACCGCATCATCGTCCAGGGCGGCCTGCCCGCCTCGGGCGAGGGTGGCAGCGGTGATCACATCATTGTCCAGGGTGGCCTGACCGCCTCCGGCCTCGGAAACGCCGCCACGCACCTGCCGGACTCCGGCCCCGCCGCGGAAGGCGACGCAGGCTTCGACGGAGGAACGTTCGCCAGCGGTTCCGGCGCGGGCTGAGCCACCGCATGCTCTGCCATGTCTGCCGCGTCCATGTGCGACGCGACTTCCCGTACTGCCTGCACTGCGGCACCCCGCGTCGGGGTGCCGCGCCGACGTCGTACGCCGCGCCCCAACTGCGCGGCCTCGACGACCCCACACTGCTCGTCCCGCTGACCGGCCCCGTCACCACGCTGGGCCGGGGCGAGGACAACGACGTAGTCCTGTCCGACACCAGCGTCTCGCGCCGCCACGCCCGCATCGTCCGCACCGCTGAGGGCTTCCGGATCGAGGACCTGGACTCCTTCAACGGCACCGCTGTCGGCGGCGTCGACCTGCACGGCGGCGCGGCCGGCCTCGCCGACGGCACCGAGTTGTCCGTCGGGGACGTACGCCTGATGTTCGAGCAGCCCCGTGACACCCGGATCGGCTCGCGCACGATGGTCGTCGGCACCCAGTTGACCCATCTGCCCACCGCCGGACAGGCCGGGCAGGAGGAGGCCCCAGAGGCGAACGGCCCGCTCACCGCGCGCCCCCGCCGCCGTTCCGGCTGGGCCCTCAAACAGATCCCCACCGAACGCGGCGCACCCCGCTGGGTGCTCAGCAGCACCCGAACCGGCCGCTATCTGGAACTGGACGAGCGCCAGGTCTTCCTGTGGCACGCCGTCGACGGCGAGAACACCGTACGGGACCTGCTGTTCGCCTACGCCGACCGCTACGGCGAACTCGCCCTGCCCCGCATCGAGTCCGCGCTGGCCGCGTTCGCGGACGCCGGGCTGCTGCGTGGCCTGCCCGGGCGGCCGGAGGAGGAGCGGCCGAAGGGCTGGCGGCGGGTGGCGCGTGCCGTGTACCGGGCGCTGCTGAAGCTGGAGGTGTCCGTCCCCGGCCTCGACCGGCTGGTGACCCGGCTCTACCAGGCTTGCGGCTGGCGGCTGTTCACCCGGACCGGGGTGCTGCTCGCCTGGCTGTCGGTGGCCGGCGGCCTCGTCGCGTTCTTCGCCGCGCAGGGCCGGCACCATCTGCTGGACTTCGGCGGGGCGGGCGTGTGGGGCCCGGTCCTGCTGGCCGCCGGATATGTGACCGCGCTGCTCGTCCACGAGCTCACGCACGCGCTGGCCGTGAAGTCGTACGGCCGCAAGGTCAGGCGTGGCGGATTCCTGCTGATGATGGGCATGCCGTTCGCGTTCGTGGACACCAGCGACATGTGGTTCGGCTCCCGCTGGTCACGGGTCGTGGTGGCCCTGTCCGGGCCCCTGTCCACGGCGGCGCTGGCCGGCTGGTGTGCCACGGGCGCGGCCCTGCTGCCCGCGGGACCCGCCTCGGCCGTCCTCTACCACCTGGCCTTCGGCCTGTACCTGAACACCCTCTACAACTTCAACCCGCTGATGCCGCTGGACGGTTACCAGGCGTTGACCGACGCCCTGCGAGTGCCCCGGCTGCGCGAGGAGGCGAGCGCCTACTTCCGCACAGGCCTGTGGCGGGACCTGCGCGCGGGCAACCGGCCCGGTCCCCGTCAGGCCGGCCTGGCCGCCTACGGCCTCGCGGTCGTCGTGGGCACCTACGGTTTCCTCGGCCTCGCCCTGCTGGCCTGGCGCTCCCGCATCGGCGACCTGCTCGAGGGCCGGCTGGCCGAGCCGTGGACCACGGTGATCGAGGCGGCCGTGGTCGCCCTGGTCGCCTTCCCGGTGTGGTCCGCGCCCGTGCGTTGGCTGCTGCGCCGGGTACGGCGCCGGCGGGACGCGAAGGACGTACCGCAGGGCGCCGGGCTCCCCGCGCCAGTGGAGGGGACGGTATGACCCAGGACACGCACACCGAGGGTGGCTGGGCCGTACCCGGCTACGCGGCCGTCCGGACGCTGGGAGAGGGAGCCGGCGGCCGGGTCGTCCTCGCCCGGCACACCGCGACCGGCGTGCCCGTCGCCGTCAAGTACCTGAGTGAACGCCTGTGCGCGGACCGGGAGTTCCTGGCCCGCTTCCGCGCCGAGGCCCGGCTGCTCGGCGAGCTCCGGCACCCGTGCGTGGTGCGGCTGTACGAGTATGTCGAGGCACGCGCCGGTGCGGCGATCGTGATGGAGGCGGTGGACGGCGTCAGCCTGCGCCAACTGCTGCGCCGGCACGGGGCGACCGGCCCCGAGGCCGCGCTCGTCCTGCTCAAGGGCTCCCTGCTGGGGCTGGACGCGGCCCACACGGCCGGGGTGGTGCACCGCGACTACAAACCGGAGAACGTCCTGGTCCGCGCCGATGGCACCAGCGCGCTCGCCGACTTCGGCATCGCGGTGCGCAGCGGTCGGGAGACCGAGGTCGCGGGCACGCCCGCTTATATGGCGCCGGAGCAGTGGAACGGTGAGCCCGCCGGCCCGGCGGCCGACGTCTACGCGGCGTCCGTGGTGTTCTTCGAGTGCCTGACCGGCCGGCGGCCGTTCCCCGGCGACGACGTGACCGCGCTGCGTCTGCAGCACCTGCGCGCACCGGCCCCGCTGGACGACGTACCCGCGCCGGTGCGTGCGCTGCTGCGCGCGGGCCTGGCGAAGAACCCGGCGGACCGGCCGGACGTCGAGACGTTCCTCGCCGACCTGGAACGGTCCGCCATGGAGGGCTACGGCGCCGGCTGGGAGGAGCGCGGCCGCCGCCGGCTGGCCGAAATCGCCGCGCTGCTCGCCCTGCTGTTCCCGTTCACCACGACCGCGACCCTTGAGGGCTCGGCCAGTGCGCTGACCCTGCTGGGCCGGCTGAAACGCGGGGGATGGAAAGTGGCGACCGGTGGGGTGGCCGCGCTGGTGGTCGTCGCGGGCGGAGCGACGTACGCGACGGGCCGCCCGCACGAGACATCGACGACGGTGGCGAGTTCAACCCCTTCGCCGGTCAACTCGCCTACGGAGCACGGCACTTCACCTTCCGCATCCACCTCGCCGACCGCCGCCCCGCCGACCACGGCCGACGCTCCGCCCTCCATCACGCCCTCGGACGGCCCCTCTTCCTCGCCGCCCCCGTCCACGGCGACGACCCCAACTGCCGAGCCGCCGGCCGCCGCGTCCCCGAGCGCGGCCACCCCCGGCACTGTCACTGTCACCATCGGCTCCTGGCAGCGTGGACAGAAACCGGGCACGCTCATCGCGGCGGTGACGGTCGGGACGACGGGCACCGGTCCGCTGACCGTTACCGCGAACTACTACGTCGACACACCCGCCGACCCGTACGGCTCCCAGTCCCAGCTCCTGTCCGGGAGTACGCGGTACGACCTGACCTTCGAGGCCGATTTCTCCAACCACCCGTGCCGGGGGACCTGGGACGTCACGCTCAGCAGCGACCCGTCGGCAGCGAACGGTCCCCAGACGGCATCCCTGGACGCACCGCCGTGCTGACCCCGCTCCCGAGGGACCCGAGAGCCACTCCCCGCCGCGACGAGAACGGATCGACATGACGACAGCCACCACGGTGGCCGGCCGGCCCCTGTCCGGCTGGTCACGGCACACGCGCCACGGCACCTGGTACGCCCTGCTCCCCGCCCGGTCCGGCGAGGGCACCCTCGGCGCGCTGCGCATCGAGCGCGCCCTGCTGGCGCCCGAGGGCACGCGCGAGCGCCTGGCGGCCGTGGTGCTCGCCACGGCGAAGCTCAGGCTGCCCGGACTGCTCGGTACGGTCGACCTCGTGGCCGAGTCCGGTGAGGTGTGGCTGCTCACGGCCCGGCCACCGGCCCCCACCCTGGCCGACGTCCTGTCGTCGGCCAACGGTCCTCGCCCGGACGCGGGCGGCGCGGCCAGCATCCTCAACGAGACCGCGCAGACCCTCCTCGCCCTGCGTACGGCAGGCCTGACCCACGCCTCGCTCGGCCCCGACACCGTCGTGATCGACCCGGATGGGGTCGCCCTGCTGGCCGAGGCGGAGCTGGCCACAGTGCTGGGCGATGCGGCCGCCGTACCGCTGTCGGGCGACACGCCGCATGCCGACCGCCAGGCAGTCGCCACCGCTGCCTGGGCGGCCCTGGCCCGCACCCTCGGCGCCGCCTGGACGCAGCCCGGAACCCCCGCGGCGGACCTGTTCGCCCGCTGCTCCGCCACCGCCGAGTCGGAGGGACTGGCGGCGGCCAGGGCCGCCCTGGTTGCCGGACGCGGCGCGCTCCCGGCGGACTTCCTGCGCCGCACGGCGCTCCGCGCGGCGACGGCCGCGTCGACCCCGGAGTTCGCGCCGCCGAAGGCACCGGCACCGTCCGTCGCAGTGGCCCCCGGCCGCCCGGCTCCACCGACGGACCCTCACCCGACGCCGACCACAACCGACCCCGCCCCACGCCGCACCGCCCCCGAAAACGCTGCTGCCGCACCCGACCGCTCGTCCCGCCCTTCAGCCACCGCCGATCAACCCGCCATGGCGGCCCACGCCCACACCGCCGCAGGCCCGGACCCGCGAGCCCCCCTGGCCGCCCCCGGACCTCACCCTTCAGCCGCCGCCGACCAGCTCACCACGGTCGGCCGCGCTCGCCGTCCCACCGCCCTGGACACTCAGGCGACCGTCCTCGGCAAGCGCAACCGTGTCACCTCGCCTCCGGTGACGGCCGGGGAGGACTCCGGCGGGATCCTGCTCCGGTTCGGGCCCGGGGTCCCGGTGGAGGAGCAGGACGTCCTGCGTGACCGATGGCGGACCGAGGCAGCGATTCCCGCCTCCCCCCGCTCGCGACGCGGACGACGGGGCTGGATCGTCACCACAGCCGTCGTCACGATCGCCGCCGTCCTGCTCTGGCTGCTGCTGCGCCCGGCCCCCGCTCCCGAGGTCGTCTCCGTCCGGGTTGAAGCCCCCGCTGGGCCGTTGCACTGTGGTCAGACGGCCGACCTGATCGGTGTCGTCACCACCGACGGGCAAGGCGGCCCCGTCACCTACCAGTGGCTGCGCGCGGACGGTCAGGACTCAGGCGAACTGGTCCGCACCGCCCACCGCGGTGAGCGCCGGGTCAGGGTGCACCTGCGCTGGACGGTCCGCGGTCCGGGCCGCTTCCGGGGGACCGCCCGCCTGAGGATCGCGCACCAGCCGTCCCCGATGGAGGCGAAGGCGAGCTTCGCCTACGTCTGTTCTTGAGGCGTGTGTCCATGAGGCGTCTGTCCTTGGGAATGGTGTCGGGGTGAGCCGCGTCGCATCGGAGCGGGCGAGGCTTGCTATGCAACGAGTTGCATAGCAGGATCGGAGACATGGCACTCGAACACGCGATCCTGGTGTCGCTTCTGGAGAAGCCAGGATCCGGCTACGAGCTGGCCCGGCGCTTCGAGCGGTCCATCGGCTACTTCTGGACCGCGACCCACCAACAGATCTATCGCGTGCTCAAGCGCATGGAGAACGACGGTTGGGTCGACGTCCGGGACGTCCCGCAGCAGGGCCGGCCGGACAAGAAGGAGTACTCCGTCGCCGACCTCGGCCGGGCCGCGCTGTCCTCTTGGTTGCACGATCCGATCGAACCGGAGAGCGTCCGCCACGACTTGGCCGTGAAGATCCGCGGCGCCGCCTTCGACAACCCGGCCGCCCTGATCCTCGAGGTGGGGCGGCACCGCCAGGCGCACCGGGACCGGCTGGCGCACTATCTCGCAGGAGAGGCGCGCGACTTCACGGTGCCCGACGACGGCGCGGCCGGCCCCGAGGCGCCGCTCGACGCGGAACAGGAGCTCCAGCACGTCGTCCTGCGCGGCGGCATCGCGTACGAGCGGATGATGATCGACTGGCTGGACGACGTGCTCGCCACGCTGGCCAGGTTCGGTCCGGGCTGCTGATCGCCGCCGATCCTCCCGATCCCCCGATCCGGCCTGTCCAGCCGTCCGACCGCCTCTTTCCCGCCCGTCCACCAGCCGAAAGGCGTCATCCCATGGCCAACCAGCTGCTGTTCAACCCGCGCACCTACGACCCCGCGCACTTCGACCCCGAGACGCGCCGCTTGCTGCGTGCCACCGTCGACTGGTTCGAGGAACGTGGGAAGGGGCGGCTGATCGAGGACTACCGGACCCGCGCCTGGCTCGGCGACTTCCTCGCCTTCGCAGCGAAAGAGAACCTGTTCTCCACCTTCCTGACGCCGTCGTCCGCCGCGGGGGAGGGGGAACCGGACAAGCGATGGGACACCGGCCGGATCGCCGCGCTCAATGAGATCCTGGGCTTTTACGGCCTCGACTACTGGTACGCCTGGCAGGTCACGATCCTCGGCCTCGGCCCGGTCTGGCAGAGCGACAACGCCGCCGCCCGCGCCCGCGCCGCTGAACTCCTCACCCAGGGAGAGGTTTTCGCATTCGGACTGTCCGAGAAGGTCCACGGTGCCGACATCTACTCCACCGACATGCTGCTCGAGCCCGACGGCAACGGCGGCTTCCGTGCCACCGGCTCCAAGTACTACATCGGCAACGGCAACGCCGCCGGACTCGTCTCCGTCTTCGGCCGCCGTACCGACGTAGAGGGCCCCGACGGCTACGTGTTCTTCGCCGCCGACAGCCGTCACCCGGCCTATCACCTGGTCAAGAACGTCGTCGACTCCTCGAAGTTCGTCAGCGAGTTCCGGCTGGAGGACTACCCCGTAGCGGCCGAGGACGTCCTGCACACCGGCCGCGCCGCTTTCGACGCCGCCCTCAACACCGTCAACGTCGGCAAGTTCAACCTGTGCACCGCCTCCATCGGCATCTGTGAGCACGCGATGTACGAGGCCGTCACCCACGCCCACAACCGCATCCTCTACGGCCGTCCCGTCACCGGCTTCCCGCACGTGCGGCGCGAGTTGACCGACGCGTACGTCAGGCTCGTCGGCATGAAGTTCTTCAGCGACCGTGCTGTCGACTACTTCCGCTCCGCCGGCCCGGAGGACCGCCGTTACCTGCTCTTCAACCCGATGACGAAGATGAAGGTGACCACGGAGGGGGAGAAGGTCATCGACCTGATGTGGGACGTCATCGCGGCCAAGGGCTTCGAGAAGGACAACTACTTCAGCCAGGCGGCCGTGGAGATCCGCGGCCTGCCGAAGCTCGAAGGCACGGTCCACGTCAACCTGGCGCTGATCCTGAAGTTCATGCGCAGCCATCTCCTCGACCCGGCCGAGTATCCCGGCGTGCCGACCCGCCTCGACGCGGCCGACGACGACTTCCTCTTCCGGCAGGGGCCGGCTCGCGGCCTCGGCTCGGTGCGCTTCCACGACTGGCGGCCCGCCTTCGACGCGTACGCGCACCTGCCCAACGTGACCCGCCTCCGCGAACAGGCCGACGCACTCTGCGAGTTCGTCTCCATGGCCGCTCCCGACGCGGAGCAGAGCCGTGACCTCGACCTCGTCCTCGCGGTCGGTCAGCTCTTCGCCCTCGTCGTGCACGGACAGCTCGTCCTGGAGCAGGCCGCCCTGACCGGCCTCGACGAGGACGTGCTCGACGAACTCTTCGCCGTCCTCGTGCGGGACTTCTCCGCGCACGCCGTCGAACTGCACGGCAAGGACACGGCGACCGAACAGCAGCAGGAGTGGGCGCTGGGTTCGATCCGGAGGCCGGTCGTCGACGAGGCACGCACGGAGCGGGTCTGGCAGCGGGTCGAGGCGCTGTCCGGCGCGTACGAGATGGCCCCGTAGGCGCGCCCTACGCATCAACACCGGTGGCCGGGCCGCGTGGGCCCGGCCACCGGTCGGCAAGGGTTCAGCCCCGTGCGCCGCCCGCGCCGCGCCGGGTGTCGCCGGGTGTGCGACAGCCGCTCGAGCCCCATGGCGCAGGAAGTTCGCGACGTGATCGCACCGGGCAAGGGCGAGCCGGCGCGGGTGGAGACGATCGTCGTGCCCGACCCGGCCCGGAGAAGCGATGGTCCTCGTCCAGGCCTGCGGGCGGCGTCGTCACGGCCGGCAAGGAATGGCCCGATGACGGTGCCGTCCATGAGGTCCACTCCCTGAAGCGGCGTGCGGCCAGGGTCACACGGCCGGTTCCTGTCCCACCTGTCCTGGTCCGCATGCTGCGCGAACGCAGAGAGCACTTCGGCGTCGCACCGTATGGGCGCATGTTTCGTAACGCTGCCGGCAACTACATCGATGCTGCTGCGTACGGCATCACGTGGCGTCGGCACTTGAGGCATCGCTCATCCTCGACGAGCTTGCCCTTGAACTGGCACAGCGCCCCTACGATTCCCCGCCACGCGGGCATCTCCTTCTGGCTCGCCTCCGGAGTCGACCCGGCCGAATGCGCGCGCAAAGAACGCCCCGGAACAGCTGGTCAGAGGTGGGATACGGGTGGGATAAATCGGGAGTAAGGGCGAATCTCGTCTCGTCCCCCAGATGTTGTGGGAGAAGGGCGCCTGCTGGGCATCTGCCCTGGTCAGGCGCCCTTTCTCGTGCTTCTGGAAGAAGCCCAACTTCTTCGGCGAGTACGACACGAGCAGGTTCTTGGTCTGCTGGTGGTACATCGCACGTATGGCGCTGACCTGCGCGAATGCGGGGTTTGCAGAGAGCTGGCGGGAGCTGGTCCATGTATGGTCCGGATCTTGATGGTGTCTCCTTACCGGCCTGCTCCGGCAGGAGCGGCCTGGGAGCGAGCGCACCGATAGGGCGGGGCCATCCTTGCGAGTAACTCCGCGGATGTCCCCGGCAGGCCGGGCGAGTGGCGAAGCTCGCGAAGTTCTGGGGGTCCCGGATCTGGACTCGGTCCCTGACACGGAGCCGAGGGCCGCCACCGGAGACGGCCCCAAGCGCCATCCGTGGAGGTCAGCACCGCGCGGAGGCCTCGGCGTGGGCAGCGCGCAGCGAGACCTTGTCGATCTTGCCGACCGGGTTCTTCGGGATGGCATCCACCACGAAGAACGCGGTCGGGCGCTTGAAGCCGGTGAGGCTGCGCGCGCAGAGGGACTGCAGTGCCGACGGATCGACGGTCGAACCCGGTCGGGGCTGGACGTAGGCGACGACGACCTCTCCCCATTTCTCGTCGGGGACGCCGATCACGGCGGCCTCGAGCACCGACGGGTCACCGACGAGGACGTCCTCGATCTCCTTGGGGTAGATGTTCTCCCCACCTCGGATGATCATGTCTTTCGACCGTCCGACCAGGGTCAGGTATCCGTCGGCGTCGAGTCGGCCCACGTCGCCGGTGTGCAGCCAGCCGTCGACGATGACCTTGGCTGTCTCCTCCGGGCGACCGAGATAGCCCCGCATGACGTTGGGGCCCCGCACGACGACCTCTCCGTCCGCGCCCGGCGGCACCTCGCTGCCGTCGGCGTCGACGATCCGGATCTCCTGGCCGGGGAAGGGCAGTCCCACGGTTCCGGCGCGTCGAGGGCCCGCGACAGGATTGATGGTGGAGCCGCAGGTTCCCTCGGACAGCCCGTACCCCTCGACGAGCGGAAACCCGTAACGGGCCTCGAACCGGGTCAGCAGCTCGGCGGAGGCGGGTGCCGCACCGCAGACTCCGAAGCGCAGGGACGACGTGTCGGGGCGGACCTGGTCCGGGAGCGCCGCGAGCATGCTGTAGATCGTCGGCACGGCGCTGAAGAACGTGGGGCGCTCGCGCTCGACCACGTCGAAGAACGTCTGGGGATTGAATCGGTCGGCGATGGTGACGCTCGCGCCCGCCAGCAACGGTACGAGGGTGCTGACCACGATGCCGTTGACGTGGAAGAGCGGCAGGATCAGCAGACACCGGTCTGCCGGACCGACCTCCAGCGCCCGACGCCCCATGTCCGCCATGGCGTCGATGTTGGCGTGATCGAGCATCACCCCCTTGGGAACCCCCGTCGTGCCGCTGGTGTAGATGAGCAGGGCCAGCGCGGACGGGTCCGGAAGGGGGGCCTCATCCGGCTCCGCCGCTGCGTCGTCGCGCAGTTCGCCGACGGCGAGAACGGCAGTCCCGTCCGCCACTGCGGCCTCGCCGTCCTCGCTCACCAGAAGGCGTGCGCGGGAGTCCTTGAGCTGTCGGGCCACTTCGATGTCGGTCATGCTCGGGTTGACCGGCGTGATGGTGGCGCCGAGCCGCCAGGCGGCGAACAGCAGAAGCACGAACTCCACGCGATTGGTGAGCTTGAGAGCCACGACATCGCCGGGGCCGATCCCGAGATCCTGGAGGTGACGTGTCGCCGCCTGGACGCGACGCAGCAACTGGACGTTGGTGAGGGCCTGGCGGCCGTCCGAGACCGCGGCCCCGTCGGGGTCGAGGGACGCGCGGCGGTCGGGCAGAGATGCGAAATTCATGGCGAGGGCGTACCTGTCTGGGTGTGATGCGGTCCGGTCACGGAGCTGACGCGGCGGCTGCCGGCTTCAGCTGGCGGGTGAGGAACTCGATCTGGTCGCGCACCAGTACTTCGAAGGTCTCGCCGGTGTAGAAGTCGAAGTGGCCGGCGTCGTACCTCTTGATCTCTCCCTTGAGTGCGGTGCGCGCGTAGCGGAGGGTCTGGGCGGGAGGCGTGACGGAGTCGGTGTCGCTGACGCAGAAGAGGATCGGCATGGCGATCTTCTTGGCCGCGCGCCCGGGCCGGTAGGTGAGGATGGTCGGGATGACCCGCGCCGCCACCTCGTTGCGGAACGTCGTTCCCGGAGGCTGGAGCGCCTGGTATCCGGGCAGGGCGTCCGGGGCGTTCATGAGGGCCGACGAGCCGGGGGTGGCGGCGATCGGCACCATCACGGGCGGCTTTCCGCGGCCTCTGGCCGCCAGGTCGCGGGCGACCACGGGGAGGACCTTGAGTGAGGCGACAGGGCCCAGCGCGAGCGCGGAGGCGAGACCGTCGGTGAAGGGGCATTGCGACACTGCCGCGCGCAGTTCGGGGTGGCGGGAGGCGACGGTGATGGCATGGCCGCCGCCGAACGAGCTGCCCCATACGGCGATGCGGGCCCGGTCGACGTCCGTGCGGGCCTTGACGTAGGCGATGGCGGCGTCCCAGTCGGCGAGCTGACGCTTGATCGACAGGAGCTGGCGAGGGTGGCCGCCGCTGTCGCCGAAGTGCCGGTAGGTGAAGGCCACCGCGGCGATGCCGGCCTGCGCGAAGCGCTCGGCGAAGGCGTCCAGGCGCATCTCGCGGACGGCGCCGAGGCCGTGCCCGAGGATGACGACGGGCGCAGACGTGACGCCCGTGGGGAGGTAGAGCCAGCCGGCGCAGTTGCTGTCGCCGGAAGGGAACGTGATGTCGTGACGGGTGAAGGACTGCTGAGTGGTCATCGTCGGTTCACCGCCCGCTCGTCGAGCGACCGCCCGGCACGCTGCCCGAGGCGAGGGCTCGTGCGTAGGTGCCCGGCGTGTAGAGCGGGAGTTCGCCGGTGGCGGCGGTCGTGGCCTGGTAGTCGAGCATCAGCCTCTGGCCTTCCTCTGACATGATCTGGGCGAAGAACTCGGCGCGTTCGACGTGCAGACCGTCCTCCAGTGACATCGAGCCGCCGAAGTACACCGACCTCTTGGCCGCCGCGACCGACCCCTTCGACCGCTTCCCGAAGTGCTCGGCGAGTTCGACCGCCTGCGCGACCACCTTGTCCTGCGCGACGACCTTGTCCACCGCCCCGTTGGCGAGGGCCTCCGCGGGCGTGAACGGCTTGCCTTCGAGGATCGCGGCCAGGGACCGGTGGGTGCCGATCAGGCGGGTCAGCCGCTGGGTGCCGCCACCGCCCGGGATGATGCCGAGGAGGATCTCCGGCTGGCCGATGAAGAATTCCCCCTCGGCCATGACCCGCAGATCGCACGCCCAGGCGAACTCCGCGCCGAGGCCGAGAGCGGAACCGTTGAGGGCGGCGACGTAGAGCACACCGCTGGCGTTCATCCGCAGGAAGGTGGTGTGCAGACGTTCCAGCTGCAGGGCCCCTCGCATCGGGGTCCTGCGCAGCAAAGGCGCGAGGAGACGGGACCGGTCCACGTGCTTCGCCATGCGGACGACGGCCGCGGCACCGCGCCGGCCGACCGTGGGGCTCGCGGCGCCCTCCTCCTGCAGCCACCGGACCGCGGCATGACTGACGAACCGCTTGGGATGCGCCCCGGTGAAGACGACGGCACGGACGTTCGGATCGCGGTCGGCTCGGGCCACCAGCCTGTCCAGCTGCTGGGCGATGTCGAGGCCGAACTCCTGGTGCGGGCCGCCGTCGACCCGGACGATCAGGACGGCCCCGCGATCTTCGATCGTCAGACGGCCTTTGTCTTTGTATGGCATGAGTTCTGCTCCCGTGCTGAGTTCATGGCGATGGGAAAGTGCGTCGGGACGGCCGCGGATGCGTGTGGCAGCGATGAGGTCGGGTTCGCCCGACACGCTGTGCCCGCACAGGCGGCAGGAGACTGGACCAGCGCGTGATGACGTGCCCGAGGGCGGACGCGTGTATCGAAGGCGGCGCGTCACGTGCGATGTGTACTATTGCCGTGAAGAATTACATAACCAAGTTATTTCGTGTATGTCAACGGTGGAGGCGTGCGGGACATGGCAGGGCGGGCGAGGCTCGATGACGCACCGGAGCGACTTGTGCAGGCGGCCGTCGGCTTGCTGGCCGAGCAGGGTCCGTCGGCTCTGAAGGTGCGCGCGGTGGCGTCCGCGAGCGGACTGTCGACGATGGTGGTCTACAGCCACTTCGGTGGGATCCCCGAGCTGATGAGGGCTGTCGCCGACCACGGGTTCAAGGAACTCGGCGCGGCGTTCGGCCGGGTACCGGTGACGGAGGACCCGATCGCGGATCTCTTCGCCATGGCCTTGACCTGCCGTCGGCAGGCCCGGGAGAACCCTCACCTCTATGACCTGATGTTCGGTCTGTCCACTCGGGCGACATACCGGCCGCTGCCGGATACGGACCGTCGCCGGAGCGGGCATTCCCAGGCCTTTCGGGAAGCCCACGCTCATGTCACCGCGGCGTGCGAACGGCTCGTGCGCTCCGGCAGGATCGAGCGTCAGGAACCCGAAGCCATCGCCGCCCAGCTGTGGAGTTACGTGCACGGTTACATCACCCTTGAACTGGCTGAGCACTTCGTCGAGTTCGACGACGCCGTGGCGCAGGTGCTCGTGCCGATGGGTGTGAACTTCACTGTCGGACTCGGTGACGAGCGCGAACATGCCGAAGCCTCCCACGAGGCCGGCGCGCGCCTGTACGACTCGATCGTCCAAGGCCGCTGAGAAGCCGGGCGGTTGGGCGCTGCCCCGGGCGCGGCTAGGACGACCTGGTCTCCGCGGCAGGGGCATCTGCGCCCGGCGTGACCTGGTCCTGCCTCCCCAGCGCCGCGACCTCGCGTTCGAGGGACGGCACCGCCCGGGCCGCGAAGCGCCTCGCCCAGGGCCAGGCCAGCGGTGAATTCAGCGCCGCCTTGGCCCAGTTGGCCACGACGACCGCACGCGGGACATACACGCGGCTGCGTCGGCGCACGAGCCCGTCGACGATCGCGGCGGCCGCCCGGTCGGAGCTCGTGGTGACATTGCCCGGATAGGGGAGTCGCGCGCGCAGGTCCTGGAACGAGGGGAGGTCAGCCTCGGCGCCCCGGACGAGGTCCGTGTCGATCCAGGAGGGGTGCACCACGCCGACCGTGACTCCGAGGTGGGCCACTTCCTGTCGGTAGGTCAGAGCGAGCAACTCGGCCCCGGCCTTGCTCGCGCCGTAGGAGGCCATCGCGGCCAGCGGCATGAACGACAGCGCGGACGCCACGACCAGCACATGGCCACGGCTGCGCTCCAGATGGGGCGTCGCGTCCGGGCCCCTCGGGCGGCGGCCAGGCGGGCCACCTTCTCACCGATGCCGCGTGCCGCTCCGGTAACAACCAGCTTCTTGCCCAGCAAGTCACGTTTCATGGCGGCAACATAACTTCGTTATTGATGGAGCACAAGAGACCGCGCACCGGTCGCTGTTCGGTTCACCTGCTGGGTCTCACGACTGGACGAACCTATGCCGGCCGTCATGAGACGGACATCCTTTGCGCAGTGGCCCTGCTCGATCGCGCGCACCATGGACCTGCTCGGGGACTGGTGGACGCCGCTGGTGCTGCGTGAGGCGTTCTACGGGATCCGGCGGTTCGACGCGTTCCAGGAGTCGCTGGGGATCGCCCGCAACACGCTGACGGACCGGCTGCGCCGGCTGGTGGAGGAGGGACTGCTGGAGAAGCGGCCCTACCAGACGGAGCCGGTCCGCCACGACTACGTGCTCACCGAGAAGGGGCGCGACTTCTATGGCGTGCTGCTGGTGATGAACCGGTGGGGGGACCGCTGGCTCTCCGGCGAAGCGGGCCCGCCGGTGACGATGCGCCACGAGACGTGCGGGCAGGAGACGCATGCCGAGGTGGTGTGCGCCGCCTGCGGCGAGCCCATGACCCTGGACAACACCCACCCCCGGATGGCCCCGGCTACCCACCGCACTTGGCCGAACGGCCGGATGTGCGGGCCCGGTTCACGGGCTGACCGGGCGGCGCCCTGCAAGGCAGGTCACCCTTGACAAGTGGGTCTACCTACGCAACTTTTCTGGTCAGACGCTCATTCGAGCGCTCTTGGCGACAGAGGGGCTGCGGGTTCATGGAGTGGACGGGCGCACGCTATGCGGACAAACCGACGGTTGAGGTCCACACCTGGATCGCCGCACCACCGGCTCAGGTGTGGAGGCTGGTGTCCGACATCGAACTGATGCCGCGCATGAGCTCCGAGCTGCAGTCGGTGGAATGGCTGGACGGCGGCGGGCCTGCTCTGGGGGCCCGGTTCGTCGGCCGGAGCAAGCACGAAGCGTTCGGGGAGTGGGCCACCACGTCCCACATCGTCGAGTGCGAGCCGCCGAAGCGGCTCGCCTGGGCGGTAGAGGATCCGCAATACCCCACGGCGATCTGGCGGTTCACGTTGGAGCCACAGGACGGGGGCACGGTGCTGCGGGAATGGGTGCAGATGGGGCCGCCCCCCTCGGGGCTCTCCTTCGCCATCGAACGCATGCCGGAGAAGGAGCAGAAGATCGTCTTTGTGCGCATGCGGGAGTTCGAGGCCAACATGACCGTCACCCTCGAAGGGGTCAAGAAGCTGGCCGAGAGCCCCCGGACCTCGGGGGAGGCGAGTCTGTGATGCGTACCTCCACCACGATCGAAGCCTCCGGCGGCGACTGGCGGGAGATCGTCGACTACGTCACCGAGGCGGAGAGGCTCGGTCTGGACATCTGCTGGGTGGCGGAGGCATGGGGCTCCGAGGCACCCTCGCCGTTGGGCTATCTCGCCGCGAAGACGGAGCGCATGCTTCTCGGATCGGGAATCATCCAGCTCGGCACCCGCACGCCGATGGCCATCGCGCGCGCCGCGATCACGCTGTCGCAGATCTCTCAGGGGCGCTTCCTCCTCGGCCTTGGCCCCTCCGGACCCCAGGTGATCGAAGGGTTGCACGGCGTGCCTTTCGACCGGCCGCTGTCCCGGATGTGCGAGACCGTCGAGATCGTGCGACAGGCCGCCTCGGGGGAGAAGGTCTCCCACTCCGGCCGTGAATTCCAGATCCCGCTGCCCGGTGGGGAGGCCAGGCCCATGCGCCTGTCCATGCGCGCCGAGCACGATATCCCCGTCTACCTGGCGACCCTCTCGCCGAAGATGCTGCACCTGACCGGCGAGATCGCCGACGGCTGGCTGGGCACCAGTTTCGTACCCGAGGGCGCCAAGAAGGCGTACTTCGACCACCTGGACCGGGGCCTGGCCAACGCCGGTCGTACGCGCGCCGACCTCGACATCTGCCAGGGCGCCGAGGTGGCCTTCGCGGACGACGAGGACGCGCTGTGCGTGATGGTGGCCGGACGCAAGAAGGAGCTGGCCTTCAGCCTCGGCGGCATGGGATCGGCGACCACGAACTACTACAACAACGCCTACAGCCGACAGGGTTGGGCCGAAGTGGCGGCCGAGGTGCGGACCCGCTGGCAGGCCGGGGACCGGGACGGCGCGGCTGGCCTGGTCACCGACGACATGGTGCTGGCGACGACGCTGATCGGAACCGAGGACATGGTGCGCGAGCGGCTGCGCGTGTGGCGCGACGCCGGTGTCGACACCGTCCGTTTCTATCCCGCCGGCGAGAACCTCGACGCCCGGCTTACCACCCTGGGCCGGGCCATCGAGCTGGTCCGCGACATCGAGGACGAGGCGGCACGCTAGCGACAGGCCAGGGCGGCCGACGCGGGTCGCCACACACCGACGCCGTCCGCCAGGCTCCGTTTCAGATCAACCACGGGCGCTGACGCCGTCGGCCGCCAGGCCCGACATCAGCAGGGTGATCGCATGGAACGTCCTGGTCAGGGCCTCCTCCCGGTCCCCTGCGGCGGCGATGATCTGGTTGCCCTCGCACAGACCAGCCAGCAACAGCCGGGCGACAGTGGAGACGGGAACGTCCGGCTGCAGTTCACCGCGCTCGGCCAGCACGGTCAGCAGCCGTTCGATCGGAGGCTGGGCGACGGTGTCGTTGATGTGCCGGTACTGCCCTCCCAGGACCGAGGGCGCCTGAGCCATCAGCTCACGGTGCAGGGGATCGTCGATGGTCCGCCGCAGGAAGGCGTGCGTGAGGTCGGCGGCTGTGGTCATGGCGGGTTGGCCCGGCGGTGCCGCACGGATCGCCTCGGATGTCGTGTCGGCCAGGACACCGACCTGCTCAAGCAGCTCGGTGTAGAGCTCGGCGAACATTGCCTTCTTGTCCGGGAAGTGGCTGTAGAAGGTGCCCTTGCTCACCCGTGCCGCCCCGGTGATGGCTTCGACCGACGTGTTGGCGAACCCGCTGTCCACGAACAGCTTTCGAGCGGCTGTCACCAGGTCCGCCCGGGTCTGTTCCGCATACATCTGTCGTCGGTTTGGCCTTTGCATGCGCACCATCGTATATTCGGTGACCTGGAGTCAGTGAATGACTGACGGTCATTCGATGGTTGTCGTGACAACGCCCTCCGGAAGGCAGGCGGAGCCGTGGAAAAGCGCAGGATCGTGTTGCTGGGTGCGACGGGGTACACCGGGCAGCGCGTGCTCCGGGAACTGCTCGCACGAGGGGAGAAGCCGACCTTGGTCGGGCGGAGTCGGACCAGGATGCTGACCCTGGCCGACCGCTTCCAGGCGGACCTGCCGGTGGCCGAGGTCGACGTCACCTCGACGGCCGACCTGACGCGCCTCGTGGAGCCCGGCGATGTCGTCGTCTCCACGATCGGACCGTTCATGCGGCTCGGAATGCCCGCGGTCACGGCTGCCGCGCGGGCGGGGGCGCACTACTTCGACTCGACGGGGGAGGGGACCTTCGCCCGCCGCGTCCTCCTTGAGCTGGACGCCGTCGCGGCCGGCCGGGGAGCGACTCTCGTGCCCGCGTTCGGCTACGACTGCGTGCCGGGCAACCTCGCCGGCGCGCTCGCCCTGACGCGCGCGGGCGAGCGGGCACGCCACGTGGAGACCGGGTACTTCATCACCCGCGCCGGACACGGCGACGAACTGCGTTACCGCAGCACCCTGCGCGACGCGTACACCCTGACCACGGGAGGCACACGTCAGACGCTGGTCGCTGCCGCGGCCGAGGACGGGTTCGCCTACCGCAGGCCGCGCCCCTGGGCCGGCGCCCGGGTGGTCGACGAGCGCGCCGCCAAGCGGGTACGCACTTTCCACTACGGAGGCATGAAACGTACGACCATGACCGTCCCGGGCACGGAGCATCTCGGACTGCCGGAGGTCTTCCCTCAGTTGGAGAGCGTCGAGGTGGGCCTCGGGTGGCTTGGACGGTGGACCCGCCCGGTGCAGATCGCTGCCACGCTCCAGGCGCCCGTGCTGCGCTCGGCGAAGGTACGGGCCGCGCTGGCGCGGTGGTCCGAGCGGCTCCCGGGATCGCAGCGCGAGCCTGATCCCGACGGCCGTTCCCTGGTGATCGCCGTCGCCCGCGACAGCCACGGCCGCCCCCTGGCCACGACGGCCCTCACCGGACCCGATCCGTACGAGATGACGGGATCCCTCCTGGCGTGGGGCGCCGCCCACGCGGCTCAGCCGGATGCCGTACTCAAGCCCGGTGCGCACGGCCCGGTCGCCGCCTTCGGCCTCGACACTCTCAGGCTCGGTGCCGCCGAGGCCGGAGTACACGAAGTCGACGGGGCGCCGGCCCGCCGTCGATGACGGCTGAGCGGGCATAGATCACCACGCCGCGGCGCTGAAGCTGACGTTCGGGAAGCCGCCGAGACGGTGGACCATACGGCCGCCTCCACCGGTTCCCCGCGCGGCGGGCGGTGGCGGATGCCGCCGCCGGCGGGTTGGTGAACAGATGGTTCGATCGGGAGCGAGTCCGCCCCTCGCGGGGGCCGGCCGCACCAGCGGAAAGGAAGCCGTCCATGGACGAGCAGGGTGAGCGCTTCGACGTCGTCGTACTCGGCGCGGGCCCCGGCGGGTACGTTGCCGCGATCCGGGCCGCACAACTGGGCAAGCGGGTCGCGGTCGTCGAGGAGAAGTACTGGGGAGGCGTCTGTCTGAACGTCGGCTGCATCCCCACCAAGGCCCTGTTGCGCAACGCCGAACTCGCGCACGTCTTCACGCGCGAGGCGAAGACCTTCGGCATCAAGGTCGACGGCGAGGTCTCCTTCGACTACGGCGAGGCGTTCCGCCGCAGCCGGAAGGTCGCGGACGGCCGGGTCAAGGGCGTCCACTACCTGATGAAGAAGAACGAGATCACGGAGATCAGTGGGCGCGGCACGTTCCTCGACCCCCATACGCTCCAGGTCGTGGACTACGACGGCAACACCCGAACCGTCGGTTTCGACCACTGCGTCATCGCCACCGGAGCGACGCCCAAGCTGCTGCCCCTCACCCGCCGCACCTCGCGTGTCGTGACGTTCGAGGAGCAGATCCTCGCCGAGGACCTGCCGCAGTCGATCGTGATCGCGGGAGCCGGCGCCATCGGCGTCGAGTTCGCGTACATCCTGCACAACTACGGTGTGAAGGTCACCATCGTCGAGTTCCTGGACCGGATCGCCCCGCTGGAAGACGCCGAGGTCTCCGCCGAACTCGCCAAGCAGTACCGGAAGTCGGGCATCGCGTCCTCACCTCGACCCGCGTCGAGTCGATCGACGAGTCGGGCGCGCAGGTCCGTGTCACGGTCACCGGCAAGGACGGCGCCCAGCAGGTCCTTCAGGCCGACAAGGTCCTGCAGGCGATCGGTTTCGCGCCGAACGTCACTGGCTACGGCCTGGAGAACACCGGCGTGCGGGTCACCGAATGGGGCGCGATCGACGTCGACGGCCGCTGCCGCACCTCCGTCCCGCACATCTACGCCATCGGTGACGTCACCGCGAAGCTGATGCTCGCGCACGCCGCCGAGGCCATGGGCGTGGTCGCCGCCGAGACGATCGCGGACGCGGAGACCATGGAGCTGGACTACGTGATGATCCCGCGGGCCACCTTCTGTCAGCCTCAGATCGCCAGCTTCGGCTACACCGAGGCACAGGCCAGGGAGAAGGGCTTCGACGTCCAGGTGGCCAAGTTTCCGTTCACCGCGAATGCCAAGGCCCATGGGCTGGGCGATGCGACCGGGTTCGTGAAGCTGATCAGCGACGCCAAGTACGGCGAGCTCCTCGGCGGCCACCTCATCGGCCCCGACGTCACCGAACTCCTCCCCGAGCTGACCCTGGCCCAGCAGTGGGACCTCACGGTCCACGAGGTCGCCCGCAACGTCCACGCCCACCCGACCCTCGGCGAGGCGGTCAAGGAAGCCGTCCACGGCCTCGCCGGCCACATGATCAACATGTAGCGTTATGAGGGCTCGACATTGGTGACGCTCTCGCGGAGGCGTGCTGCCGGCGGCTTTCGAGAACTGCCGGATCGGTGTGTTCCTCGCCTACGCCACCGCCCGCGGACGCACGCTGATCGACCGGCGGTTGTATCTGCCCACCTCCTGGACGGACGACCGCGAGCGCTGCCGACGGTAGGGCGACGTGTCGAAGTCCTTGCGGCGTGAACCGGAGGTCCGGGGTTCAGGATCCGGTGCCGTAGCGGCTGAGCATGAGGGCGACCGCTTCGTCCACGATCGCGGCGTCGGTGGGGTTGGGCGGGACGAAGTCGCTCCGTACGAGTTGGGGCCACAGGAACTGGCTGCAGATCATGCCGAGGAACTGTTCGGCCACTTCGGATGCCGACAGCGGCTGTCCGTCGGCCGAACGGAAGTCGAGTGTGCCCGCCTGTGCTTCGGCCTCCAGGTAGTCGCGGAGCCGGTCGAAGAACGGGCCCCGGTCGATGGCGAAGCCGGTGCCGACGATGTCGGCGAGTTCCGGCATCTGGGGCAGCTCGGTGATGATGAGGCGGCACAGTGCCGCCGTGCCCGGCCGCGCGACCAGGCAGGCGTAGTCGCGGCCGATGTGGTCCAGACCGTACCGGGGGTCGCCGGGCGGTGGCGGCGCGGCGTACTCCACATCCAGCTGCCATTGTTCGGAGGTGACGGCCGCGAACAGCGCGGCCTTGGAGGGGTACCGCTTGAAGAGGGTGCCGGTGGAGACGCGGGCCTCCTTGGCGATCTGGGCGAGGGAGGTCTTGTCGTATCCCCGGGCGAGGAAGAGGTCGCGGGCGGCGCGGATGATGCGGGCGCGGTTCTCCGCTTTGATCTGCGCGTGATACCCGGCCTGGCTCGCTTCGCCACCGGTTTCCGCTCGTTCCGCCACCGCCATGCCCTCGCCCCTCGCCCGTCTCCCGGCCGCGTCCTCGCTGTCAGAGAACGGTCTGGCCGCCGTCCAGGATAAGGTCCTGGCCCACCGCGAAGGCGGAGGCGTCGGAGGCCAGGTACACGACGGCTTCCGCGACCTCCTCCGGCAGACCCATGCGGCCCAGCGGGATGCCGGCGCTGATCCCCTCCAGGACCGCCGCCTGCACCGCGGGGTCCTCGATCCCGAGCTTGGCGTACAGCGGGGTGTCCACCGGGCCGGGGCTGACCGCGTTGAATCGGATGCCGTGCGACTTGAGCAGGTCCGCGTTCCACGAGCGCATCAGGGAGCCGACAGCCGCCTTCGTCGCGGCGTAGGCGTTCGAGTTCCCGTAGCCGCCGTGCGCGCTGTTGGACGCGTTGAGGATGACCGAGGACGGGTTGGCCAGCATCGGCACCAGGGCCTGGGTGAGGAAGAAGACGCTCTTGACGTTGATGTCGAAGAGCCGGTCGTAGCTGTCCTCCGTGTGGTCCTCGAAGGGCCGCCAGTCCGAGACGCCGGCGTTCAGGAACGCCACGTCCAGTTTCCCGAAGTGCTCACCCACCTGCTTGGCCAGGGCGCGCTGCGCATCGAGATCGCGGGCGTCGGCCTGCACGACGGGCACCTTGTCCCCGAGGACCTGCCGGGCCCTGTCGATGCTGGCCGGGGTCACGCCGGTGACCAGCACGTCGGCCCCCTCCGCGAGGAACCGCCGGGCGGTCTCCAGACCGATCCCGCTCGTGCCGCCGGTGATGAGGGCACGCTTGCCCGCAAGACGATTCATGGTGATTGTTCCTTGCCGAATCGAAAGGTAAGTCGGTGGACTCACCACTCGAAGGTAGCTCCCGCACCACCCTTATGGCAAGTCGATCCACTTACCATCGGTGGTCCGGTCGGCGACTGGCTGGGAGGGCTCCTCGTCGAAGAGCGGCAGGATCGCTACGGTCGGTTCCATCGGCCCCTCGGGCCGTAGGCGGGCATACGCGGACGAGGTGAGCCGACGGGGTGCTCCTGCCACGTGGGTGCGTTAAGAGGAGTCAATGACCGCAACCAGTTCCCGCCCGCGAGGGTGGCCCAGGGTTCGGCTGTCTTGGGTTGGATGCCGAGCAGGTCGGTGATGACCATGGGCGGCAGGTCTACGAGGGCGTCCATCATGGCGGTGTTCCGGGCTGCGCGGGCGGGCAGACCGTGGTGTCTCAGGGTGTCGGTGAGGCCGAGGGGGTTGCGCGGGCGTCCAGGGCTGTGACCGGGCAAGAGGTATCTGCACCCGGCCGTGTTGCTGGGGCGCTCCTGCCCGCAACCGCCACCACACGCCGTTCACGACCTGCCGGTCTTCCCGCCAAGACCGCCCACGACCATCCGCACCCGGCAGCAGCGGAGCTATCCGCTCCCACGCCGCATCCGTCGACTCACCCCGACCAACCACAAGATCAGTTATCAGACGCGGCCTGGGTCAGGGAGCACGTCAAGCCCTTTTCGCGCCGCTCTGCTCGCGGACGGCGTCGAACATGGCGGTGAGAGCGGGGCTCTCGGCGAGGCTGCTCAGCAGGGCGTGTAGCGAGTGCCGTTCAGTGGTGTCGAGGTCGGGGAGGATTTCGGTGTCGAGGCC
Organism: Streptomyces sp. NPDC050564; assembly: GCF_044457265.1. Classification (NCBI taxonomy): domain Bacteria; kingdom Bacillati; phylum Actinomycetota; class Actinomycetes; order Kitasatosporales; family Streptomycetaceae; genus Streptomyces; species Streptomyces sp. NPDC050564. The sequence continues at coordinate 8,946 of NZ_JBITGS010000018.1, read as the reverse complement.
GATGAGTGTGCGGTTGAGGTCGGCCAGGACTTTGCGCCCGTCGTCGGTGATGTTGACGGCGTAGCGGCGTCGGTCCTGCGGATCGCGTGTCCGCTCGGCGTATCCGGCCCGCTCAAGGTCGTCGAGACTCGTCACCATCGTCGCCGGGTCGATGCGCAGGAACGAGCCGAGCGCCAGCTGCGGCATGGCCCCGTTGTCCGCCAGGGCCTGCAAGACGCTGTAGTGGCGCACGCGCAGGCCGGTACCGCTGAGGCCGTCTTCGGCGATCCTGAATGCCACCTGCCCGAGTTTGACCAGCAGGCAGATGGTGTGTTCAGCCACTGTCCCCGGTACGAGCGGAGCCTCGGACATCGTTTACCCCGCCTATGGTTAGCCCTGCGTATCGTCTGGGTCCATCCTACGAGAAGGCCTGAGGTGGCCGGACCGGGGCAGCGATCTCGGCGCGTGGAATCGGGGCACGCAGGGCAGGGGATGCGCGGGGTCGTCAGCCGGTGATGGTCCGGCCGAAGATCTGCCGGGCGATGACCCACTTCTGGATCTCGTTGGTGCCCTCGTATATCTCGCCGATCTTGCTGTCCCGGTAGATCGCCTCGACGGGGCCGGGGCTGCCGTCGGCGCCCAGTTCGCGTGCGAAGCCGAGGCCTCCGAATGCCTGGACGGCGTCGCGTGCCATGTCCACCGACAGCTTGGTGGCGTAGTACTTCGCCATCGCGGCCTCGGGTTCCGGGGACGGGTTGCCGGCGTCCAGGCGAAGGGCCGCCTTGGTGACGAGGGTGCGGGCGTTGTCGATCTCGGTGGCCCGCTCGGCGAGCAGGAACTGCCAGTGCTGGTTGGCGGCCACCGGCTTGCCGAAGGCATGTCGCGTCGACAGGTGGGCCACGGTGTGGTCGAAGGCGGCCTGTGCCATGCCGACCCCGGCGGCCGCGATGCCGATCCGGCCGTAGGTCAGTGTGGACAGTGCGTGGCGCAGTCCGTGTCCCTCGGTGCCGCCGAGGAGGTCGTCGTCGGACAGGTGTACGTCCGAGAAGCGGATGTCCGCGGTGAGCTGGCCGCGGTTGCCCATCTTGCGGTCGGCGAGGCCGACTTGAACGCCCGGAAGCGCTGTGTCGACGATGAACATGCTCAGCCGCTCGCCGGTGCGGGCGAGAACCACCACGAACGCGGCCACGGGCGAGTTGGAGATCCACCGCTTGTGGCCGTTCAGCACCCAGCCGGCCTCGGCGCGCACGGCCTCGGTCCGAACGGCCTGCGGAGACAGATCGCTGGAGGCGTCCGGCTCGGTGGTGGCGAACGCGCCGACCACCGAGCCCTGTGCGACCTTGGGCAGCCAGCGCTGCTGCTGCTCCTCGGTGCCCTGCCGCAGTGCGTTGCCCGCCAGGATGCAGTGCACGTCGAAGACGGCCGCGACGCTGCTGGAGTAGTAGGCCAGTTCCTCGATCGCCGCTGCGGTGGCGGTCGCCGGGTGGGTCAGACCGTCGCCGCCGACCTCGCCGGGGAAGGGGATCCGGAAGACCCCCGCCGATGCGAGCGCGTCGAACACCTGCCGGGGGAAGCCGTCGGTGCGCTCGTCGCCGTTCGCGATCGCCGCGGCGTGCGGAGCCACTTCCTGCTCCGCGATCCGGCGCACGGCGGCGCGGACGGACTGGGTCTCTTCGGGGGCGAGGAGCTCGTGGTAGAGCCGGTCGCTCTGGCGTGCGGGAGTCGAAGTCATGCGCGGACCATATCATTCGCACTGCGTATGATTAGTTCATCAATCGATTTTGGAGGTTCGACCATGACACGAACACTGGCCGACAAGACCGTCCTGATGTCGGGAGGCAGCCGCGGCATCGGGCTCGCCATCGCTCTGCGCGCGGCCCGCGACGGTGCGAACGTGGTGATGCTCGCCAAGACCGCCGTACCGCACCCGAAGCTCGAAGGTACGGTCCATACCGCGGTCGAGGAGATCGAGCGCGCGGGCGGCAAGGGGGTCGCCGTCGTCGGTGACGTCCGCAACGAGGACGACGTACGCACCGCCGTCAACGCCGCGGTCAGTGCCTTCGGCGGCATCGACATCGTGGTGAACAACGCCAGCGCGATCGACCTGTCGTCGTCGGAGCGGCTGGAGATGAAGCGGTACGACCTGATGCAGGACATCAACACGCGTGGCACGTTCCTGCTGAGCAAGGCCGCGATCCCGCACCTGCGTGCGGCGGGCAACCCGCACATCCTCACCCTCTCGCCGCCGCTGAACCTGGCGCCGCACTGGGTGGGCAAGCACCTGGGTTACACGCTGTCGAAGTACGGGATGAGTCTGTGCACCATCGGGCTCGCCGAGGAGCTCGCCGCCGACGGCATCGCCGCCAACTCGCTGTGGCCGCGGACCCTGATCGACACGGCCGCCGTACGCAACGTGGTCGGCGGCGCCGGACAGGCCCGTAGTCCGCGGATCATGGGTGACGCCGCGTACGCCGTCCTCACGCGTGACGCGCGCAAGTGCACCGGCAACCTGTTCATCGACGACGAGGTCCTGTCGGACGAAGGCGTCGCCGACCTCTCCGGGTACAGCCCTGCCGGCTTCGAGGGGGATCTCGCCCTCGACATCTTCGTCGATCCGGCCTGATCCCGCTCCGCTTCGGGTCGTGGGCGGAACTCCCCCTCTCGGACGGCGACGATCCGCGCCCCGGTGCGCAAGGCGTGCGCGACACCCCGCTCACGGCTGCGCTACTCGGTCTGCGCGATCGCAGTCGTGTTGGCGCTGGAGACGCAGCTCAGGATGGCGACGGCCGAGCCGGGGCGCAGGGTTCTGACCGTGCCCGCCGCCCGCGCCGCCGTGATTGCTGCGCTACTTGTGCGGGCATTGCCTGCGCCTGTGGCGTGACCTGCCTGGAGAGGTGGTGGGTGCGTGACCGCTTCAGGGCCGCGCTCGGCAGGGGCGGGAACGGGCGTTGTTCGATTCTCGGGGCCGCCTGGTCCACGTCCGGCGACCGACGCCCGCAATCGCCACTGGTGGTCCAGGCCCGGCGGCGACCGCCAGAACGAAGACCCGGGCCGGACCGGGCGAGCGCGAGCGCACCTGGACGGACCGCGCCCGTCGCGAGCTCCCGGCGCCACCGCGCTCAGTTCACTCGGCGGGCCTCAGGCGAAAGGCGGGGCCGGGGATGCTCTCGATGTCTTCCGGCTGTACGGCGTGGCCCTGGTCGCAGCGGATCTGGGCGTCGACATGCGCGCCGCATCCACGGTGCCGGGACAGCATGGCCGGGCCCTCCGGGTCGGCGCGGTAGCGGTCCCCCCACTGCAGGAGCCCCATCACGGCCGGGACCAGATCCACACCCTTGGGTGTGATCACGTACTTCGGCCGGCTCCGCGAGCCCGGCTCCTTGTAGGTCTCGGTGGCCAGGATCCCTTCCTCCACGAGCATCTTGAGTCGCGCCGCGAGGAGGTTGCGAGGACAGCCGAGGACGCGTTCGAACTCGCTGAAACGGGACGAGCCGTACCAGACCTCGCGCAGGATCAGGATCGTCCACTTCTCGCCCACGACCTCAAGGGTTCGGGCGATCGAGCAGTTCGACGTGTCCCGGTCGAGATGGGGAAACGTGCCGGCGTCGTCCTGCAGGGCTTCGGTCGTTGCGTCCATAGGGGTGATTCTAACCTCCTCTAAGTTTACTTTTCCATACTCAGCTAGTACTGTCATGATCGGCACGTCAACCCGGCCGCAGACGAGAAGCAGGCGCACAGGGGACCCGTCCCAAGAATCACACCGACCACCGAGACACCCACGCAGAAAGGCGGCCGCCATGAAGGCATTCGTCGTCGAGAAGTACGGCAAGGACGGCGCCCGCGCCGCCGACGTGCCCGAGCCCACCGTCGGAGCCCGCGACCTTCTGGTCAGAGTGAGCGCCGCCAGCATCAACCCGCTGGACAAGATGGTCCGCAACGGGGAGTTCAAGCAGCTCCTGAAGTACAAGACCCCGTTCGTGCTCGGCCACGACGTGGCCGGCGTCGTGACACAGGTCGGCTCCGCCGTACACGGCTTCAAGGTCGGTGACCAGGTCTACGCCCGGCCGCGCGACCTTCGCGTCGGGGGCTTCGCGGAGTACATCGCGATCGACGTCGACGATGTCGCGCCCAAGCCCGCCTCCCTCACCCTCCAAGAGGCAGCCGCGGTGCCGCTGGTGGCCCTGGCCGCCTGGCAGGTCCTCGTCGAGCGCGCGCATGTGAAGCCGGGGCAGAAGGTGCTCGTCCACGCCGGTGCCGGCGGCCTCGGTTCGACGGTCATCCAGCTCGCCAAGCACCTCGGTGCCACGGTGGCGACGACCACGAACACCGCGACCGAGGAACTGGTCAGGAGCCTCGGCGCCGACGTCGTCGTCGACTACACCAGGGAGGACTTCTCAAAGGTGCTCTCGGACTACGACCTGGTGTTGGACTCCGTGGGCGGGGCGAACCTCGAGAAGTCGCTGACGGTGCTGAAGCCCGGCGGCCTGGCCATCAGTGTCGTCGGCCCGCCGGACGCCGTATTCGCTAAGCAGCTCGGCGCCCCCGCCGTCATGGGCCTGGTCATGAGCGCCCTCAGCCGCAAGATCCGCAAGCGGGCCAGGGCGCTGGGCGTGCGCTACGAGTTCTTCTTCATGGAGGCCAACGGCTCCCAGCTGCGCAAACTCGGCGCCCTCTACGACAGCGGGAAGCTCCGCCCGGTCATCGACAGCACCTTCCCCTTCGACCAGACGCTCGAGGCGATGGCGTACGTCGAGCAGGGCCGCACCAAGGCCGGCAAGGTCGTGGTCTCGATGGTGCCCGACGGCGAGTGAAACCGTGCGGGCCGATCCGGTGGCCGTTCACCCATGCGGGGACGGGCGGCTGATCGTCACGCGAAGGCCGGAGGGGGCTGGTAGCCCTGGACTTCCCGGCCCAGGAGCTCGGCGAACTTGATGGTGGTGAGGTCGCCGCCGCTCGGCCCCATCGCCTGCAGCCCGACGGGCAGACCCTCCCGGCCCGTTCGGACGGGGATGGTCGTCGCCGGAGAGCCGGCCACATTGGCGATGGCGCTCCACTTGACCTGATCCCAATAGGAACGGGAATGCCCGTCCACCTGGATCCGACGCCCGAACCTGTCGATCGGCTTGGTGTGATGAGGCGGCGCCGTGGTCGGAGTCACCGGCATGAGCAGGATGTCGAACTCACGGAAGAACTCGGCCCACCGGTGCCGGAGTTCATGGCGTGCAACGTCCGCTTGCAGCCAGCTGTAGTGGGATTGGAAGGTTCCTCTCACTGCGTCCAGCACCTCTCCACGAGGGTGTTGGACAAGACGCGCGAGGGTCGCGGCGTTGGAGGCCGCTGTCAGTCCGGACCGGTCGTAGGTGAAGGCGCCGAAGAGCAGGCGCTGGAACAGGGCATGACTGGTCGTCATGTCGACGGGCAGGCTGGTGGGCTGTACTTCGACCTTCGTGCCCGCCGCTTTCAGGGCGCTCAAGGCGTCGTCCACCGCGGCAACGACATCGTGGTCTATCGGGCATGACGCGTCCTCGGTCTACACCGCCACTCGGAAGGCGCCGAGTTCGTTCGCTCGTGGTGGTGCGAGGGTGTAGCTGAAGCCACCGTCGCGCTCCGGCGGTCCTACCGTCGCGTGGAGGATGGGGACCAGGTCGCGCGCGTCGCGCACTTGGGCGCCGGCGCAAGCGAGGTCGATCTCCGCCCACCGTCCGACACCTGGTCCGCCCGGGACGTGTCCGATGAGGGGGATGGACCGCCAGGTCGCCTTGTGTCCGTAGAGACCGTTGAAGTGTGCCGGAATCCGGGTGGATCCGCCGATTTCCGAGCCGAAGTCGAAAGCCGTGAGTCCGGCGGCTGTTGCCACTGCTCCACCGCCTGCGGAACCTCCGGACGTGCGGGCGGTGTTCCAGGGGTTCGGCGTCGGCCCGAACACGGGGTTGTCCGCTTGGACGTCCTGGTTTCCGGCGGGCAGATTGGTCTTGCCGATGATCACTGCACCTGCGGCCCGCAAGCGTTGTACCGCCTCTGCGTCCTGCTCGGGTACGTAGTCCTTGAGGTGGGTGCGACCGCAGACCGTCCGTAGGCCGGCGGTCTCGTAGCTGTCCTTCAGTGTGATCGGGAGACCGTGGAGCGCGCCGAGTTCCGCCCCGGCCGCCCGTTTCGCGTCGGCTGCCCTGGCATCGAACTGCGCCCGCTCGACGTCCAGCGTGACAACCGCGTTCAGCGTTTCGTGTGCACGCCAATGCGTCGCAAGTAGGTTTCGAGCAGTTCCTCACTCGAAACCTGCCCTGACGCCAGCGCATCCAGTTGGTCCGTGGCCGGCTGGAAGGGGAGGTCACGCACGGAGAGCCTCGTTTCTGTGTGCGCTGATCGGCGAACCCGCAGTTGAGCGACCGTGGCTGGTCGGTCGTCGCAGCGGGAGGGCCTTGGCGGTGTCGCCGTGAGGTGCTGACACGTGCGCCTGGAGAGTTCCGGATCGGACAGCGGTGGGCGCAGTTGCCAGAGCTGACGGCGGCCATGCGCAGCGCCCGTAGCTCTTGGGTCTCGGTGCGCAGGCGCTTGCCACGCGCGAACACATCGTGGGTGAGAGAGACGGCGGCAGCGAAGGTCACGCTGGTCATGGCCGTGAGCACCGTGAGGAACACGACACATGCCAAGACGGTGATGAGCGCGATGCGTCCCGTCGAACCGTCTTGGAGCACCTCAGAGGCCAGCTGGATCGGGGACGGCTGCCCTGTGGCATCGACCGCGCCGAGACCGGAGGCGCCCACCAAGGCCGCTGCTGCGAAGCCGGTGGTGATCAGCAGGAGAATGAACGCGCCGACCAGTCCTGTGGCGACGCTCGTGGACCGCCGTGCCGTGCGGCCGGTTCGGGATGCGCTGACCCGCAGGATCTGGTGAGGCATCACGGCCGTGCCGAGGATGAAGACCATGTGATTGCCGAATGTGTTGAGTGAGCCGAAACTCGCCGTGTACGGCCAGAACCCCGGCTCCAGATATTCGTCCGGCGCCGTGCTGTTGTCCACCGCGGCCGAGAACAGAGACCCAGGGGCCCAGTCGAACTTCCTGAGGGCCAGCAGTGTGAGTACCGCGAGTGCCGTCAGGGTCAGCGGGACCTTGGCGACGTGCATGAAACTGTTGCCGCGAAGGCCCGCTACCGCGGCGAAGCAGGCGACGAGGCAGCCCATCAGGATCGTGTACACGAGTTGCCCCCCGTCGGTCGTCATACCGACCAGGAGGGCCGTACTGGTTCCGGCGACGCGCAGTTGGATCACGATGAGGGGGATCGTGATGGCCAGCGTCACCGCCGCCGCGGCGAGGCGGGGGCCCGGTCCTGACGCCCGCAATGCGTAGAGGTCACCGAGCGTGTAGCGACCGCTGGTACGTATCTTCTGGGCGAGAAGCAGCAGTACGCCGAGCATGATCAGGCCGTCGAGGGCGTACGTGAACCCGTCGTAACCGAACAGCGCGACACCGCCGGACACCGTCAGCAGGGTGACGACCGAGATCTGCTCACCGGCCAGGGCGAATCCGTTGATGACCGGGGAGAGCGACCGGTTGGCGACATAAAGCCTCTCCGGATTCTCCTCCTCCGCCGTGGCGAGAGTGAAGAGCCACAACAGGAACCCTCCGATGAAGATGAGGAAGGCCATGATCACGGGGCGTCTCGCGTCCGAACCGATGGGGTCGAGTACGCCCGAGCTCAGGATGTCCAGAGTCACCGCGTCACCACCGGGAACCGTTGGCGGAGGCGACATCGGATACGTCGGTGGGGGGTGCGTCGGAGGTCAGAGCCTGTTCGAGGGGATCGGTCGACCGGGAGCTTCGTATCTCGTACAACCAGGCAGTGGCGATGAACAGGGCGCATTGCAGAACGCCCCACATCAGGCCCAGGGTGAGTTTGCCGTACACCTGCACCGCGGGGACGTCCGTGAAGCAGGACAGTGTGATGCCGACGGCGAAGGGGATCCCGTTGACGACAAGGAAGTCGCGCTGCAGGCGATGCGCGGTCTCGCGGAGTCTGTTCAGGTGGTGTGACGGTCCGTCATGGTGCGACGGGAGCGGGGCCGACGGGCGGCCAGGGGGGTTGGGGAGAAAAGCGAGTGCACGGAACCTCCGGGCATTGAGGGTGGGTGACGGCGCAGCGCGCAGCGTCCGGTGCCGGCAGGCGGGTCCGGCCGGTCACGGGATGGCGATGGTGGGCAAGGGCCAACGGGTGTGGCGCCCGGGGGAGCACGGCACACAGCACATGGGGCTGTTCGCATCTGCTGCCACTCGATGCACAGGGTGCTGCGTCGGGGGCTTGGCGGATCAACGCGGACGACGAGCTGGGCACGGACCGTGAGGTTCCAGCCGGACCTCGCGGAAGCGTGCAGGTAGCTGCAAGCCGCTGTTGTCGTGATGCGCCGTGTTGTGATCAGGAGAATCACGGACTCTGTGATGGCCTGTCAACAGCCTGTGAGACGTGTGCGACATGTCACTGCGTGCCAACGGGCCTCCCAGGGTGCGCCCCTGAGCGCCCTTGCCACACGAGTGGGGGCGGCTCACGCCACGGCGACCGGCGCCGGCAATGCCTCGGTGCGCGGGGGAACCCTTCGCCCTACGGGCTCGACCGAACTGTCCCTTCTGCGGCCCGTGCGAAGGCTGCTCGCCTGCTGGTGCAAAGAGTTGGCGCGCGGCGTGCGACGGGATTCGCCGGTCAGGCGTGCCTGGAGATGCGTCCGTTCACTGCCCCGAGGTTTGGTGTCCGACGTCCAACTGAGGTTCCCCCGGCGTGCGGGAGGTGCTGATCAGCTGGTCAGACACCCCATGTCGTTTGGTGTCAAGCGGCATGGAGGTGGGCGTGGTGTGACCAGGCGGTCGCTTCGTCGTAGAGGGTGCGGGTCTTGAGGCATCCGTGGAGGATGCCGACGAGGCGGTTGCCGACCTGTCGGAGAGCGGGGTTGTAGCCGGCCTCGCGGGCGCGCTGCTTGT
>NZ_JBITGS010000017.1:126330-228724 GCF_044457265.1 Streptomyces sp. NPDC050564 | reverse complement strand
TGCAGCAGTGAGAAGGGGACCGCCGCGGGGGCGAACGCCTTCAGCGCGAGGTGCAGCATGACGATGGAGTCCTTGCCGCCGGAGAAGAGGATCACTGGCCGCGCGCTTGCGGACGGCCTCGCGGCTGTCGGCGTACGGGGCGATGACGGGCACCACGGCGAGGACGCCGTTGCGCGCCAGGACCTCGGCGACCAGGCCGATGCGCTGCACGTTGGTGTTGCGGTCCGCACGGGAGAAGCCGAGGCCGGAGGAGAGGAAGCGGCGGATCTCGTCACCGTCGAGGACCTCCACGCGGTGCCCCTCGGCCTTCAGACGACTGCCCAGAAGGCGGGCGATGGTTGTCTTGCCCGCGCTCGGCAGGCCCGTGAGCCAGACGGTGGCTCCCTGAGCCCTTGCCGTGGTGGTCATACGTACTGTCCTCTTCCTGTCCTGGCGTGCGGCTCACGACGCTAGTGGCTTGTCACGCAGCCTTGGCCGGGTATTCGGTCCACTGCCGGGTGGGTGACTCGGGTGCGAAGCGGGTCGTCGGCTCGGCGCGGGCCTTGTGCCAGCGGACAGGGGAGGCGTTTGAGCTGCCAGTTGCTTGATCGGGGCTGCCGTTGGATGGCCGCCCTCTTAATCCGAGTTCAAAGACGTGTTGCAACGCGGATCAGGTCAGCAACTGTACGAAGGCGGCTGTGCGGCGGCCAGGCGATCGCCGTTGCCACGGGCGGAGCGTCCAGGACCGGTACGGCGGCGAGGTCCCGGCGCAGGTCGGCGCTGGCTGACTCGGGAAGGACCACGGTGGTACGGCCGAGCGCGATCAGCTGGAAGAGCTGTGTCAGGTTCCGTACCTCTGCGCCCGGTCCCTCTGGGTAGCTGCCGCTGGGACCGGGCCAGCGCGCCATCGGGAGCTCTGGCAGCGTGGTGACGTCGGCCATCCGGATCTGAGAGCGGCTGGCAAGCGGGTGTGAGGCCGGCAGGATCGCGACCTGTCCCTCGGTGTACAGGGTTTCGGTGTCGAGCCCGGCTGCTGAGTCGAAGGGCAGGTGCAGCAGAGCTACGTCGGCTTGCCCGTCCTGCAGCAGCAGCTGGTGCTGGTGTGCCTCGCAGAGCAGTAGCTCGACGGTGGCTGCGCCGGGTTCCGCGGCGTAGGCGTCGAGCAGTTTCGTCAGCAGTTCGCCAGCGGTGCCGGACTTCACGGCGAGGACAAGGCTGGGGTGCGCTGTCGCGGCCCGACGGGTACGCCGCTCAGCTGCGGTCACTGCGCTGAGGATCGCGCGTCCTTCGGCCAGAAGCACGCCTCCGGCCTCGGTGAGGGTCACCTTGCGGCTGGTGCGTTCCAGCAATGCGACTCCGAGCCGCCGTTCGAGCTGGGTGATCGCGCGGGACAGGGGCGGCTGGGCCATCCCGAGGCGCTGGGCAGCCTTGCCGAAGTGCAGCTCCTCGGCGACGGCGACGAAGTACCGCAGCTCGCGTATTTCCATGAGTCCAGGCTAATGACGGCAGACGGCAGATCGATACCGACCAGGTATCGCTGCACTACCGAGATGGTGTTGGTGCCCGGCCGCAGCACGAGCATGCTCGCTGTCATGAGCGAGAAGACGATCGCGCTGGTCACCGGCGCGAACAAGGGAATCGGGTATGAGATCGCGGCCGGGCTGGGCGCACGGGGCTGGAGTGTCGGTGTCGGCGCCCGGGACGAGCAACGCCGCCAGGACGCCGTGGCCAAGTTGCGCGCGGCCGGCGCCGACGCGTTCGGCGTACCCCTGGACGTGACCGACAGCGGGAGCGTGACCGCCGCAGTCCAACTGATCGAGGAGCGGGCAGGACGGCTCGACGTACTGGTCAACAACGCCGGCGTTGCCGGCGGCTGGCCGGAGGAACCCACGACCATCGACCTCGAGACCGTGCGGCGACTGGTGGAGACCAACGTCATCGGCGTCATCAGGGTCACCAACGCAATGCTGCCGCTGCTTCGCCGCTCGGAGCACCCGCGGATCGTCAACCAGTCCAGCCACGTCGGCTCCCTGACACTGCAGACCACGCCCGGCGTCGACCTCGGGGGGATCAGCGGGGGCTACGCGCCGACGAAGACCTACCTCAACGCCGTCACCATCCAGTACGCCAAGGAGCTGATCGGCACCAACATCCTGATCAACAACGCCTGCCCCGGTTACGTGGCCACCGACCTCAACGGATTCAGCGGGACCCAGACCCCCGAGCAGGGCGCAGCGATCGCCATCAGGCTGGCGACCCTGCCGGACGACGGCCCTACCGGCCAACTGTTCGACGACAACGGGGTCGTGCCCTGGTGACCTGACCCTCGGATACGTCCTCGTCGATCAGGCCGCCGCCGGTCGGACCCACGTGCACCCTGCGAAGATCGCTGTCGCTGGGCTGGACGACGTCCCATGGCTTTACGCAGCCTTGGCTGGGTATTCGGTCCAATGCCGGATGGGTGACTCGGGTGCGAAGCCCGTTTTCGGCTCGGCGCGGGCGTTGTGCCAGCGTATGTAGGCGGCGATGGCGGCGTTCTGCTCGTCGTGCGTGCGATGGTCCGTGCCGTTGAGTGCGAAGTAGCGCAGCGCGGCGAACTCGGACTCGATCCAGTTCAGCCAGGAGCCGTAGGTGGGTAGGAAGACCAGCTCGATGTCGTTGTCGGCGGCCCAAGTGCGGACCTCGGCGTGCTTGTGCGGGGAGAAGTTGTCCAGTACGACGTACAGCTTCTCCTTGGGCCAGCGGGCTCGCAGCGCCTTCAGCAGGCCGAGGAACTCGTGCCACCGCTTGCGCTCGCGGATGCGGTAGTAAATCTTGCCGGTGGCCAGATCGAGGGCGGCGAGCATGTGCATCACGCCCTCGTAGCGGTTGTAGGTGGCCCTCAGCCGGCGCGGAGCACGAAGTGGCCTCCACGCTTTGCCCTTGCGCGGCTGGAGACCGAGCGGGCCGAACTCGTCCACGCAGACCACCCGGCCGTCGACGGGCGGCGTGTCGTAGAGCTCCAGGACCCGGTGCATCTTGGCTATGAAAGCCGGGTCGGTGGATGCCTTCCGTGTGGTCGTCGTCTGCCAGGAGACCTTGCCCTCGCGCAAGATCCGGCGCAAGGTCTCCCGGCTGAGGGCGGCGACGACCTTGTGCTTGACCAGGTGCTCGGCGAGCTTGGCCAGGCTCCAGGTGGAGAACGCTTTGATGCCCCAGTCACCGGGGGACGTTCGGGCGATCAGGCAGATGCGCTCGCGCACCTGGTCACCGATCGTCTTCGGCCGCCCCCCGCTCCATTTTGGGTCCAGCGCGTCGAACCCCCGCTCGTTGAAGGCGTGGATGACATCGCGCACGTAGTCCTCGCCGACCTGCAGCAACGAGGTGATGTCCCCTACCGGCTGGCCCTGCGCGGACATCAGCACCACGATCGCCCGCCGCAGCCTCACCGGGTCCTTCGACGTCCGGCTGATCCGCTGAAGCCGCCGGCCCTCCTCCATGCTCACCGACCGGACGAACACTCCCGGACGACGCCCCACAACCACCTCCAAGATCAAGTCCCGGAGACAGCCTGACGGACTACCAGCGGCTGATCAATTTCCCGGTCGACCAATCGAGCCGAGCCACTAGGTAAGAAACACGAGAAGAGGGACGGAGGAGCCTGAGGGTTCCCTTAGCACCTCATGATGTAAGGGAGGTCACACTTCACCGGGGCGGCGGAAGTGGCCGGGCACGCCCGCGAAGACCGCCCCGGCGTCCCGCAACCGTTCGTGCAGCGCCCGGAAGACGGTGGCCGAGCGGGCGCCCGGCCAGTCCTGGGGCAGCAGGGCCGCGGGCAGCCCCGGGTCGGTGTACGGGAGGTGGCGCCAGGAGTCGAGAGCCAGCAGATAGTCGCGGTACGCCTCCTCCGGCGGGGTGTCCGCGCGCCGCTCCCAGGCGTGCAGCACGGGCGCGTGCTGGTCGAGGAACTCCTCGTGCTTCTTGGCGATCGCGGCCAGGTCCCACCAGCGGGCGACCGCGTCGGCCGTCGCCGCGAAGCCCAGGTGCTCCCCGCGGAACAGCTCCACGTAGGGGGCGAGCCGCAGCCGCTCCAGGGTGTGCCGGGTCTCCGCGTAGAGCCGGGCCGGGGCGAGCCACACCCCGGGGGCAGCCGTCCCGAAGCCGAGACCGGCGAGCCGCGAGCGCAGCACATGCCGCTTCTGGCGCTCGGACTCCGGCACGGAGAAGACGGCGAGCACCCAGCCCTCGTCCTCGGGAGGCACCGTCGCGTACACCCGCCGGTCGCCGTCGTCGAGCAGCTGCCGCGCGTCCGTCGACAGCGCGTACCCGGCAGCGCCCGCCGCCGTGCGTGCCGGTTCGAGCAGCCCGCGGCGCTTGAGCCGCGACACCGACGACCGTACGGAGGGCGCGTCGACGCCGACCGCGGCGAGGAGCCGGATCAGCTCGGCCACCGGCACGGGGCCGGGCATGAATCGGCCGTACGCGCCGTAGAACGTGACGATGAGGGACCGGGGGGCGTGCTGCTCTGACACGTTGATCACTCTAGTCCGCGAAGATCACTTGGGATCGCCGCCAGGGGACGAGTCACTCTCCGGGGCGGGCGGTGACGTGACGTCGGGGCCGGCGTCCTCGCGCAGCCGGAACCGCTGGAGTTTCCCCGTGGCGGTGCGCGGCAGCGCGTCCAGGAACACGATCTCGCGGGGGCATTTGTACGGCGCCAGCTCGGACTTGAGGAAGGCGCGCAGCGCCTCCGGGTCCTTGCGCGCACCCTCCCTGAGGACCGCGTACGCCACGACGACCTGCCCGCGTGCCTCGTCGGCCTGCCCCACGACCGCCGTCTCGACCACGTCCGGATGACGCAGCAGAGCGTCCTCCACCTCCGGGCCCGCGATGTTGTACCCCGCCGAGATGATCATGTCGTCGGCGCGGGCGACATAGCGGAAGTAGCCGTCGGGGTCGCGCACATAGGTGTCGCCGGTGATGTTCCAGCCACCGCGTACGTACTCCCGCTGTCGTGGGTCGGCGAGATAGCGGCAGCCGACCGGGCCGCGCACGGCGAGCAGCCCGGGCTCGCCGTCCGGTACGGGTTCGCCGAAATCGTCGACCACGCGCGCGTGCCACCCCGGTACGGGGATGCCGGTTGTGCCGGGGCGGATGTGCTCGTCGGCGGCGGAGATGAAGATGTGCAGCAGCTCGGTGGCGCCGATGCCGTTGATGATGCGCAGACCGGTGCGGGTGTGCCAGGCCCGCCAGGTCGCGGCGGGCAGGTTCTCGCCCGCGGACACACAGCGCCGCAGCGACCCGATGTCGTGCCCGTCCAGCTCCGCCAGCATCGCCCGGTACGCGGTCGGCGCGGTGAACAGTACGGAGACGCGGTGCTCGGCGATCGCGGGCAACAGCTGCTTGGGGCCCGCCTGTTCGAGCAGCAGGGAGCAGGCGCCGACGCGCATCGGAAAGACGACGAGACCACCCAGTCCGAACGTGAAACCCAGCGGGGGACTGCCCGCGAAGACATCGTCCTCATGTGGCTGCAACACATGCTTCGAGAAGGTGTCCGCTATCGCCAACACATCGCGGTGGAAGTGCATACAGCCTTTGGGCCGACCGGTCGTGCCCGAGGTGAAGGCGATCAGCGCGACGTCGTCGGCGGCGGTGTCGACAGCGGCGAACGGCTCGTCGGGCGCGCCCGTGATCCGCAGCAGCAGGTCGTCGGGTGCGTCACCGCCGTAGGTGGTGACCCGCAGCCCCCGGATCTCGGCTTTGACCAGGTCGTCCACCGCCCGTACGTCGCACAGCGCGTGCGTCACCCGGGCGATCTCGCACATGGTGGTCAGCTCGTGCGGCCGCTGCTGCGCCAACACGGTGACGGCGACGGCGCCGGCCTTCAGTACCGCCAGCCAGCACGCGGCCAGCCACGGTGTGGTGGGCCCGCGCAGCAGCACCCGGTTGCCCGGGACGACGCCCAGTTCGCCGGTCAGCACATGGGCGATGCGGTCGACCCGGGCACGCAGCTGTCCGTACGTCCACAGGTCGCCGGAGGCCGTGCGGAAGACGGGGCGGTCGGGGCCGGCGTGGTCGAGGAGCTCGGCGGCGCAGTTCAGCCGGTCGGGGTAGCGCAGCTCGGGCAGATCGAACCGGAGCTCGGGCCAGAGTTCGGGGGGCGGCAGGTGATCGCGCGGGAAGGTGTCGACGTGGGCCGAGGTCGTCGGCTCCGCGGTGTCCCTGGGGTCCATGGCGGTTCGCCCCCTTGTCGTGGTGGGCTCGCACCAGGAGCGTATCGTGTTGGTGACGACAGTCAACAGTTCGCGATAACGTGGAGGGTGACCCGGCAGGCCCCGATGTGTGGCCCGGCGGGGGAGAGGGGACCGGCAATGACCGCATTCTCGCTCGATCCGGCGCGAACCGCCTGGTGTGCCGAGCTGCGCACCCTGGCCGCGGAGCAGCTGCGCCCGCTGGCCGAGAAGGGCGAGCCTGGGCACGTCAACCGCCCCCTCGTCGCCGAACTCGGCCGCCTCGGTCTGCTCGCCCGGCTGTTCACCTCGGGCGCGCTCGACCTGTGCCTGATGCGCGAGTCCCTGGCCCAGACCTGCACCGAGGCCGAGACGGCGCTGGCCCTTCAGGGCCTGGGCGCGTATCCCGTGCACGCGTACGGCACGGCGGCCCAGCGCGACCGCTGGCTGCCCGGCGTCCGCGACGGCGCACTCGTCGCCGCCTTCGCCCTCAGCGAGCCGGGCGCGGGCTCGGACGCGGCGGCGCTGGCGCTGCGGGCGGAACCGGACCGCGGGGCGGGGGTCGGTTCGCGGGTCGGCGAGCGGCACGGCCCGGAGGCTGCCGGCTCGCCCGTCAGCGCGGTGCTGGGCCCGGCGGCCGGCAGTTGCCCGGTCACCGAAGCGGGCGGCTCGCCGGTCGGTGGATCGGCCGGCTCGTACGCCGCCGGGTCTGACGGCCCGGATGCGGAAGACCCGCCGATCACCGAGCCGCCCGGCTCGCCCACGGAGGTCGCCGGACTCGACGGCCTCGGCGAGGGGCGCGGCCCGGCGGTCGCAGGACCCGGCGGCCCGGGGGCGGGGGACGCCCCCGTCGCCGTGCCCGGCGCGGCGACCCTTGCCGAGCCCGACGGCTCGGGGCGATGGCGGCTCACCGGTGAGAAGTGCTGGATCTCCAACGCGCCCGAGGCCGACTTCTACACCGTCTTCGCGCGGACCACCCCCGGTGCCGGGGCCCGCGGCGTCACCGCCTTCCTCGTCCCCGCCGACCGGCCGGGCCTCAGCGGCACCCCGCTCGACATGCTCTCGCCGCACCCCATCGGCGCCCTCGCCTTCGACGCCGTACCGGTGACGGCGGACGATGTGCTCGGGGAGCCTGACCGTGGCTTCCGGGTCGCCATGCACACCCTCAACCTCTTCCGGCCGAGCGTGGGCGCGTTCGCCGTCGGCATGGCACAGGCGGCGCTGGACGCGACCCTCGCGCACACGGCTGGGCGGGACGCGTTCGGCGGCAAGTTGAAGGACCTTCAGACGGTGGCCCACCAGGTCGCCGAGATGGCGCTGCGCACGGAGGCGGCCCGCCTGATGGTGTACGCGGCCGCGGCGGCGTACGACGAAGGGGCCCCCGACGTACCCGAGCGCGCGGCGATGGCGAAGCTGCTGGCCACCGAGACGGCCCAGTACGTCGTCGACGCCGCGGTCCAACTGCACGGCGCCCGTGCCCTGAGCCGGGGTCATCTCCTCGAACACCTCTACCGCGAGGTCCGCGCACCCCGGATCTACGAGGGCGCGAGCGAGGTCCAACGGGCCGTCATCGCCAAGGAGTTGTACCGCAGGACGCCCACGCATCCGAACTCCGCCGTGGAGGCCCCGTGAGCATCGAGACCGTGGAGGCCCCATGAGCACCGAGCGCGTCAATCCGCCCGGCCTCTCCCCGCCCACCGGCTTCTCCCACGCCGTCGTCGCCACCGGCGGCCGCCTCGTCTTCCTGGCGGGTCAGACCGCGCTCGACACGGACGGGAAGGTGGTCGGCGAGACGCTGCCGGAGCAGTTCGAGGTGGCGTTGACGAATCTGCTGACCGCGCTGCGGGCCGCGGGGGGCACCCCGGCCGACCTCGCACGGGTCACGGTCTACGCCACCGATGTCGCCGACTATCGGGCCCAGGCCCCCGAACTCGGCCGTATCTGGCGGGAGTCGGCGGGTCGCGACTACCCCGCGATGGCCGTCATCGGCGTCGCCCGCCTCTGGGACGAACAGGCCCTGGTGGAACTCGACGGCTTCGCGGTGCTGAGCTAGTGCCGCGTCAGCCAAGGTTTGCCCGTTAAGGATCGGCGGCCGGTGCGGCGAGTGGGGGCACCTCCCACGCCCTTAAGGCAGTGGGGGAGCGTGCCGGGCGTCGCGACGGGGCGAACCTTCGCTGACGCGGCACTAGGGCCCGGCGAAGGATCAGGCCGCGACGGCCAGCTGCTCGACGAACACCCGGTGCGGAGCGACCACGCTGCCGTCGGGCAGCAGCTCACCGCTGTCGTCGAAGACGATCGCGCCGTTGCACAGGAGGCTCCAGCCCTGCTCGGGGTGGGCCGCCACGATGTGCGGGGCGTTGTAGTCCGCGGACGGGCACGAAGACTGGTGTGAACACATGGCGCACCTCCACGTCGGATGCGATGGGTCTCGGCGGCGGTGTCGCCGCCCTCGCACATATAGACCATGCGCGTGCGGCGAACTCATCGGAACAGTCGGCCGTGAAGCGTGACAACACGAGGACAACTCTCGGACCTCGTCGGGACGGACGGTGCCAACTCGCCACCGAAGGGGTGACGATCACCGGCCTCGGGACGCCGGACCGGTACGCATGGAGCGCCCCTTTCAGCCCCCGTTCCAGGAGGTACTCTCATGTCCTTGCGCCAGGTCATCGGCGCGGCGGCCACCGGCGTCGCCCTGCTTGTGCCGGTCGCCCCGTCCGCCGTGGCCGTTTCCCCCTCGTACGACCCGTACGAGCAGGTGACCGTCGACCCGACCGGTCACGTCGCGGCCGATGGAACGATCACCCTCTCCGGCACCTACCGCTGTTCGAGCGCCACCGGGCCCGTGTTCGTCTCCTCCTCGGTGTCGCAGGGTGATCCTCGCGTGCGCCACGGCATCGGCGGCACCGTGGCGGTCTGCGACGGCGCGGCACACCGCTGGACCAACTCGGAGAAGCGCGAGCTCGGCACCCTCACGGCGGGCAACGCCCACGTCGAGGCCGTCCTGATGGAAATGAGCACCGAGTCGGGCCTCCCGCTGCCGAAGTTCCACGCGACCCGAGAGCAGGACATCACCCTGATCGAGGGGTGAGTACGGACACGGGAGCCGCCGCCCGGGAAGGGGCGGCGGCTCCCGTGATGTCCGACGGAGGGGGCGCGGCCCCACCGCTCGGAGGACCTGTGCGCGACGGCGTCAGCTGTGGCTGAGGACGTTGACCACGCGGCCGTTGGGGTCCCGGACGAAGAAACGGCGTACGCCCCACTCCTCGTCGGTCAGCGGGTGCACGATCTCGGCACCGCTCCTACGCACCTCGGCATACACCGCGTCGACGTCCTCGACCTCGATGCTCATGTCCGGTGCCACGGGGGCGGTCGCGTCGTCGGTCATCAGGCTGACCTGCACGGCGGGGTTGTCGGTGGAGGCCAGGGTCACGATCCAGCCGTGGTTCATGATTTCCTCGAAGCCAAGCAGGCCGTAGAACTCGGAACTTTCCTTCAGGGCGACTGACTGGACGTTGGGTACGACCCGTCGAACGTACATCTCGCGGCTCCGGTGGTCAGGTCGGATGCGTCTGAGGACCGAGTCAGCGTATCGGAGCGCCCTGCCCGACGCAGCCGCGGCGGACGTCCGGCGTGGATCTTTCGACGGTCTGTCCGGGGACGCCGACGGGGCGCCGCGCGGGAGTTGGATGGTCCCGGAACCGAGACCCCCAGGCGTACGGGAGGCGCGATGCGGTTGACCACATCCCAGGGCGAGAGCGTGCCGGAGCGTGCTGTCACTGAGCTGCGGCAGCGGCTGCGTGGCCCCGTCATCACCGAGGAGGATCAGGAGTACCCGGCCGCGAAGGCCATCTGGAACGCCTACTTCGAACGCCGTCCCGGAGCGATCGTCCGGGTCCAGGGCGCCGCGGACGTCATGACCGCCGTGCGGTTCGCGAAGGAGCACGGGGTGCTGCTCGCGGTGACCGGCGGCGGGCACTGCTTCGCGGGCACCGGCAGCTGCGAGGGCGGACTGGTCATCGACACCTCCGCGCTGCGCGGCATCAGGGTCGACCCGGGCCGGCGCACGGTGCAGGCCCAACCCGGACTCCTCCAGGGCGACTTCGACGCCGAGACCATGCATTTCGGGCTGGCGGTGACCGGCTCCCAGGAGTCGTACATCGGCATCGGCGGCATGACGCTGGGCGGCGGCCTCGGGTGGCTGGGCCGCTATCGCGGGCTGCTCGTCGACAATCTGCTCTGCGCCGACATCGTCCTCGCCGACGGCGAGATCCGCAGGGCCAGTCTGCAGGACGACCCCGACCTGTTCTGGGCGATCCGTGGCGGTGGCGGCAACTTCGGTGTGGCCACCTCCTTCGAGTACAAGCTCCACCCACAGGGCGACTGCCTGGCCGGGCTGCTGGCCTTCCCCGTCGCCGAGACGGGTGCCGTGGCCCGCGGGCTGGGCGAGTTCAACGAGAGCGCGCCGGACGCGCTCACCACCTCGTTCGCCTTCCTCACCGTGGACGGCGAACCGGCGGTCGGTCTCGGCTATGTGCACGCCGACCCGTCGGCCGGCGCGGAGGAGGCGGTGGCACCGCTCGCGGGCCTGGGCAGGAAGCCGCTGCTGAACCACGTCGGCGCCATGCCCTATCTCGCCGTGCAGCGGATGCTGGACGACAACACCGTGGCGGGGCGGCGGCTGTATGCCCGCTCCTTCCACATGGACGAACTCCATCCGGAAGCCCTCGACATCCTGGGCGACGGCTACGCGAGCAATCCCTCTCCGCTTTCTCTCGTCGGCGGCGGTCTCATGGGCGGAGTGATGGCCCAACTTCCCCCGGACGCAACGGCTTTTCCGCACCGCGACGGATATCTGGTCAGCGTTCTCAGCCAATGGGAGGACGAGAGCGAGGATCAGCAGAACATCGACTGGACCCAGAACGTATACGAGCGCATCCTTCCGTACACCACGGGCGGGGTGTATGTGAATCATCTCGGGGACGACGGCCCCGAACGAGTGAGCGATGCCTACGGAGTGAACTATCCGCGACTCCGGGCACTCAAGACCAAGTACGACCCCGAGAACCTCTTCCGCGTCAACCACAACATCCTTCCGGCCGACTGAACTCGGCCGAAGGCGGATTGAGCGCCGCGCGCACCCGCGAACGGGCGGCTGCGCGCGGCGCTTTTCAGCGGATCTGCACAGGGAGGGATCGATAGGCGCAGTAGGGGAAGCGGAATCCTCCCCCGCTCGGCCGCCAGTCCTCCTCACCCGCCGGGTCCAGTGCGGTGAACCGGTCCAGCAGTCGATCGAAGACGGCCGTCGCCTCCACCCGGGCCAGCATCGCGCCGAGACAGTGGTGCACACCGCCGCCGAAGCTGAGGTGGGCATTGGGCCGCCGGCCCACGTCGAGCCCGCCCGGGTCGGCGAACTGCCGCTCGTCGTGATTGGCCGAGGCCAGCAACAGGACCACGACCCGGCCCCTGCGCAGGGTGCGGCCGCCGACCTCGACGGGTTCCAGAGTGAGCCGGGTCGTGGTGTGGATCGGGGCGTCCCAGCGCAGGAACTCCTCCAGCGCGGTGGGCAGCAGCGAGCGGTCGGCGCGCAGCCTGCGCTGTTCGCCCGGATGGTGCAGCAGGGCCGCGCAGCCGGTCGCGATCAGGTTCGTCGTCGTCTCGAAGCCGGCGTAGTAGAGGAAGAGCGCGTTGTCGACGGCCTCCTCCTCGGACAGCGACCAGTCGCCGTCCCGCACCGTGGCGAGGGTGGTGAGCAGGTCGTTCCCGGGCGCCGCTCGTCGCCGGCGCAGCAGAGTGCGGAAGTACGCGCGCAGCCAGACGACCGCGTCGTGCGCCGCTGCCCGCTCCTGTTCCGGAATGAAGACGGCGAAGGCCTTGGCGACGTCGATCGACCGCTCCATGACATCGGCGCGGTCCTGCGGAGGTATCCCCAGCAGGGTGCTCATCACCAGCACGGGCAGCGGTTGCGCGAGGTCGGTCACCGCGTCGAAGGTTCCGCGCTCGACAGCCTCGTCCAGCAGGCCGTCCACCATCGCGGCCATCGGCGCGGCCAGAGACCGTACGGTCGCCGGAGTGAGTGCCCTGGTGAGCAGGCGGCGCAGGCGGGTGTGCTCCTGCGGGTCGCGGTCGATGACGATGCGCCGCAGAAAGTCCACCGCGGGACCGGGACCGACCGAGATGTTCTGGAACTCCTCGGGAAATTCCCTGCCGAGTCTCCGGTCGCGCAGCAGAGCGGACACCTCCGCATGGCGGGTCACGACCCACTGGGCCGGACCGCCCCGGCACAGCGGTCCCCGTGCCCGTAGTTCCCGGTAGACCGGATAAGGGTCGCGAAGGAATTCGGGATCGTCCAGAACGAATCGGGGCAGTCGTGTGTCCATGGCGTCGGTCACAGGGGTGAGGATGCCTTGCGGCGGGCGGGTACGGAGAAATTCTGAAAGGACCCTGACAGGAAATAAGCGCACTGCTGAAGTGAGGCTCCATTTCGAGTCCGACAGCTGTGGGCGCTGGCTGCCGGAATGGTACGCTGCGGGACGGTGCGTTTTCTAGGGCCAATTTCCTTTCCTGGGGGAGTGGACGTGAATTCCGAGCTGCCTCTTAAATTTGATTCCAGGGATCCTGCGGTGCTTTCCGACCCGTATCCGATCTATGAGGAACTGCGTTCCTCCGGGGGGCTGAGCCGGGGCGGCCCAGGGCAGTGGGTGGTGAGCCGGTACGACGATGTCGCGCCACTGTTGCGTGACCGGCGGCTCAGCCACGAATATCCCCCGGAATACCATGAATTCAGCATTGGGGACGGGCCCGCCAACTCCTTCTTCCAGCGCATCATTCTCGATCGCGACGCACCTGACCACACACGGCTGCGCCGGCTCATGGCCAAGGCGTTCAGTCCGCGTCTGGTGCAGCGGATGCACGACTACATCGAGCGGCAGGTCGACGAGTTGCTCGCCCCCGCACTCGAGCGCGGGTCGTTCGACGCGGTGACCGGACTCGCCTTTCCGCTTCCGGTCACCGTCGTATGCGAACTGGTGGGCATCCCCTCGGTCGACCGGGACCTCGTGCGGCCGCGGGCGATCGACCTCGCCAAGGCCTTCGCCCTGTATGTGGCGAAGGAGGACCGGGAGGCGGCGCATGAGGCCGTGGCCTGGCTGCGCGCATACATCGCAGGCCTGCTCGCGGAGCGGCGCGCCGCGCTCGGCGACGATCTGCTCTCACAGATGATCACGGCCGAGGTCGCCGAGGAACCGGGGGCGCGGCTGAGCGGCGAGGAGATCGTCGACAACGTCATCTTCCTCTTCTTCGCCGGCTTCGAGACCACCACCAATCTGATCGCCACCAGCGTCGCGGCCCTGCTGCGCCACCCGGCGGAGCTGGCCCGGCTGCGCCATGATCCGGGGCTGCTGCCGACGGCCGTCGACGAGTTCCTGCGCTACGACGCGCCGATCCAGGCGACCGCGCGCCTGGTGAAGGAACCGGTGCAGGTCGGGGGGCGTACCGTGCGGCCCGGGCGGGTGCTGGTCCTGCTGCTGGGTTCGGCCAATCACGACGAACGGCGTTTCCCCGATCCGGAGCGGCTCGATGTCGGCCGTACCCCCAACGCCCACCTCAGCTTCGGCGGGGGCGCCCACCACTGCCTGGGGGCAGGTCTGGCCAGGATCGAGGGGCAGGCGGCGCTCGGCTGGCTGCTGCGCAACGCGCCCGCCCTGGAGGCGGCCGGAGATGTCGTGCGCAGGCCAAGCGTAACGTTTCGCTCCTACCGCAGTGTGCCCGTGTCACTGCGCTGAACCTGGCCGAAACATAGCTGACAGATTTGACCGTGATCGCGCGCTCGGAACCGTACATTGGAGCTGCGGATTTCCGGGGGACTGAGAGGCGCGAACCGCGCACCGCCGGCCAGGGCGGTCCGGTCCAGGAATTCGAAAAAGGGCGAGGTTAATCGTCTGCTGTTTACGGGGGAGTGATGGCTGTGCACGCGTTGTCGCGTGAGCGCGAAGTCAAGACTTCAACGAGAGCGTGGGTACCACGAAGCGGGAGTGCTGCAGACCGGTTCGATTTCATTCGAAAATCAACCAGTACCCCGTGATCAGTGCTCCGGTGAAGTGATCGTCCGACGCATGTGTGCACGTCGGACGCTTGCTGCAAGAGTTCACCGAAAGCCCCGCGCCGATCGGTTGCGGCGAAAAAGTTGTGCATGCCAATCTGATATGTGCTCGAAGCTCGCCGATGGGGACATGCGCGGCATCCGGTGGCAGGAGTACGGGGGCCGGCACGGCGTAGAACTTCAGGCGCGTGGAGGGAGCGCGTAGTTGTCACGTGAAGAAGTCCGGCTCCTGCGGTGGCCGGCACAGCGGGAATTGCGTGATCGATGTCGATCGACGGGCCAACCGAGAATCCTGGTCGTCGAAGCCGGTGCGGAAGCACCCATCTGCGAGGACGTGTGCGAGGACTGGGTGCGGGCGCCGATACCTCCGCACGATCTCCAGGCCCGGGTTGACGCCCTCAGCCGTCGCTACCACATGAATCGGCTGCCGTATCTCGACGAGAGCGGCGTCCTGCGCTTCTGCTCGCGCTCCGTCACCGTCTCGCCGACGCAGGCGGAACTCCTTGAACTGCTCGTCCCGCGCTATCGCGAGGTCGTCCCCCGCGAGGCGCTGCGCTTCCGCCTCGGCCAGGTCAACGGGTCGAGGACACGGAACGCCCTCGATCTGCACATGATGCGGATCAGGGACCGAATTCAGCCACTCGGGCTGTCCATCCGCACCGTCTGGGGTCGCGGCTATGTGCTCGAAACCCACGCCGACCCGCCCTGAAGCCGCTCGGCGGCCCCGTGGACGATCAGCGCGGACGAGATCAGCAGCCCCGCGTCGGCGTGCCAACTGCCGTACAGGTGATCGCCGTGGCGCAGGGCGAACCCGCGCGGTACGCGGACGGTGAAGCTCCCCGACAGAGCCGGCAGAGCCGGCAGGGCGTGAGCCACCGCTGCCCTGTCCGCCGGCGCGGACACCACGCGCACCGCACGCAACGGCGGTGGCCGGTCGGCGTACGACGACCACGCCTTGTAGGCCGCCTCCTTGGCGCTGAAGAGCAGCCGGTCGACGGGAAGGCCCGGCAGTCGTCGCGCCAAGTCGGTGGCGAACGCGTCCTCTTCGGCCCCGGACTCGTCTGCGGATACGTCCCTGGACCGGGTCCCGGACATGTCCCCGGATACGTTCCTGGATCGGGTCCCGAACAGACCGGCGCGCACCCGTTCCGAGAGCGGCGCCGCCGGCTCCGCGTCGATCCCCAGCGCCCGGGCGTCCTGGCTGCGGCACACGGCGGCCGCCCGGTAACCCTCGCAGTGCGTGATGCTGCCGACGACACCGTCGGGCCAGACCGGCATGCCCCGCGCGCTGCGCGGCACGGCCACCCGCCCCGCGCCCAGCGCGGCGAGCGCCCGGTGGGCACACCAGCGGCCGGCGGTGAACTCGGCCCGCCGGCGCGGGCCGGCCTGCGCGCACTGCGCCTCCTCCTCGGGGAACAGCTCCGCCGACGGGACGAGGTCCCCGGCGCGGTCCGCACCGCACGCCCAGGACGGGAGTACATGCCGCAGCAGTGCCCCGCATGCCGAGGTGGGCAGTGCGGCCCGCGGTCGTGCTCCATCAGGCCCCGCCACGCGCGCGCAGCACCTTCTTGTCGACCTTGCCCACCGGGGTCTTGGGAAAGGAGTCGACGAGTTCCAGCTGGTCAGGGAGCTTGTAGGCGGCCAGACCGCGCTCCTTGAGGAACGCCTTCAGGCGGCTGAGCCGCAGCCGCTCCCCGGGTGCCGCGTCCGGGGCCGACTCGGCGATCACGTACGCGCAGACCCGCTCCCCGAGCGAGTCGTCGGCCAGGCCGACCACCGCCACGTCCCGCACCGCCGGATGGGCCAGCAGATGGTTCTCGACCTCCTCGGCGGACACTTTGTCCCCGCCTCGGTGAATGATGTCCTTGACCCGTCCGGACACCACCAGGTTCCCCTCGGGTGTCAGTCGGACCAGATCACCGGTGCGGAAGAACCCGTCCGGGGTGAAGGCCTTCGCGTTCTGTTCGGCGGCCCGGTAGTACCCCCGGATCGTGTACGGGCCCCGGGCCAGCAACTCGCCCACCACACCCGGCGACACGTCCCTTCCGGCGTCGTCCACCACGCGGATCTCGTCGGCCCCGCTCAGCGGGCGGCCCTCCGTCGTGAGGACCACGTCGTCCGGGTCGTCCAGCCGGGTATGGGTGAGCAGCCCCTCGCCGATGCCGTACCACTGGGTGAGCCGGCAGCCGAGCGCGGCACGCACCTGACGGGCCACCTCCGGCTGGAACTTGGAGCTGCCGACCTGCAGCAGCAGTCCGGACAGATCCGCCTTGGCGACCTCGGGATCCGCCAGCCACATCATGACCAGCGGCGGCACCAGCGTGGTGAGCGTGACCCCCTCGCGCAGCACCAGCGGCAGGGCCTCCTCGGGGCTCGGGTTCGCGGCGAGCACGGCCTTGCCGCCGACGAAGAGCGTGCCCAGCACGCCGGGGCAGCCGAGCGCCGCGTTGTGGGCCACGGGGGTGGCCGCGAGATAGGCGCTGTGCC
The DNA here is from genome assembly GCF_044457265.1 of Streptomyces sp. NPDC050564. Taxonomy (NCBI): domain Bacteria; kingdom Bacillati; phylum Actinomycetota; class Actinomycetes; order Kitasatosporales; family Streptomycetaceae; genus Streptomyces; species Streptomyces sp. NPDC050564. The sequence goes on along the minus strand of NZ_JBITGS010000017.1, from coordinate 211,948 downwards.
GGTCGACGTCCAGGGCCCGGGCGCAGGCCAGCGCGTTGTACGCGTAGTCGTCGTGCGTACGGGGGATCAGCTTGGGCAGCCCCGTGGTCCCGCCGGACAGCAGCAGCAGCGCCACCTCACCGGGGTCCACCGGCGGCAGTTCCATCGGCGCAGCCCGCAGCGCGGCCAGCGGTGTGAACTCGCCCGCGTCACCGGCGATCAGGACGTGACGCAGCCCGGGCACCTCGGCGCGGACCTCGCGGGCCAGCGCGCGGTAGTCGTAACCCTGGAAGCGGTCCGGCACCACATAGGCTGCGGCGTCCGCGTGTCGGCACAGATGGACGATCTCGTTGCGGCGGTGCCCCGGCAGCGCCATCACGGGTACGGCGCCGAGCCGGAACAGCGCGAAGCACAGGACGACGAAGGTGTCCTGATTCGGCAGCTGCACGACCACCCGGTCCTGCGCGCGTATCCCCGCGTTGTACAGTCCCGCCGCCAACTCCTCGGCCTGGGTGAGGAGTTGGGTGAAGGTCAGGCGCCGCGCGCCGGAGACCACCGCGGTCCGGCCGCCGTGCTCCCGCTCGGCGGCCCGCAACAGGTCGTGCAGGGTACGGCCCTGCCAGTAGCCCTCCCTCCGGTAGCGCTCGGCGAACTCGGCGGGCCACGGAACACAGCCTTCCAGCATGGATCGCCTCCCTCTCGGTGCGGTGCGGTCCCCAGTGCGCGGTCGGTGCCCGCTGTGGGCGTCGCGTTCCGCGCCGGGTGCCCGCGCGGCGGGGCCATCAGGATCCACCGGGCCGCAGGGACGTGAGGGGCGGGTGAAAGACACTCAACAGCATCATCCGACCCCGCCCGCCCGGCGCCTAGGCTCCCCGATGACCACGGCGGCTGGAGGTGAACGGACCGTGAGCGCCCCTTCGTTGGTGAGCTGGCTCGACGCCCCGAGCGAAGACACCGGAGTCAACTTCCGTTTGCCGGAGGGCGGTTGGGAGCGGTACTCCTATGCCGAGCTGGCGCGGCTCAGTCACGGTGCCGCCCGGACCTTGACCACGGCGGGGGTCGGCCAGGACGACATCGTCGCCCTCGTCCTGCCCTCGGGCCCCGCCTTCCTCGCCGCCTTCTTCGGCACCGTCCTGGCCGGCGCCACCCCGGCACCCTTGGCACCCCCGATCGCCGGCGCGCCCGCCACACCCGGCTACGACGACCGGATGACCGGCCTGCTGACCGCGGCCCGGCCCCGCGCGGTCGTCGCCGACGCACCGCCGTCCGGCCCGCTGCCGCGGGATGCGGCGCTGGTGCGGGGCGCGGCATTGCTGGCGCCGACGGGCCGGGGCGGCGGGCAGGCAACGGCTCCGGGCAGCCCGGAGACTGCCTCAGCCCACCCCGCCCCGACGGGCCGGGGTGGCGGGTACACAACGGCTCCGGGCAGCCCGGAGATCACTGGCTCACCCCACCCGGCCGCCGTACGAGGCCTCGTGCAGTTCACTTCGGGTTCGAGTGGGCGTGCCCGAGGGGTGTATCTCGACAGTGCCGCCCTCGCCGCCCATGTCGCGGCGATCCGCGGCTGGCTCGACGCGGCGCCCGGGTCCGTCTGGGCCAGTTGGCTCCCCGTTCACCACGACATGGGGCTGGTCGGATGTCTGCTCGGAGCGGTACTCGGGCAGGACGAGCTCTGGTTGATGCGGCCCGAGACGTTCGTGCGACGGCCGTTGGAGTATCTGGAGTGCTTCGGCAGGCGCGGTGCCTCGATCAGTGCCACGCCCGCCTTCGGGCTCGACCACATGCTGCGCAAGGTCCGGCCCGAGGAGTTGTCCGGGCTGGACTTCTCCGGCTGGCGATCGCTGGTCGTGGGAGCGGAGCGCATCCCGCCCGGCACGCTGCGGGGGTTCCACGCGCTGCTCGGCCCACGCGGACTGAGCCGCCGCGCGCTGCTGCCCGCGTACGGGCTCGCGGAGGCCGCGCTGGCGGTCACCGGGCTGCGGCACGGGCAGGGCTGGGCCGAGGAGAAGTCGGTCGTCGGATGCGGTACTCCGCTGCCCGGCATCACGGTCCGGATCGTCGACGACCACGGCGACGAACTCCCGGACCGCGGGGTGGGCGAGATCGCCGTACGCAGTCCCTATCTCGCGGTCGGCCACCTCGGTGACGGTGCCGGCGGCACCCGTACCGAGAACGGCGAACTGCGCACCGGTGACGCCGGGTTCGTCGCGGACGGGCAGCTCTTCGTGCACGGCCGGATCGGCGACAGCCTGAAACTGCGCGGGCTGCGGATCTTCGCCGAGGACGTGGAGCAGAGCCTCAGAGGTGCCGGCGGCCTGCCTCCACGGGCGGCCGTGGTGCTCGGCGAGGACGCGGCGGGCCCCGTCGCAGCCGCCGTCATCGAAGACGGAACGCACGCCCCGGGTGAACCCCGGGACGCCGACGTACTGAGGCTGTTGCGCCACGCCGCTCCCGGTGCCGAAGCCGTCGTGCGCAGAGTGCCGCGCGGCGCACTGCCCCGTACCCCGAGCGGCAAGCCGCGCAGGCGGATGATCTGGCGCACCTTCGTCGACAGTACGGCCCCCTACCCTCAGTCCTAGGAGAGACATGGCCCACACCGAAAGCGCGGTCCGGGAGACCATACTGTCGCTCGTCCGCCAACTCGCGCCGGATCCCGAGGGCTTCCCCGCCGAAGGGGCCGCCCATTTGGTGAACGACCTGGGCTTTCACTCGCTCGCTCTCCTGGAACTCGCCTTCGCGATCGAGGACGACTTCGATCTGCCGCCCATCGACGAGGACACGGGCCGGGGGATCGCCACCTCGGACGACGTGGTCGCCTATGTGGTGGGCCAGTTGCGTGAGCAGAACCAGCTGGTGTCGCACTGAAAGATCTCTGACAGGAGACGGGTGCGGACATGCGCGCCTGGCTACCGTCGGAGTGCTCCGCGCTCTCTTTCCGAGAGCGAACGTCCCCACCGAAGAGAGGGGCCTCCTGTGGCCGACGCGGTGATCGAGATCGATCGGCTCCGCAAATGCTTCGGACCCAAGACAGCGGTCGACGACGTCTCGTTCTGCGTCGCCCCAGGCTCCGTTGTCGGACTGCTCGGGCCCAATGGAGCCGGAAAGACCACCCTGATCAACTGCCTGACCACTCTGCTCGTTCCCGACGGCGGCAGCGCCACCGTGGCAGGCCATGACATCGTCACCGATCCGCGCGGGGTGCGCGCCGCCATCGCGGTGACCGGGCAGTTCGCCGCCGTCGACGAAGCCCTCAGCGGCCGCGAGAACCTCGTGTTCTTCGCCCGGCTGCTCGGTCTGTCCAAGTCCGGCGCCCGCGCCCGGGCCGCTGAACTCCTCGACCGGTTCGGGCTCACGGAGAGCGCCGACCGACCCGCGGGACAGTACTCCGGCGGCATGCGGCGCAAACTCGACCTCGCCGCCAGCCTGGTGGTACCGCGCCCGGTCCTGGTGCTCGACGAGCCCACCACCGGACTCGACCCGCGCAGCCGCGAGACCCTGTGGGACGCGGTCCGCAGGCTCGCGGCCGACGGCATGGCGATCCTGCTCACCACCCAGTACCTGGACGAGGCCGACGCGCTCGCCGGGCGGATCGTCGTCATCGACGAGGGACGGGTCATCGCCGAGGGCACACCGCGCGAGCTCAAGAAGCAGACCGGCGGCTCCGTCTGCGAGGTCACGATCGGGGATGCGGCCACCCGGACCCGCGCCGCCGCCCTGCTCGCCGGCTTCGCAGGCGTGAACGTCCGCGACGACGCGGTCGTGGTGCCGGTACGCGGCACCGAGGACCTCGCCGGCATCATCCGCGACCTGGGCGCCGACGGCGTCCACGCCGACGACGTCGCTGTGCACCCGCCCACCCTGAACGATGTCTTCTTCGCGCTCACCGAGAACCGCCAGGCCCCGGACGGTACGGCCGCGCCGGTCCCGGAGGCCCGTTCATGACGACGGTCTCCCACGCCGCCCCGCCCGCCGGACCCGGTCTCGCGCACGACGTACAGGTGCTCGCCGAGCGCGACTTCCGGCGCTCCTTCAGCAGGGGCGCGCTCGTCGGCACCGTCGTCCAGCCGCTGATGTTCTTCGGCATCTTCTACGCGACCTTCAGCCGGATGCTGGACGCCAAGGGCATCGACTACGGCCGCTTCGTCACTCCGACGCTGGTCGTCCAGGCCCTGATGTTCGTAGCGATCGCGTCCGCCATGTCACTGGCGGCGGACCGCGGCAGCGGGCTGTTCAACCGGCTGCGCACCATGCCCATCGGCAGCTCCGCCCTGGGCACGGCCCGGCTGCTGGTCGTGGCCGCCGAAGCGCTGACGTCGACGATCGTGATCAGTCTGGTGGCCCACCTCGCCGGCTTCCGGTTCGACGCCGGACCGGCGGCGGCCGTCGGGTTCCTGCTCGTGGCGATGGCCTTCACGGTGGCGCTGGCCGCGGCGACGGCCACCCTCGGTCTGACCCTGCGCAGCCAGGAGGCGCTGGCGGCCGCACTCTACCTGCCGTATCTGCCGCTGCTGGTGGTCTCCACCGGCTTCGTCCCGGCCTCGCTGTTCCCCGGCTGGCTGCAGCCCATCGTGCGTGCCTCGCCGGTGTCCGCCGTGGTGGACGCCTTGCGGGCGCTGTCCACCGGCACCCCCTCGGCCGGCGATGTCGTACCGGCCGTGCTGTGGTGTCTGGGGCTGACCCTGCTCTTCGGATGGACCACCGCTCGCGCATTCCGGAAGGTGACCCAGTGACGGCCGCAACGACCCAGCCGAATGGTGCGACCCGGACGAGCGGTACGACCGGTCTGTGGGCGGAGTCCACCCTGATCGGCGGCCGGGTCCTCAAGCACTTCGTCCGCAGCCCGATGATGCTGCTGGCCACGTTCGGCTTTCCGCTGCTGCAGCTGTTCATGCTGCTGGCCACCTTCCGCATCCTGGTCCGCGACACCCTGGGCGAGAGCTATGTGGTCCGGCTCGCGCCCCTGATCATCCTCATCACCGCCTTCTCGGCGATCGGATCCAGCGCGATCGCCTTCTGGGTCGACATCCGCAGCGGGGTCTTCAACCGGCTGCGTGCCATGCCGATCAACGCCCTGTCCATCCTGTTCGGCCGGATGCTCGGTGACCTTGTCCGGATCATGGGCATCGCCGTGCTCGTCTCGCTGATCGCCTACCTTCCCGGCTTCCGCTTCGAGCAGGGCGTCGGCGCCGCCATCGGATTCTTCGTCCTCGTGGCGCTGTTCGGCCTGATGTGCACGTCGATCGCGGTGGTCGCGGCCCTGTCCGCGCCGTATCCGCCGGTCATCATGCGCTGGGTACAGATGCCCACGCTCGCACTGACCATGATGTCCTCCGGCTATATGCCGCTGGACGCGTTCCCGGACGCGGTGCAACCCGTGGTGGCGGCCAACCCGGTGTCCACGGCCGTCGAAGCGCTGGTCGGCCTCTCGCACGGCGGTTCGCTGCTGGTCCCCGTACTGTCCACCCTCGCCTGGACCGTGGGCCTGAGCGTGCTGTGCGCGGTCGTCATGGTGCGCAAGTTCCGGAGCTTCGTGGCCGGCTGAGTCCGCCTCGCCCCGCCCGTCAACTCCCTTGTGGAGCATCCCGTGACTCCCTTGTGGAGCCCCCGTGGCAACAGTGGAGAAATGAGGAACTGCGTCATGCGTGAAACACCCCCCACAAGCATGCCCGGCGGACGGCGCGTGCTCATCGCCGGATGCGGCATCACGGGCCCGGTGCTCGCGATGTTCCTCCGCCAGTGCGGCTTCGAACCCGTGCTGTACGAGTCCCGCCCCGAACCCGGCGACCACGCCGGTTCCTTCCTCAACCTCGGCCCCAACGGCAGGGCCGTCCTGGAGACCCTCGGCATCGCCGACGAGGTGCTGCGGCACGGTGCCGCGACCACCCGGCTGGTCTTCGCCAACCACTGCAACAGGACCATCGGCAGCAATCCGGAGCGCACCACCGTGATCAAACGCGGCCTGCTCCACAAGGGGCTGCGGAAGGCCGCCCAACAGGCCGGAATACCCGTGGAGTTCGGCAAGCGACTGACCGGTGTGAACACCGCAGCACCGGACGGGGTGACCGTCCGCTTCACCGACGGCTCCACCGCCGAGGGCAGGCTGCTCATCGGCGCCGACGGCATCAACTCCGCCACTCGCGCCGCGGTGTTCCCCGAGGCTCCCCGCCCGAGCTTCACCCAGGGCATCGGCTCCGGCGGCTTCGCACAGACCACCGCACTCGGGCGCCCGGACGGCGTACTGCGGATGATGTTCGGGCTGCGCGGCTTCTTCGGCTACCAGGTGCTGCCGGACGGCGAGGTCTACTGGTTCGAGAACCACACGCAGACCCGGGAACCCGCACGCGGCTGGGCCGAGTCGATCACCGACGCACAGTGGCGCGACCAACTGCTGCAACGCCACGCGGGCGACCACCCGGTCGTCGGCGAGATCCTCAAGGCGACCGACGGGCCGATCGGCCGCTGGCCGCTGTACGACCTGCCGTCCGTCCCCACCTGGCACCGCGACAACGTCTGCCTGATCGGTGACGCGGCGCACGCCATCTCCCCGCACATGGGCCAGGGCGCGGCCCTCGGCCTGGAGGATGCCGTCGTACTCGCCAAGTGTCTGCGTGACCTGCCTCAACCCCGGTCGGCCCTCGCGGCGTTCGAGCGCATACGCCGGGCGCGGGTCGAGGGGCTGATCCGCCAGGCGCGCCGCACCGGCGGCCACATGACTCCCGCGGGCCCCATCGGCCGGGCGCTGCGCGATCTGATGCTGCCCTTCTTCCTCAGGCTCAGCCTCAAGAACGCCGAATCCGTCTACGGCTACCGCGTCGACTGGTCCTCCACGGTCACCGCGGCGGCACGGTGACCGGCCGTGGCACGCGTCCTGGTGATCGGGGCCGGACTCGCCGGCTCGGCCGTGGCGCTCTTCTGCGCGCGCCGTGGCCACGAGGTCACCGTGCTGGACAGCGGGAGCCCGCCACCGTCCGGTGCCACGCCCGATGAGGAGGTACGGGCCTGGTCCCGCAAAGAGGTGCCGCACGCCCGGCAGGGGCACGCGTTCCTCGCCCTGTCCACGCGCGTCCTGCGCGAGGAGGCCCCCGACGTCCTGACCGCCTTCACCGCACGCGGCGCCCTGGTCACCCCGTTGGAGCCGGGCTCCGAGGACGCCACCGTACTCAGCCGCCGACTCGTCTACGAGGGTGTGGTGCGCCGGGCCGCTCAGGCGGAGGGAAGCGTCACGGTCTCCACCGGCGCCCGGGTGACGGACCTTGTGACGGGCAAGGAGGCCGACGGGGTCCGCCGGGTGATCGGTGCGCGGACCGCGGACGGCACCGAGCACACCGCCGACCTGGTCGTCGACGCCAGTGGCCGCCGCTCGCGGGTCGCCCACTGGCTGGCCGCGGCCGGACTGCCCGCGCCTCAGGAGACCGCCCAGCCGTGCGGATTCTTCTACCTGACCCGGCACTACAAGCTCCGTCCGGGCCACGCCTTCCCGTCGACGACCGTGCCGATCGTCGCCGAGCTGGACTACGGGACCGCCCTGGTCTTCCCCGGGGACAACGACACCTTCCAGCTCTCCACGACCCTGGCGGTGGACGACCCGCTCAAGCACCGGCTGCGGGACCCCGACGCGTACGGCCGCTTCCTGGCGTCGGTGCCGCGCACGGCCGAGTGGACCGACCGCGGCACTCCACTCGACGATCCGAGCCCCATGGGGCACATCGAGAACAGGCGCCGCTCCCTGCGCGACGACCTGAGCCGGCCCGTGGCCGCCGGACTGGTCCTGGTGGGCGACGCGGCCCTGCAGACCAACCCCACCTTCGGCCGCGGTGTCTCACTCGCCCTGACCCACGCCCAGCATCTCGCCCGCACCGCTGAGGAGGCGGCCGCCGACCCGGCGGCGTACACGGCAGGGTTCGAGGAGTGGACCGACAGCCGGCTCGGGGTGTGGTTCGAGATCCAACTGGCCACCGACCGGGCCCGGTTCGCCCAGCTCAAGGCCGGTCTGCGCGGCGAGCACGCACCGCCCGCGGACGACCTGCCCAACCGTTTCGTACGGGCGATGGCCGTGCTCCGGGAGGACGACCCGGAGATCAGGACCGCGGCCCTGCGCCTCTACAACATGCTGATGACGCCCCAGGGGCTGATGGCCGACCGCACCGTGGCGCGGCGCATCCTCGCGTTCCTGCGTGAGCATCCGCTGCCCGAGGTACGCACTCCCGGTCCTGACCGGGCCGCCTTCGAGGCCGTGGTCGCCGGTGATTCCGTCCGTGACCTGTCAGCTCCAACAGCGCATCCGTAGACCGCGGTTAGCGTGAAATGCCGGGGCGGCAGCCCCCCGCATCGCGCGAAAGCCCCATCGTCACCCGAAGAAGGACGGCAGCGTGGACATCGCATTGAAGACGGGCGTGACCCTGAGCTACGACATCTTCGGGGACCCTGAAGGCAGCCCGGTGATTCTGGTCCCCGGACAGCACCAGGCCAACCTCTTCAACCAGATGCAGGTCCCCTATCTGACCAAGCGCGGCTACCGGGTCATCACCTTCGACCACCGGGGCGTACCGCCGTCGGAGGAGACGGCGCCGCCGTACACGATGGAGGGCCTGGCCGAGGACGTCGCCGCGCTGATCGAGCAGCTGGGGGTGGGTCCCTGCGCCATCGTCGGTTACTCCCTGGGCGCCACGATCATTCTGGAACTCGCCGTCGAGCGCCCGGAATTGCTCACTCGCGCCGTCCTGGTGGGTGTGCCGTGGAAGCCGAGCGCGCTGCACCGGGCGATCCGTGAGGACGCCCTGGAGCGGCTGCGGGCGGGTGTGGTGATGCCGCCCGTGATGGAGGGCATCTACCGGGCGATGTATCTGTTCGGCCCGCGGGCGCTGAACCGGAACGCCTTCATCGAGCCCTACCTCGAAGGCCTGCGCGGGCTCGCGGCGGCCGGGGCCCACGGCGCCCTGGGGCACGCGGAGGCTTCCGCGGCGTACGACCCCGATCCCGCGCGGATCGCCGGGATCAGCGTCCCGTGCCTGGTCGTGGGGATGGAGCACGACATCATGGCGCCCTATCCGATGGCCCGCGAACTGGCCAAGTTGATCCCCGGGGCCGAGTACCGGGAGATCAAGAACAGCGGTCACGCGGCGCTGCTGGAGAAGCCGACCGAGGTGAACACGCTGCTCGCGGAATACCTCGGGGTCAAGGCGCAGGCCCCGACCGCACGCTGAGAGTCTCGGTTTCCGAGAGCCCGATTGTCCGAGCCCCCGGCCGAGCGGCCGGGTGCTCGGCGTACGGGCAGAGAGGGTGGGCCGGGTGCTCGGCGCACGCGCAGAGACGGGGGCCGGGTGGTCGGCGCACGCGCAGAGACGGGGGCCGGGTGGTCGACGCACCGCGCAGAGACGGTGGGCCGGGTGCTCGGCGCACGGGCAGAGAGGGTGGGCCGGGTGCTTCGGGGCGGGCAACCGGACGGGCGGCAGGCCGCAGGCGTCAGCGCAGCCGGTACAGGCGGTGGAACGTGTGCCGCACCGGCAGTACCTTGACCTGCCGGAACCCCGCCTCGGCGGCGTACGCCCGCACCGTCGAGGGCCGCATGACCGTGCCCGTGGCCGCCGAGCCCTCCTCGGCCATGCCGACGGGGAGGCAGTGCAGCAGGCTCACCGCGTACTGGAAGCGCTCGGTCTCCGGGGCCGGCGCGGTGAAGCGCTCGCCGACATTGGGCTCCATCAGCAGTACGGTGCCGTCCGGGGCCAGCAGTGATCGGCAGGCCCGGAGCACGTCCACCGGGCGGGCCATGTCGTGCAGCGCGTCGAAGACGCACACCAGGTCGTAGCGGCCCGCCAGGTCCGGATCGGCCGCGTCCCGCACCTCGAACTCCACCCGGTCCGCGACCCCGGCCCCCTCCGCGTTGTGCCGCGCGTCCGCCACCGACCGCTCGTCCAGGTCGAGGCCGTGCACCCGGGCCCGCGGATACGCCTGGGCCAGCGCGATCGACGACCAGCCCGATCCGCAGGCGACATCGGCGATCCTGCCGCCCGCGCCGCCGAGCGCGGCATGCACGTCCGGCAGTGTCGCCGCGATCCAGCCCGCAAGCTGGTGTCGGAAGACCGGCTTGTTCAAACCGGCCTGTCCGCCGCGGAGTTCGGCGCCGTACTCGGCGTACGCAATGCCCTGCCCGGTGCGGAACGCGTCGGCGACCCGGGGAAGCACCGATGCCATCCCGCCGATCGGCAGGAGCACGAGCGGGGCGATGGAAAAGGGGCTGTCCAGGTCGGTGAGGGCCTCGGCATGTCCCGAGGGCAGGGTGAAGACCCGTCGCTCCGGGTTCTCCTCCGTCTGATCGGTCATCAAAATGCCTGCCGCCGCTTGCTGTTCCAGCCATTCGCGGGCGTATCGTCCGTCGATGCCGGCCCGCAGTGCGAACTCGCCGACCGTCGCGGGCGCCTTGGCGAGCTCGTCGTACAGGCCGAGGCGGATGCCGAGATACGCGGTCATCAACTCCGCCGCGCCGAGACCCGCCAGGAACAGCCGTACCGAGAGTGCCTGCGCCGAACCCGCCGTGTCCATCGCACCCGTCGCACCCGTCGCACCCGTCGCGCCCGTCGCTCCCATCGCACCCGTCGCTCCCGTGGTCATCGGCCTCACGCCCTCCGCAGTCGGTCGTCGCGCCGGCTCAGCCGGCGGGGCACCACGCCGTAGCTCAGCAGGTCGAGGTCCCCGAGCCCCTGCCGTACCCGGTCCGTCATCAGTCCGATGCGCACCAGCGCGGACACGACGCGGGCGAACACCGTCTGGCGGTACAGCACCATCGCCGGATCCGCGGCGGCATACGCCACACCCGCGTCCCTGTCGACGTCCAGCCGCTCCCAGACGTCGGAGAGCAGGAAACGCCGGCGCATCAACGAGGCCGCGTCCAGGACGAGTTCCTCGCGGTCGGCCAGTTCGGTGCTCGACAGCTCCCGGTAGACCTCCTCCAGAGAGACCACGCCGAACGAGACGTGCCGGGCCTCGTCGCGGGCCACCAGCGTGGTGATCCGGCGGATCAGAGCGTCGTGGAAGGTGGTGCCGGCCAGCCGGAAGGCCGCCATCGCCAGCGCCTCCACCATGATCTGCATGCCCAGGGCCGTCACATCCCAGCGGGAGTCGCCCAGCACGTCCTCCAGCAGCTCCCGAAGGTCCGCGTTGACGGGATACGGATCGGGGACGTTCTCCCGCAGATAGCGTGCGAAGACCTCCACGTGCCGGGCCTCGTCGGTCGCCTGGCTCGCGGCGCACAGTTTGGCCTCGACGGTCGGCAAGGACTCCACCAGCCGGGCGGCCACCACGAGGGCGGCCTGTTCGCCGTGCAGGAACTGGCTGACCAGCCAGGCCTGCAACTCCCAGCGGAAGGTGTCCCACATGGGGCGACCGCGCCCGGCCATCGGCGAGGCCTCGAACGAGGCGCGCGCGAAGTCGGTGCCGTCCGCGAGCGGCGCGCCGAACGGCACGGGAGCCGACCAGTCGATGTCGGCCTCGGCGTCCCACTGTCCGTCGCGTCCCCGCCGGCTGAGGGACCCCAGCCGTGGCACGCGAGGCGTGTAGTCCCACGACAGCCGGGTGTGCACCGAAGCCCGCAGATCGAGGTGCTGCATGCGGGCGAGGCTAGCAACGGCTAACGGTCCGGGCCGTAATTCTTTCAATGCCGCCAAGTATCTTTCAGCGTCGGCGGGGTGTGCGCGGCCCGCCGGTAGCTTGAGCGCCGTGGGCAGCATAGAAGAGCGAGAGATCGAGCCTTCCGTGGGGCAGCGGCTGCTGTGGTTCCTCGACCGATATCGAGGACACGACGGCGCGCTGAACTGCCCGATGATGTGCCGTATTCGCGGGCCGTTGGACATCGCCGTTCTGCACGGTGCACTGGATACCGTGATCGACCGTCATGAATCGCTCCGCTCGGTATTCACGGGCGGCGGCCGGGGATTGCGGCAAGTCGTGCGGGGATCGGAGCCCATCGACATTCAGGTGTACGACCTGTCCGGGGATCCGGACCCTGAAGGCGCGCTGAACGCCGCCGTCGCGACCGAACTCGCCACCCGCATCGACGCCTCGCGCGGCACGATCCGCACCACACTGTGGCGGGTCGCCCCGTCCGACCATGTCCTCTGCCTCAACATGCACCACCTGGTCACCGACTCCTGGTCCTGCGGCATCGTCTTCCAGGACCTGTGCGCCGTACTGGAGAAGGCGTCCGGAGCCGTCGCCGAACCGGCCGAACCGGGCTGGCAGTTCGGGGAGTTCGCCGACTGGCAGCGCCGAGCCCTGGACGGCGGCGACCTGCGCGGTCAGCAGACGTACTGGCGCGACCGGCTGGCCGGCCTCACGCTGCCACCGCTGCCGACCCGCGACGCGCCCACCGAGCGGCGTACCGCGCTGGTGCGCAGCGGGCTCGACGCGGCGACCGTCGCCGGACTGCGCGAGGTCGCGCGCGGCGGCGGGAGTACGCTCTTCACCGCGCTCCTCACTCTGTACTACGCCGTGCTGCACCGCACCACGGGCCGCACCGATCTCGCCGTCGCCTCCCTGTACGCGAACCGGACGCGACCGGAGGTTCGCAGGACCGTCGGATTCCTCGCCAACATGGTGGTGCTGCGCACCAGGATCGATCCACGCGCGGGCGTCCTCGACGCGGTGCGCGCCACGCACGAGACCGTGGTCGGCGGGTTCCTGAACCAGGGAGTCCCCTACCAGCTGCTGCCGCTGCGCGAGGCGCAGAGCGCCGGCGGGCGGGCCGACGACATCGTCTTCCAGATGCTGGCGGAGCCGGTCTACAGCACCACCGCGGGCGGTCTCGACCTGGAGGTTCTGGTGCCCGACGGAGTGGGCAGCAGATTTGAACTCGAACTGGTCCTGGTGCCCCACGAAGAGGGATTCCACGTTCTGCTCTTCTACAACGAGGGGCGGCTCGACGAAAACTTCGCCAGGGAATTCGCAGAACGCTATGTCGCGGCCGCCGAACTCGTCTCCAAGGATGCCGCCCTGTCCATCAGCCGTGTCTGTTGAGCACCGCGGGGAATTTCATGGGAATAACGCTTGAGGGAATGCGCAGGGCTGTCGCCGAACTGCTCGACGAAGCGCCCGAAAGCATCGGCGACCAGGACGACCTGACCTCCCTGGGCCTGGATTCGATGGGCATCATGCGGCTGGCCGGCGAATGGCGCAGGCAGGGCGCGGAGATCAGGTTCGGCGACCTGGTCGAGCAGCCGCGGCTGGGTGACTGGTGGGCCCTCGTGGACGGGCGTACCGGCCACAACGGGCATACGGGTGACGCCGCCACAGCGCCGACCGACGGCGCTGTGCCTGTATCTGGCGACGGCGCTGTGCCGGTATCTGCCGACGGCTCGGTGCCCGTGTCCGGCGACGGCTCTGTATCGGCATCGGTCGACGGCGCTGTGCCGGCATCAGTCGACAACTCTGCACCGGCATCGGGCGGCGAAGCTGTGTCGGCATCAGTCGAGGAACTCACCGAGGAGGCCTCCCCGTTCGACGAGTCGGCCCCCTTCACCCTCGCCCCGATGCAGCACGCCTACTGGGTGGGCCGCGGCGACGGACAGGTGCTCGGTGGCGTGGCCGGTCACTTCTACTTCGAGTTCGACGGACCCGCGCTCGACCCCGTACGGCTCGACGCGGCGGTGCGCGCGCTGACCACTCACCACGCCATGTTCCGCGCCCGCTTCCTGCCCGACGGCACCCAGCGGATCACCGACCGGCCGACCGGTCTCGGGACCGTGCACGACCTGCGCGGCGACACCGAGCAGGCCGCCCGGGCCGAACTGGACCGGCTGCGCGAGCGGCTCTCCCACCAGAAGCTGGACGTCGCGGGCGGCCAGGTGCTCGACGTCCGGCTCAGCCTCCTGCCGGACGGCACCGGCCGTGTGCACATCGACGTCGACATGCTGGTCTGCGACGCGCTCAGCTTCCGGATCGCCCTCGCCGACCTCGCGCGTTTCTACGCACACCCCGGCGGGCAGCCGGCCCCGCTCGGCTACAGCTATCCGCGCTACCTGGCCGACCGCACCGCCCGGCCGCCCCGGAACCACCAGCGCGACCGCGCCTACTGGACCGGGCGCCTCGACACCCTGCCCGGCGGCCCCCAACTCCCACTCGCCGGACCCCCGGAGCGCCTCGACCACCCCCGCACCACCCGCCGCACCCACTGGCTGCCGCCCGAGCGGCGCGAAGTGCTGTCCGCCCGCGCCCGCGAGCACGGTCTGAGCCCGTCCATGGTGCTGGCCACCTGCTACGCCGAGACCCTCGCGGCCTGGAGCACGGAGAAGCGGTTCCTGCTGAACCTCCCGCTGTTCGACCGCGAGCCCCTGCACCCCGAAGTCCCCGCGATGGTGGGCGACTTCACCAGCCTGCTGCTGCTCGACGTCGACGCCACCCGCGAGGAGTCCTTCGCCGACCGGGCCCGCCGGGTGCAGTCGGAGTTCCGCGAGGCGGCCGCGCACAGCGACTTCTCCGGCACCGACGTGCTGCGCGCCCTGTCGCGCGTCCGCCCCGGTGCCGCGCTCGCCCCAGTGGTCTTCACCTCGGCGCTGAGCATGGGCGAACTGTTCGAGAAGGAGGTGCGTCAGGTGCTCGGCGAGCCGGTGTGGCTCGGTTCCCAGACCCCGCAGGTGTGGATGGACCTTCAGGTGGTGGAACACGACGGCGGCATCCAGCTCAACTGGGAGGCCGTCGAGGCGCTGTTCCCCGACGGCGTCGTGGACGGCATGTTCGCGGCCTGTCGCACCCTGCTCGACCGGCTGACCGACCCGGTCGCGCGCTGGACCGACCCGATGCCCGACCTGTTGCCGCCGGCCCAGCGCGACACCCGCGCCACCGTCAACGCCACCGACCGGACGTACCCCGCGCGGACCCTGCACGCCCCCTTCTTCGCCGCCGCCTCGGCCGACCCGGGGCGGCCCGCGCTGCTCTGGGCGGACGGTTCGCTCAGCCGGGGCGAGCTCGCCGAACGCGCCCTGAGGCTCGCCGGACTGCTGCGCTCCCAGGGGCTGAGCCCGGGCGACGCCGTGATGGTCACGCTGCCCAAGGGCCCGGACCAGATCGTCGCCGTACTCGGCGTGCTCGCGGCCGGGGGTACCTACGTCCCGGTGGGTGTCGACCAGCCCGAGCACCGCCGGGCCAGGATCGCCGCGTCCTGCGGCGCCTGCCTCACCGTGACCGAACAGACCATCGGCCAGGCCCGATTGGCGTCCCCGCTGCCGGAGCCCTGCGCCGTGCCGCCGGCCCGGATCGCGTACGTCATCTACACCTCCGGTTCCACCGGCGAGCCCAAGGGCGTGGAGGTCTCCCACCGCAGCGCCGTGAACACCGTGCTGGCCCTCAACGAACGCTTCGGCATCGGCCCCGACGACCGGAGCCTCGCCGTCTCGGCGCTCGACTTCGACCTGTCCGTGTACGACATCTTCGGCCCCCTCTCGGCCGGGGGAGCCGTGGTCTGCGTACGGCAGGAGGAGCGGCGCGACGCACAGGTGTGGCTCGACCTCGTCCGCGGCCGTGGTGCCACGGTCGTCAACTGCGTGCCGACGCTGCTGGAGATGCTCCTGGAGGCGGCCGAGGGAGCCGGGGCCACGGCCGGAGTGAGGGTGGTCCTGCTCGGCGGCGACCGGGTGGGTGCGGATCTGCCCGAGCGGGCCGGGCAGGTGTTCCCCTCCGTACGGTTCGCCGGGCTCGGCGGCACCACGGAGACCGCGATCCACTCCACGGTCCAGGAGGTCGCCCGGGCTCCCGTGGAGTGGACTTCGGTGCCGTACGGCGTGCCGCTGCCCAACCAGCGCTGCCGGGTCGTCGACCCGCGCGGTCGCGACTGCCCGGACTGGGTGCCGGGCGAGCTGTGGATCGGCGGCGCCTCGGTGGCCGCCGGCTACCGCGGGGATCCGGAGCGCACCGCCGACCGGTTCGTGGAGCGCGCCGGGCTGCGCTGGTACCGCACCGGCGATCTGGCACGCTACTGGCCCGACGGCTGCCTGGAGTTCCTCGGCCGGGCCGACTTCCAGCTGAAGATCCGGGGCCACCGGATCGAGCCCGGCGAGATCGAGGCCGCGCTCAAGGAGCACCCCGCGGTGGCCGCGGCCGCGGTGGTCGCAGTGGGCGGACCCGCGCCACGGCTGGCTGCGGCGGTGGTACTGAGGGGCGAGGAGCCGTCTGCGCGGCGGGCGGCGGAGGGGTCTCCGACGCGGGCGGCAGAGCCGTCTGTGCGGCCGGCGGAACCCCCGCCGCAGCCATGGCCGGAGGTCCTGCGCGAGCATCTCGCTCGGCGTCTGCCGTCCGCCATGGTCCCCGACCGGTTCAAGGTGCTGGACGCGCTGCCGCTGAACGCCAACGGAAAGGTGGACCGGGGCGCCCTGCGGACACTGCTCGCCGGCGAGGTCCGGGACGGCGCCGAGTCGGCCGTCGAGCACGAGGCCCCGCAGGGCCCGGTGGAGCAGCAAGTGGCCGAACTGTGGGCTGAGTTGCTCGGCATCGAACGAGTGGGACGCGCGGACGGCTTCTTCGTGCTCGGCGGGGACAGCCTGCTCGCCACCCGGCTGCTGACCCGGCTGCGGGCGGCCGGGCTGCACGGGGCCGACCTGGGCCGACTGTTCGCCGCCCCGGCCCTGCGTGACTTCGCCGCCGGGCTCGTCCTCGGCCGGCCCACCCGGTTGCCGCTCGTCACCGCCGACCCCGACCGGCGTCACGAGCCGTTCCCCGCCACCGACGTGCAGCGCGCCTACTGGCTGGGCCGCGGCGCGGACTTCACGTTGGGCGGTGTCGGGTCGTACTGGTACTGGGAGTTCGACGGCCGAGAGGTGGACCTGGAGCGGCTGGAGAACTGCTGGAACCGGCTGGTCGAGCGGCACGAGATGATGCGGGCCGTCTTCGACGACGACGGCAACCAGCGCATCCTGCCCGAGGTCCCGCGCTTCGTCCTCGACGTCACCGACGCGCCGCCCGGCCGCTCCGAAGAGGCCCTGCGGGCGCAGCGCGCGGCTCTCGACCACCGGGTCTTCGACGTGAGCAGCTGGCCGCTCTTTCATGTCGCGGCCACCCGCTACGACGGCGAGCGGACCCGTATCTCGTTCGGCTTCGACTACATCGTGCTCGACGCGCTGAGCATCATGACCCTGTTCTGGGAACTGTCCCGGCTCTACGAGGACCCCGGGGCCCAACTCCCGCCCGTCGACGTCTCGTTCCGCGACTACGTCCTCCAGGCCGCCCCGGACCCCGAGGAACTCGCCGGGGACAAGGAGTACTGGACCGGCAGGCTGCCCACGCTGCCGCCAGCCCCCGCGCTCCCGCTCGCCGTCGACCCGGAGAGGATCGACCAGCCCCGGTTCACCCGACGGGAGTTCATCGTCCCGCCCAGGACCTGGCGGGCGATCACGGAAGCGGCCCGCGCCGCGGGACTCACGCCCTCGGCGGTACTCGCCACCGCGTTCGCCGACGTGCTCTCCGCCTGGAGCGCACAGCCCGACGTCACCCTCAACCTCACGCTGTTCGACCGACGCGAGGTCCACCCCGACATCAACAACATCGTCGGCGACTTCACCTCGCTGCTGCTGGTCGGCCACCGGCCGCGGGCGGGGGAGAGCTGGGCGGGCTCGGCGCGCCGCTTCCAGCAGCAGATCTGGGAGGGGCTGCAGCACAGCTCCGTCTCGGCGCTGTGGGTGCTGCGCGAACTCGCCCAGCGCGACGGAACCATGGAAGTCGCGATGCCGGTGGTCTTCACCAGCACTCTCGGTGTGTCCGACCGGCTCGCGGATCTCACCATGCCCTTCGGCGAGCAGGTGCACGGGCTGTCCCAGACGCCGCAGGTGTGGCTCGACTGCCAGGTCGTGGAACGTGACGGCGGCATCTCGGTGAACTGGGACGCCGTGGAGGAGCTGTTCCCCGCCGGTCTTCTGCCCACCATGTTCGCCGCCTACGAGGGGCTCCTCGACAGCCTCGCCCGAACCGACTGGAACCGGCCCCACCACCCCGAACTCCCCGCCGATCAGGCGGTGGTGCGCGCCGCCGTGAACGCCACGGACGCACCCATGAGCGGGCGGCTGCTGCACGAGCCCTTCTTCACCCGGGCCGCGGCGGACCCCGGCAGGCCCGCGCTGCTGTGGCGGGGCGGCCGGCTGGACCACGGCGAGCTCGCCCGGCGGGCACTGCGGGTCGGCGGTGCGCTGCGGGCCGCGGGCGTACAACCCGGCGACCCGGTGGCGGTCACCCTGCCCAAGGGGCCCGACCAGATCACCGCCGTGCTGGGCACCCTCGCCGCGGGCGCCTTCTATGTGCCGGTCGGGGTGGACCAGCCGCCGGCCCGCCGCGACCGCATCCTGCGCCGCTCCGGAGCCGTGGCCGTGCTGACCGACGCCGACCTGATCGCCCGTACGCAATGGCCTGACGGCTTGCGCACCCTGGACACCGAGGTCGCCCGTACGGCAGGACCGGCCCTGCGCGCACCGGTCTCCGTCAAGGACACGGACCTCGCGTACACCATCTTCACCTCGGGCTCCACCGGCGAACCCAAGGGCGTGGAGACCACCCATCGCGCCGCCGTGAACACGGTCGAGGACATCGGCGAACGCTTCGGCGTCGGACCCGACGACCGCGTACTCGCCCTCTCCGCCCTCGACTTCGACCTCTCCGTGTACGACATCTTCGGCCTCCTCTCGGCCGGCGGCGCCCTCGTCCTCGTGGACGAACGCGACCGCCGTGAACCGCGCCGCTGGCTGGACCTGCTGCACACGCACCGTGTGACGGTGTGGAACACGGTCCCCGCGCTGCTGGACATGCTGCTGATCGCAGCCCGTCCGGCGTTCGAGGACGAGGCCGTCGAGGCCGCCGCCGGGGGGCCGGGCGCGGCAGCCCCCAGGTACGGGACAGGTAGGGGAGGCGGGGGCGGTAGGGGAGGCGGAGGCGGGAACCATCCAGAGGCCCTCGCCGACCTCCGCCTCGCCCTGGTCTCCGGCGACTGGGTGGGCCTCGACCTGCCGGGACGGCTGGCGGCCCAGGCGCCCGGCTGCCGCCTGGTGGCCCTCGGCGGCGCCACCGAGGCCGCGATCTGGTCCAACGCCTACCCCGTGGCGGAGCCGCTCCCCGGCTGGCCGTCCATCCCGTACGGGCACCCGCTGCGCAACCAGCGCTTCCGAGTGGTGAACGGTCTCGGCCGGGACTGCCCGGACTGGGTACCGGGAGAGTTGTGGATCGGCGGTTCCGGGGTGGCCCGCGGCTACCGCGGCGACCCGGAGCGCACCGCCGAGCATTTCGTGGAGCACGCGGGACGGTTCTGGTACCGCACGGGTGACCTGGGCCGCTACCGCCCGGGCGGCATCCTGGAGTTCCTCGGCCGGGCCGACCACCAGGTGAAGATCCGCGGTCACCGCATCGAGCTCGGCGAGATCGAGGCCGCGCTCCTGGACCACCCCGGGATCGCCCGGGCCGTCGCCCTCACCGTGGGGGAGCGGCCCCGCCACCGCATCGTGGCGTTCGCCGTCGCGGGCGCACCGGCCCCCGAACCCGCCGTCGTACGCGCCGCTCTCACCGAGCGGCTGCCCGGCTACATGATCCCGGACCGTGTCGAGATCGTGGACCGGCTGCCGCTCACCGCGAACGGCAAGGTCGACCGCACGGCGCTGGCCGCCGCCCTCGGCGACGAGGTGCCGGTCGCCGACGAGCCGCCCAGGGGAGAGCTGGAGACCGCCGTCGCCGCCCTCTTCGCCGAACTGCTCGGGGTCGAACGGGTGGGCCGCGGCGAGAGCTTCTTCGCCCTCGGCGGCGACAGCCTCACCGCGACCCGCGCCACCGAGCGACTGCACCGCATCACCGGGGTCCGCCTCACCCTGCGCCGGCTGTTCTCGGCGCCGACGGTCGAGGCGCTCGCCCGGCTCATCGAGGAACTACGCAGCGCAACTGCCCTGATCCCCATGGAAGAAGGAGTCCTATGAACCTCGCCGGGCTCTTGGCCGAACTGGAGGCCAGTGGTGTCGAATTGTGGGAGGAATCAGGCAAGCTTCGCTTCCGTGCGCCGCTGGGCACACTGACCGGCGAACAGCGTGCCACCCTCAGCGCCCACAAGAGCGCCGTGCTCGGCCACCTCAGGGCCGAGCGCGAGCGCGCCACGGTGACCCCGGTCCCCGCCGAGCGGCACACGCCGTTCCCGCTCACCGATGTGCAGACCGCCTATCTGCTGGGGCGCAGGGACGTCTTCGACTACGGCTCGGTGGCCTGCCACGCCTACGGTGAGCTGCGGTTCGCCGGCCTCGACCCGGCCCGCCTCGAAGCCGCCTGGCAGGTGCTGGTCGACCGGCACGACATGCTGCGCGCCGTGGTCGAGGACGAGGGGGCGCAACGGGTTCTGCCCTCCGTGCCGCCCTACCGCATCGAGGTCACCGATCTGCGCCACGCGCCACGCGCCGCCTGTACGGCGGCGCTCGCGGCGGTGCGCGAGGAGATGGAGAACCAGGTACTGCCGACCGGTACCTGGCCGCTGTTCGACCTGCGGATCAGCCACTTCGCGGACCATGCGCTGCTGCATCTCTCGCTCGACTTCCTGATCGCCGACTACGTCTCCATCCATCTGCTCCTCGACGAACTGCGCACCCTGTACGCCGACCCGGACGCCACCCTGCCCGAACCGTCCATCACCTTCCGCGACTATCTGCTCGCCGAACGCCGACTGCGTAAGGGCCCCCGCTACGAACGCGACCGCGCCTACTGGCTGGACCGCGTCGACGACCTGCCGCCCGCCCCCGCCCTCCCCTTGCGCGAGGGTCCGAAGGCACAGGGCCCCGCCCGCTTCCACCGCCATCAGCTGACCCTCGCGGCGGACCGCTGGCGCGCCCTGCGCGAGCGTGCCGTCCAGCGCGGCCTCACCCCGTCCGGCGCGGTCCTGGCCGCGTACGCCGAGGTGGTGGGCCGGTGGAGCGGGCGCCGGCGGTTCACCCTGGACCTCACCGTGCTGAACCGGCTGCCGCTGCATCCCGAAGTCGGCTCCCTCGTCGGCGACTTCACCTCGGTGGAGCTGCTCGCCGTCGACCGCCGACAGGGCACCAGCTTCGCCGAACGCGCCACCGGCGTCCTGGAGCAGCTCTTCGAGGACCTCGACCACCGGCTGTTCTCCGGAGTGGAGGTGCTGCGCGAACTCGCCCGCCGCCGGGGCCAGGAGGCGGCCCTGATGCCGGTCGTCTTCACCAGCGCCATCGGGCTCCGCGACAGCGGCAGTGACGGGCAGGCAACTGCGCAGGGCCATGAACAGCCGCTTCCGGACGGGGAGTTGGTGCACGGCATCAGCCAGACCCCGCAGGTGTGGATCGACTGCCAGGCGATGGAGAACCGTGGGACGCTCGGCGTCAACTGGGACGTGCGCGACGGCGTTCTCGCCGATTCGGTCGTCAAGGACATGTTCGCCTCGTTCCGCGACCTGTTGGAGCGCATGGCCGACGGCGACGAGGTCTGGGACCTCGCGGCCCCCGTGCGGCTGCCCGCCGCGCAGGCGGAGAGCCGGGCCCGGGCGAACGCCACCGAGGCTCCGCTGCCCGAGGCGCTGCTCCACGAGGGCGCGCTCACCGCCGCGCTGCGCATGCCGGATGCTCCAGCAGTGATCGCCGGAACCCACCGTCTCACCCACGGTGAACTGGCGGCGCGCGCTGCCGCCGTGGCCCGCGCGCTGCGCGAGAGCGGATGCGCGCCCGGCGACCGCGTCGCCGTCGTGGCGGACAAGGGCTGGGAGCAGATCGCGGCCGTGCTCGGCACCCTGATCGCGGGCGCCGTGTACATCCCTGTCGACACCCACCAGCCGGCCGCCCGCCGCGAGCGCATGCTCAAGGACGCCGGGACCCGGCACGCCCTGGTGCGGTCCGGCACCACCGAACTGCCCGGGGACATCACCGCGATCGCCGTGGACACCCTCGCGCCGGAACCGGTGCCGGACCGGCTCCCGGAGCGGCTGCGCGACCCCGACGACCTCGCCTACGTCATCTACACGTCGGGCTCCACCGGCAGTCCCAAGGGCGTGATGATCACGCACCGGGGTGCGGTCAACACCATCGACGACATCAACCATCGCTTCCGGATCGACGCCGAGGACCGCGTCCTGGCCCTCGCCAACCTGGGCTTCGATCTCTCCGTCTACGACGTCTTCGGCGTCCTCGCCGCCGGCGGCGCTCTCGTCCTGCCCGACCCGGCCCGGCGCGCCGACCCCTCCCACTGGGTCGCCCTCCTGGCCGAGCACGGCGTCACACTCTGGAACTCCGTGCCCGCCCAACTCCACATGGTCAACGAGTACTTGGGCAGCACCCCCACCCCGCTGCCCAGGCTGCGCCTGGCCCTGCTGTCCGGTGACTGGATACCCGTAGCACTGCCCGACGCGATCCGCGCGAAGGCGCCCGGACTCCAGGTCGTGTCCCTGGGCGGGGCGACCGAGGCGTCCATCTGGTCGATCCTGCACCCGGTCGGCGAGGTCCCGGACACCTGGCGGTCCATCCCGTACGGCAAGCCCCTCGCCAACCAGCGCTTCCATGTGCTCGACGCGGACTTCGAACCCTGCCCCGACCTGGTCGCCGGCGATCTCCACATCGCGGGAGCCGGGCTCGCCGCGGGCTACTTCCACGACGAGGAGAAGACCGCCGAGCGCTTCGTCATCCATCCGCGCACCGGCGAACGCCTCTACCGCACCGGCGACCTCGGCCGCTATCTGCCCTCGGGTGAGATCGAGTTCCTCGGCCGCGACGACCGGCAGGTCAAGATCCGCGGCCACCGCATCGAGGCGGCCGAGGTCGAGGCGGCGCTCCAGGCCCACCCGGCCGTAGCCGCGAGCGCTGTCGTCGCAGAGGGTGAACGGCCCCTGGAGCGGCGGCTGGTGGGATTCGTGGAGACCGCTCGCACGGGAACCGGCGCGCAGCCCGGAAAGGACGGCACCGCGCTCGTGTCCGCCGTCGCGGAGGAGGGCGAGGAGGTCCGCTCCGGCGTCGACGCGACGCAAGTCGTGATCTTCGCCCGGCAGTTGGACGAGGCCGCGCTGCTCGCCATGATGGACGTCCTGCAGGACAGCGGGCTCTTCGCGACCTCCGAGGCCCACCATCCGCTCGCCGAGATCCTCGCCTCCGCGAAGGTGGCCGCCAAGCACCACCGCCTGGTACGCCGCTGGCTCGGGGCGCTGGAGCGCGAGGGGTTCCTCGAACACCGGCCGGGCGAGGGCGGCTACCGCGCGCTGCGCCGGGCGGCTCCCGGCGACGTCGAGCGGGCCTGGCGCCGAGTCGACGAACTGCTGCCCTCCGCCCAGGACGGCTCGGAACTCCTCGCGTACTTCCGCAAGGCCACCGCCCACCTCCCGCAACTCCTGCGCGACGAACAGGACCCGGTCCAGCTCCTTTTCCCCGAGGGCAGCCTGGACATCCAGGAAGCCGCCTACACGCAGGGATTCCTCAACTCCTACCTCAACCGCATCGCCACCTCCGTGGTCCGCCGCATCGCCGACGAACGCGCGCACCGCGGCACCGTACGACTGCTCGAGGTCGGCGCCGGCGTGGGCGGTGTCAGCGTGGAGGCGGTGCCCCGGCTGGCCGGAACCGACTGCTCCTACCTCTTCACCGACGTGTCGCAGTTCTTCCTCAACAAGGCCGCCGAGCGGTTCACGGACTTCCCGTGGGTCCACTACGCCCTGTTCGACATGAACGACGACTTCCGCGCCCAGGGCATCGAGCCCAACTCCCTCGACGTCATCCTGTGCGGCAACGTCATGCACTACTCGCGCAACGCCGCCACGGTCCTGGACCGGATGCGGCAGATGCTCGCCCCCGGCGGCTGGCTCGTGTTCATCGAGACGACCCGCGACAACTACCAGATCCTGACCTCGATGGAGTTTCTCTTCGACGCCACCGCGGGTGACTTCGAGGACGTGCGCCAGGGCAAGGACCAGACATTCGTGGCCCGGGACCAATGGCTCGACCTGATCACCGGTGCCGGCGGGGAGACCGTCCTGTGCCTGCCCGGGGCGGACGACCCGCTCTCCGCCATCGGCATGCATGTCTTCGCCGCCCGGTTCAAGGCGGACCGCGCCGCGGTGCGTCCCGCGGACGTGCTCGCGCACGCGGCGCAGCGGCTGCCCGAGGAGATGGTCCCCGCGCAGGTCCAGGTCGTCGACGCACTGCCGCTGACCGACAACGGCAAGGTGGACCGCCGCACCCTGCGGTCCTGGCTCGCCTCGCGCCGGGCCGCGCAGCCGGCCCGCACCGTAGACCCGTCGCCGATGAGCGACCTGGAGCGGCGGATCATGACGCTGTGGTGCCAGGTCCTCGGTACCCAGAGCGTGGGCAGGAACGAGACGTTCTACGAGGCCGGAGGCGACTCCCTGCTCGCGGCGCAGCTGGTCGGCAGCCTGCGCGAGGAGATCCCGGAGGCGGAACACGCCCTCTTCGACGAGCTGCTGCGCGAACTCCTCAACGGAGCCGGCGTCTCCCGGCTCGCCGAGACGCTGAGCACGTCGCCCGCCGCTCCCGAGCCGACGCGGGACATGCCGCTGTCCGCCGTCCTCGCGCCGGGTCCGGTCGCGCCCGCCGACGGCGCGGACGACTGGCTGTGGGCACCACAGCGCGAGGGCTTCCCCGCCACCGGCGGCTACGCCGAGCTGTGCGAGGCCCTGGAGGACGCCGGGCCCCTGGTCGACGCCTGTGCCGCGCACCCGCTCACGGCCTACGGGGAAGTCGCTCCGTCCGCCCTGATCGCGCGCGTCGCCCACGACCGCGCCCGGCTGCTGCGTGGCACCGGATACACCCGGTTCCATCTCGTCGGCGCGCACAGCGGAGCCCTGCTCGCCGCCGAGACCGCCAGGCAGCTCACCGAGGGCGGCGCCGACGTGGAACTCACCGTGATCAGCAGCTATCCGCTGCCCGCACTGGTCGAGGACCCGGTCTTCGCGGAGTACCTCTTCGTCCTCGGCAGCGGACTCGATCCGCGCACCCTGGGCTTCCCGGACCAGCAGCGCGCAGGTGCGGCCCTGGCGGCGGTGCTGGCCCTGACCCCGGGCCGTGTTCCCGCCGACGCGGCGGCCCGCCTCGACGGCGAACTGGCCGATGTGGCCGAGGTGTTCGCCCGCCGCGCCGCGCTGCCGGCGGCCGACCGACTGGCCGAGATCGCCGCTGCCCTCGGCCTCACCCCGGACGCGGTGCGGGCGCGGTACACCGCCCAGCGCGGGCTCGCCGAGGCGGCCGCTCACCACGAGGCCGACCCCTACACCGGTGACATCACCCTGCTCGTCCATCGGGACGCGACCCCGCTGTGGCCCTCGCTGCGCGCGGACATGACCCGGTACTGGGGCGACCTCTGCCTGGGCCGGCTCCGGACGCGGGACATCGCCGGGGATCACTTCGGCTGTCTGTCCGCCGAGCACGTGCCGGATCTGACCGCCGTACTCACCGCACACCAGGAGGACCACACGTGACCACGACGATCGCTGTCCTCGGCGGCTACGGCGCGGTCGGCGCGGTCGCCGCGCGGGAGATCGCCGCCGCCCACCCCGAGTCGAGGGTGCGGATCGGCGGCCGCCGCCTCGACGAGGCCACCCGGTACGCCGAGCACCTGGGCGGCCGGGCCGAGCCCCGCGCCGTTGACCTGACCGATCCTGCCTCCCTGACCGCCTTCTGCGCGGACTGCCGGATCGTCGTCAACTGCGCGGGGCCCTCCTACCGGGTGCTCGACACGGTCGCCGCGGCGGCGCTCGCCGCCGGTGCCGACTACGTCGACGCGGGTGGCGACGAGCCGGTCCACCAGGCGCTGTCCGCACGGGACCTGGCCGCCCGGGGCCGTACCGCCGTGCTGACCGCGGGCATGATGCCCGGCCTCACCGGACTGCTGCCGCGCTGGCTCGCGGCCCAGGGCGTCGACGCACCCGAACGGCTGCTCGGCTACGTCGGCACCATGGACCGGCTCACGCCCGCCGGTGCGGGGGACTACCTGCTCAGCCTCGGCGGCGCCTACGGCGAGGCCCAGTCTGCATGGCGGGACGGGGCCCGCGTGCTGCGCGCTCTCGTCCCGCTCGCCGACACCGAACTGCCTTTCTTCCCCGGCACGGTGAGCGCGTACCCCTACCTCAGCTACGAGGTCGAGCGGTTGGCCCGCGCCCTCGGCCTGACCACGGTCGACTGGTACAACGTCTTCGACGGCGGCTCGCGCATGCTGAAGGCCCTCGGCCGGCTTCAGGGCGCCATGTCCGGACAGAGCGCGCTGGAACCCGCCGCGCGGGAGCTCATGGAGGCCGCCGCCCTCGACCTGTTCGGCCGGGACCCGTACCAGCTGTTCGTGCTGGAGCTGACCGGTCGGCACGCGGGCCGCCCCGCGGTGCGCAGCCTGGTGCTGCGCGGCTCCGACACCTACGAGCTGACCGGTACGGTCGCCGCCGTCGCCACCACCGCCGTGCTCACCGGGAGGGTGCCCGGCGGAGTGCACTACGCGGCCGAGGTCCTCGACCCCGGTCCGGTCGTCGAACGGCTCAGGGCGCTGCCGGCCGTGTCCGCCCTCGACGTCTTCGACCGGCCGGTCGAAGAGGTGTGCGGCACGGAGGAGGGCGAGCTGTGAGCCCGCCGACGGTCGGGAACCGGCCCCAAGTCGTGGTGTGCGGCACCAAGTTCGGGCGGATCTACCTGGCGGCCACCGCCCGACCCGACTCGCCGTACGAGCTGGCCGGAGTCCTGGCCCGGGGCAGCGAACGCTCCTCGCGCATCGCCCGGCACTACGGCGTACCGCTGTTCACCGACCCGGAGCAGATCCCCAAGGACGTCGAGGCCTGCTGCGTGGTGGTCGGCGCGGGCATCAACGGCGGCCCGGGCGCCCGGCTCGCCGCACAGCTGATGGGTCGCGGTCATCACGTACTCCAGGAACATCCGTTGCATGGACGGGAGTTGACCGACTGCCTGCGCACCGCACGGGAGCACCGGGTGGCGTACCGGCTGAACACCCACTATGTGCACGTCGAGCCCGTACGCCGGTTCATCGCGACGGGCCGTCGGCTGCTCGCCCGGCAGCGCGCCCTGCACATCGACGCGGCGTGCGCATTCCAGGTGCTCTACACCCTGCTCGACATTCTGGGCCGCACACTCGGCGGGGTGCGCCCGTGGGCTCTCGGCAATGTCGCCGAAATGCCCGAAGAAATACGGCAGTTGGCGTCGGCGGAGCCCGTCCACCGCAGTCTGGACGGGGTCGTCGCCGGGGTGCCGTGCACGCTGCGGCTGCAGAACGACATGGACCCCGCCGACCCCGACAACCACACCCACCTCTTCCATCGCATCACCCTCTACACCGAGGGCGGCAACCTCACCCTGCTCAACACCCACGGCCCGCTCCTGTGGAGCCCCCGCCCCCACATGCCGCACGACATGCGGGACACCGTCCGCATGGAGGAGTCCGCAGCCGCGCACTTCGGCTTCCCCAGCGCCGGGCCGCTGGGACCCGAGACGTCCCCGGACTACCGGGAGATCCTGCGCGACCTGTGGCCCCAGGGGGCGGCCCGCGCGCTCCAGGCACTGCGCCGCGACATCGAGGAGGGCGCGGACCCCGGCAAGGACGGCCAGTACCACCTGACGCTGTGCCGGCTCACCCGCGACATCACCGACCGCTTCGGACCGGTCCGGCTGCACCGCGACACGCCCGCACCACAGGTCCTGGCCGCCGCGGACCTCACGGACGGCCCGCCCGCCGGGAGGGCCGCAACGGCCGCTCCCACTCCACGGATCAGTACCGCCGTGCCCACTCCGAGGACCCGTACATGAACACCGCGACGACCACCGGAAGTTCCTCCTACGACACCTGGTTCCGCCGCTACTGGCCACGACCGGGGGCGCGGCGACGGATCGTCGTGTTCCCGCACGGCGGCGGCTCGGCCAGTTTCTACCGCACCCTGGCCAAGCGGGTCCTGGCCACGGCCGAACCGCTCATCGTGCAGTACCCCGGGCGCGAGGACCGCCTGGAGGAACCTCACATCACCGACATGGCGGAGCTGGCACGGCGGATCAGCGACGCGATCCTGCCCGCCCTCGACCGGGACGTCGTCCTGTTCGGGCACAGCATGGGAGCCGCCGTCGCCCACGAGGTGGCGCTGCGCCTGGAGACCGTGCACGGCGTGCGCCCGGCGATGCTGTGCGCGTCCGGGCGGCCCGCGCCCCGCCACCACAAGCCCGGCTCCAAGCACCTGGACGACCAGACACTCTGGGACGAGCTGTCCCGGCTGGGCGCCACCCCCTCGCTGCTGCTGGGCAACGCCCAGGTCCGCCGGGTCGTCCTGCCCACCCTCAGGGCCGACTACCGGCTCGTCGAGCGCTACCGGCCCCGCCTTGACGCGGTGCTGTCCTGCCCGGTCGCCGCCTGCGTGGGCGACCGCGACCCGGAGGTCACGCCCGAGGAGTCCGAGGCATGGGCCGAGACGTCCCGCAGCGGATTCAGCTTTCGCCTCTTCCAGGGCGACCACTTCTACTTCCGCGGCCAGGAGGACGACCTCGCCACCTGGCTGCTCAGCACGGCGGACCGGGAGGCAGCATGATCGTCAGGCCCACGGTCGAGGCGTACGCGGAAGCGCACTCCACCGACGAAGCACCCCTGCTGACCGCACTCGCCGAAGAGACCCGCACGGTCTGCATGCTGCCGCAGATGATGGTCGGCCCGCTGGAGGGCCGCCTCCTCGCGATGCTCGTCCATCTGCTCCGGCCGCGCACGATCCTGGAGATCGGCACCTTCACCGGGTACTCGGCGCTCAGCATGGCGGCCGAACTCCCGCCGGACGGCCGCCTGGTGACGTGCGAGCTGGACCCCACGCACGCGGAGATCGCCCGTCGGCACTTCGACGCGTCCCCGTACGCCGACCGTATCGAGCTGCGGCTCGGCCCCGCTCTGGAACAGCTCAAGACCCTCGAAGGGCCCTGGGACTTCGTCTTCATCGACGCCGACAAGGCCGGGTACGGCGCCTACTACGACGCCGTACTGCCGCAGCTCGCCGAGCGCGGAGTCATCGCGGTCGACAACGTCCTGCAGTTCGGCGGGGTGGCCAATCCCCTGGACGACAAGCCCGACACGGTGGCGCTGCGTGCCTTCAACGAGAAGGTGCGCGACGACCCGCGGGTCGAGCAGGTGATCCTCACCGTGCGCGAGGGCGTCACCCTCATCCGGCGGGTGTAATACCGCGTTCTTTACGGCCGTTGAAAGAATTCTCTCGACCGGGGCCGAGTACTCGTAGGCTTCCCGGTGAGCCGCTGGAAAGCCATGAAAAAGGGCCGGCAGAGAAAGCGAGCGCGACTTCTCCATGAGCCTCGAAGGAAAGACCTTCCTCGTCACCGGAGCCGGCAGCGGTATCGGACGCGCGGTCGCCCGGCGCCTGCTCGACTCCGGAGCCCGGGTGACGCTCGTCGGCCGGCGCGTTGCCCCGCTGAAGGAGACCGCCGGGCCGTACACCGACGCGTACGTCCTGGCGCACCCCGCCGACATCGGCCGCCCCGCCGACGCAGACGGCGCGGTACGCGCCGCCCTCGACCGCTTCGGCACCCTGGACGGCCTGGTCAACAACGCGGGTCTGGCCCGGTTCGGCCCGCTGGCCGAGGCCGATCCGCGCGACCTGGACGCCATGCTCGGCGTCAATCTGCTGGGTCCCGCGCACCTGATCCGGGCAGCGCTGCCGGCGCTGCGCGCCGGTTCGGGCTCGGTGGTGAACGTGACGTCCGTGGGCGGGGCGCTGGCCATGCCGAACCGCGCGATGTACGGCGCGTCCAAGGCGGCGCTCAACAGCCTCACCCGCTCCCTGGCGCGTGAACTCGCGCCGCTCGTCCGCGTCAACGCCGTACTGCCGGGCCCGGTCGACACCCCCATGTACGACAATCTCGGACTCACCCCAGAAAAAGTCGGAAACCTGCGCAAGGACATGGTCGAGAGCACTCCGCTCGGCCGCTTCGGAAAGCCGGAGGAAATCGCCGCCTGGGTGTGTCACCTGCTCGACCCGGAAGTCTCCGCATGGGTGACCGGCGCGCTCATTCCCGTTGACGGTGGACGCACTTCGTAATGGCAGAAAAGGCCGAGGGAGAAGAACGAAATGAGCACTGAAGAAACCACCACGATCTACGGCCGCGAAGAATTCAAGCGGGTCGACGTCGGTGCCGCCATGCGCGACGGCCACCCGGACATCAGCGACGGCGACCAGCTCATCGTCGACCTGGTCGCGAAGAAGCGGGAGACTGCCGGACGGCCGCTGACCGTCATCGACGTCGGTTCCGGCTCCGGAGTGCTCTCCGAGCTGCTCGCGCAGCGGCTGCCCGACTGCCGGGTCGTCGCCAACGAGATCGCGGCCAACCCGGCGCGCCAGGCCCGGGAACGGCTCGCCGGCCACCCGAACGCCGAGGTCTTCACCGACTCGTTCGTGGACTGGCGCGAGCCGCTGGACATCATCATCTCCTGGGGCAGCCACCACCACCTGCCGCACAGCCACCTCCAGCACGCCCGCGAGCTGCTGGGCGAGTCGGGCAGCTTCGTACTCGGCGACGAGTTCTGTCCGGAGTACTGCACCCCCGAGGACGTACGGCGGCTGAAGGGCGCGGACGTCATCGAACTCGGCGGTGGCCATCTGCTGGCCGGCCATGAGGAGATCGAGGCCTACGCCAAGGACGGCACCGTCCCCGAGTGGTCCCGCGTCCTGGAGGACCGCCGCCGCAGGACCCTGTGGAACTGGTACAAGTTCGTGATCGACTACGCGATCGAGCGGGACCACTGGCCGGTCGCCATCGCGGAGATGCAGATCACCAAGGACGACATGGTCACGGCGTTCGAGGAGGAGCACAAGCTCTCGCCGCTCATCGTGGAGCACGAACTGGCCGTCAACGGCTTCGAGCAGATCTCCAAGCACGTCATCGGAGACCGGCCGGCCGAGCTGCAGAGCTTCTTCATCTACGAGTTCGTCCCCGGCAACGACAGGAGCAACGACGGGACCGACGGCAGCAACGGCGACGGCCGCGGTAACGGCGGCCACTGATGGGTGAAATATCCGGGACATCCCGGGCCGGCACCATCCCCCCGTCGTGCCTGCACGAGGTCTTCCGCGCCGCGGAGGACCGCGAGCGGGCCACGGGGCGGCCGGTGGTCAAACTCCACGTCGGGGAGCCCTACTTCCCGCCGCCGCGCGAGGTCGCCCTGGCCGTGGCGCACGCGGTGCACCAGGGCCGGACCGCCTACACCTCCGCGGAGGGCATGCCCGCGCTGCGCGAGGCGCTGGCGGTCAAGTTGGAGACGGAGAACGGCCACCGCACCAGCCCCGACCGGGTGTTCGTCACCCCGGGCTCCTGCCAGGGACTCGCCGCGCTCTTCCAGTCCCTGGCCAACCGGGGCGACGAACTGCTGCTGCCGGAACTCCACTGGCCCATCCACCTCCAGCAGGTCCTGCTCGCCGGCTTCCGGCCCGTGTTCTACGCACTCGGGCCGGGCTACCGCCCCCGCCTGGACGCGATCCGCGCCGCCCTCACCCCCCGCACCCGTGCCGTACTCATCAACTCCCCGGCCAACCCGACCGGCGCGGTCCTCGGCACGGAGCTGATGGAGGGCATCCTGGAGCTGGCGCGGGAGCACGACCTGCAGATCATCAGCGACGAGGCCTACGAGCACTTCGTGTACGAGGGCGAGCACGTCTCCTTCGCCTCCCTGGAACACGGCCTGCCCGAGCGCGAACGGCGCGTCTTCAGCACCTTCACCTTCTCCAAGAGCCTCGCCATGACGGGCTACCGGCTGGGATACGTGGTGACCCCGAACGCGGTCGCCGCCCATGCCCTGCGCGTGGTCCAGGAGGCGAGCATCATCGGCCCCTCGACCCCGGTCCAGTACGCCGGGCTCACCGCGCTCAAGGCCCGCGACAGCGCCCGGGAGAACGCCCGGATGGTGCTGGCCAACCGGGATCGCGCCCTGCCCGCGCTGCGCGAGGCGGGCCTGCTCGGCGAACTGCCGCAGGGCGGCTGGTACGCCGTACTCGACCTCGACCCCGTCGGGGTGGACGCGGACACCTTCGCCGCGGGGCTGCTGGAGAAGTACGACGTCGGGGTGGCACCGGCCGCCGGATTCGCGCTGCGTCCGGTGCTGTCGGACGACGGCCGGATCCTCTGTGCCGACCCCGCACCCGACAGCAGGAGACTGCTCCGGCTGGCGTTCTGCGGCGACCCCGCCGAACTCGACACCGGGGTCGAGCGGCTCCTCGCCCACGCCGCCGACCTCCGGTCCCGGGGCGGGGACCCGTGACCGGCCCCGACTACGCGGGCTATCTGCGCCTGGAGCGGCTGCTGTCGCTCCAGGTGCCGCTGCGCGCTGCCGACGACGACACCGCCGCCGGCTCGGCCGAGCTGTTCTTCATCGTGGCCCACCAGACCAGCGAACTCTGGCTCGCCCAGGCCCTGCACGACCTGGACGCCGCGACCGAGGCACTCACCGACGGCGGCCGGCCCGGCGCGACGGACGGCATCGAGTCCGCGCTGGAGTATCTCGCCCGGGTCGCGGAGGTGGTGCGCATCCTGGAGGACACCGTACGGCTCCTGGAGCGGCTGCCGGTCCAGCAGTTCGCCGCGTTCCGGCCCCACCTGGGCACCGCCAGCGGAGCCCAGTCGCAGGGCTTCCACGCACTGGAGGTCAGACTCGGGACGGCCGACGACGACGAGAGCCCGCTGTACCGGGCCTTCCTCAAGGCCCTCGCCACCCGGGGCACCAGCGTCGAGGAGGTCTGCGCGCGCGGCGCGGCCGGCGCCGGCTCGCCCCACCGGCTCGCCGAGACCCTGCTCGACATCGGCTACCGCTTCTGGCACTGGAAACTGGCCCACCTGGCCCTGGTGGACCGCACGGTGGGCGGCCTGGCCGGCACGGGCGGCACCACGGGCGCGGCCTATCTGGCGAGCCGTGTCCGCATGCCCTTCCCCGAACTGAGGGCCGTCCGTGAGGGGCTGCACAGACGGGACGAGCCGCACGGCCGGACGAAGCCCGCCGCCTGCCCGCACGGCCCCTCGTGAGGCCCGCGCCACCGGACAGGCCCGGCACAGAGCTCCGCGAGGAGACGGCACCGCCGCTTCCTAGGCCGCGTTGCGCCACACCTTCACGTCCAAGGTGGCGTACGTCGTCCCGGACGAGCCCCGATACGTCACGAGCCCCACGTGCCCCGTCCCGCTGATGACGCACATCTGCTGACCGACGGTGAGGTCCTTGACCCAGATGTAGCTCTTGTAGCCGGTCGCCGCCTTGCACACGTCCAGGCTCGCCTGCCGTCCCACCGGCAGCAGGGCAAGTGAGCTGCCGGACGTGGTGCCGGGGGCGAGGACCGCGCCCGAGGAGTAGACCGCGTACGTCAGATCCTCGTCGGAGCTCCCGGTGTCCGCCTTGGACCGCACCGGGGTGTCCCCCAGATACAGGTCGTGGCTGGCGGTCATCCGGATCCCCGAGTACGTCACCGGGACAGGGGCCTTCGGAACCGCGGGCTCGCTGGTCTCGGCGCTCGTGGGAGTCGAGGTCGCGGCCCGCGTGGGCGTCGGGGGCCCCGAAGGGCTCGGAGGCAGCGTGGACTTGGCGGGCCTGGGCTTCTTCGAGGCCGTGGTGGACGGGGAGCCGGACGGCGACGGCGACGTCCTGGCTGTCTGCGCCGACCGTGACGCGGCCACCTCCCGCGCCCTGTCGTCGCTCTTGCCGCCGTCTCCCGGGACGAGCAGCAGAGCGGCGGTCGCACCACAGGCGACGAGCACGACGGCAGCCGCCGCCAACAGCCAGACGCGGCGCTTGCGGCCCTTGCCGCCCGTGGCCACCGAGGAGGTCCGCGCGGCGGCCGGTTCATGCGGCTGCGGCCCGGCGGGCGGAGCGTAGGCCCCCGGCGCGGCCGGATGCCCCATCACGAACGGCCCGGGCAGTGCCGCATGGGACGGCGAGGTGGGGGAGTAGGCCATCGGGGGACCGAAACCGCCGGGCGTCGACCCGGAACCGCCGGGCGCGGGTCCGAAAGAGCCGGCCGCGGGTCCGGAACCGGCGGGCGCCGGTCCGAACCCACCGGGCGTCGCCCCGGGGCCGCCGGGACCGAGAGCGCCCGGAGCCGCTCCCGCCCGGGCCTGATCGGCCTCCTCGGTCCGAGCCGCGATCCCCGCCGCCAGCTCGCCCGGCAGCCACGCCCCGGACGCGAACCGCGCATCGTCACCGCGTTGCGCCTGGATCGTCTGAACGGAGCGAATGACCTCCTCGACGGAAGGCCGCTCGGCGGCCGGCTTGCGCAGACACCACGCCACCAACTCGCGTATCTCACCTGGTACATGGCTGAGGTCGGGCTGCTCGTGGACCACCCGGTAGAGCACCGCGTGCGGGTCCCCGTCCCCGAAGGCGGCACCGCCCGTCGCCGCGAACACGGCGGTCTGCCCCAGCGCGAACACGTCGGCCGAGGGCGCGGCCTCCGCGCCGAGCACCTGCTCCGGCGCCATATAGGCGACGGTGCCGAGGGCCGTACCGCTCTGGGTCACCGACGTGGCATCAGCGGCCCGCGCGACACCGAAGTCGATGACGCGCG
The DNA here is from genome assembly GCF_044457265.1 of Streptomyces sp. NPDC050564. Lineage (NCBI taxonomy): Bacteria > Bacillati > Actinomycetota > Actinomycetes > Kitasatosporales > Streptomycetaceae > Streptomyces > Streptomyces sp. NPDC050564. The sequence goes on along the minus strand of NZ_JBITGS010000017.1, from coordinate 177,456 downwards.
GCCCGTCGGCGGCGAGCAGCACGTTCGACGGTTTGAGGTCCCGATGGACGATGCCCTCGCGGTGCACCGCCTGCAGTGCCTCGGCGACTCCGGCGATCAGCCGCAGCACGGTGTCGACGGGCAGCGGCCCGTGGCCGTGCACGGCATCGGCGAGGGACGGCCCCGGCACATACGCGGTCGCGCACCACGGCATGGACCCTTCGGTGTCGCTGTCCACGACCGGAGCCGTATAGAGCCCGTGCACCCGGCTCGCCGCCGCCACCTCGGCCTGGAACCGCTTGCGGAACTCGGCGTTCTCGGCGAGTTCCGGCCGGATCACCTTGACCGCGACGGCCCGCCCGCCCGGCGTGTGCGAGAGATAGACCCGTCCCATACCGCCGGCCCCGAGCCGCGCCGCCAGCCGATAGCCGCCCACGACCCGCGGATCGCCGTCCTCCAGCGGCTGGAAACTCCCCGCGCCGGGCTCACCGTTGCTCAACACGCCCCACTCCACCCCAAGATCTGCTCGCGGGTCCCATTGCACCACGGGTCCCTCGCCTCCCGCTCCGGAGTCCGTCGTCGGCTCTCGGGGACCTCCGCAGGCGCCGCTCGTGACGTGATACACCGATTGTCCGTGCGGTGTCGGCGGTGGGCTGCGAACGATCAGCGCTGAGGTGAGTGTTGCCGGAGTGCCCGAGAAGGAGGAAGTGCAGTCGGCGTGGGGGGCGGATCGTGCGCTGGCTTGCGGCGAACGCGCCGGTCAGTGAGCGGGCGCTGAGCGCCCCGGCGACGGATGAGGACATCGCGGGTCTGCGGGAGCGGCTGGGGTTCGAAGCGCCCGAGGCACTCGAGGCCTGGCTGCGGATGAACAACGGCAGTACGGAGAAGGACTCGACGGCGCCCAGACCTGACGGGGCACGCGGCTCATTCCGCACAGGGACTCGGTGATCTTCCCGTTCGGCAAGGTGTTCCTGGGATGCGAGGGCATCGCTCGTCAGCGTGCCTGGTACTTGCGCATGGCGGCGGAAGCGGGCGACGAGGATTACTGGAAGCCCTCCTGGCTGCCTTTGATCGAGATGAGCGACGCCCCCTACGGGTATGCCATCGAAGCTTCCGGCCACGCCAAAAGCCCCGTGTGGCAGTACGCCGAGGGCGGTCTTTCGAAGGTCGAGGCCCGTCGCTGGGCGCGCTCTTGGGGTCCTTCGCGGACGCCTTGGAGAACGACGACTGGGAGGGCGGGCCCGCGCTGGTGGTGGACGGCCGCCTCGTCTGGGAGGACTGAGGGCAACTTGCCTTGATTCAGGCGCTGTTGTCATGACACGTGAATGGGGGCGTTCCACCCAGGCGTCGACACCCGGTTCTTATTTGGCAGTTGGAGTGAAGAGCCACCTCCCTGTGGGGGCACCGGCCGGGGATCTCATGCACCGGTGTCATGCGGTGACCGCGCAGACCGGGAGAAGTCGCACGCATGCCGCCGCACCCCTCCCGGCCCGTGCTCGGGTCGGCCAGGAGCGGTGCGGCGCCATGTTGGCGAAGGGCTGCTCAGATGTCCCGGAAGATCTCGATCTGTGCGCCGATCGTGTTGAGCCGCTCGGCGAGGTCCTCGTAGCCGCGGTTGATGACGTACACGTTCCGCAGCACGGAGGTACCGTCGGCCGCCATCATCGCCAGCAGGACGACCACGGCGGGCCGCAGCGCGGGCGGGCACATCATCTCGGCGGCGCGCCAGCGGGTCGGGCCTTCGACCAGCACGCGGTGCGGGTCGAGGAGTTGCAGCCGCCCGCCGAGGCGGTTGAGGTCCGTGAGGTAGATCGCCCGGTTGTCGTAGACCCAGTCGTGGATCAGCGTCTTGCCCTGCGCGGAGGCCGCGATGGCCGCGAAGAACGGGACGTTGTCGATGTTCAGGCCGGGGAACGGCATCGGGTGGATCTTGTCGATCGGCGCCTCCAGCTTGGAGGGCCGGACAGTGAGGTCGACCAGGCGGGTACGGCCGTTGTCGGCGAAGTACTCCGCCGTGCGGTCGTGGTCCAGGCCCATCTCCTCCAGGACCGCGAGCTCGATCTCCAGGAACTCGATCGGCACCCGGCACACCGTCAGCTCGGACTCGGTGACCACCGCCGCGGCCAGCAGGCTCATCGCCTCGACCGGGTCCTCGGAGGGCGAGTAGTCCACGTCGACATCGATGTTCGGCACGCCGTGCACGGTGAGCGTGGTCGTGCCGATGCCCTCGACCCGTACGCCCAGGGCCTCCAGGAAGAAGCACAGATCCTGGACCATGTAATTGGAGGACGCGTTGCGGATGACGGTCATGCCGTCGTGGCGGGCGGCGGCGAGCAGCGCGTTCTCGGTCACGGTGTCGCCGCGCTCGGTCAGCACGATCGGGCGACCGGGAGAGACCGAGCGGTCCACCTGCGCGTGGTAGAGCCCCTCGGTGGCGGCGATGTCGAGACCGAAGCGGCGCAGCGCGATCATGTGCGGCTCGATCGTGCGCGTGCCGAGGTCACAACCGCCCGCGTACGGCAGCTTGAAGTGGTCCATACGGTGCAGCAGCGGGCCGAGGAACATGATGATCGAGCGGGTGCGGCGGGCCGCCTCCGCGTCGATGGCTTCCATCTCCAGCTCGCTCGGGGGCACGATCTCCAGGTCGACCCCGTCATTGATCCACCGGGTGCGGACGCCGATCGAACCGAGCACCTCCAAAAGGCGGTACACCTCTTCGATACGGGCGACGCGGCGCAGCACCGTGCGCCCCTTGTTCAGGAGCGTCGCGCACAGCAGCGCCACGCACGCGTTCTTGCTGGTCTTGACGTCGATCGAGCCGGACAGACGACGTCCGCCGACGACGCGCAGATGCATCGGACCCGCATAGCCCAGAGAGACAATCTCACTGTCCAGGGCTTCACCGATTCGGGCGATCATCTCAAGGCTGATGTTTTGGTTGCCGCGCTCGATGCGATTGACGGCGCTCTGGCTGGTGCCGAGCGCCTCGGCAAGTTGCGACTGTGTCCAGCCCCGGTGCTGCCGGGCGTCACGGATGAGCTTGCCGATGCGTACGAGGTAGTCGTCTGCCATGGCGTGACCGTATATCGGATGTGAGATAAACGAAAATGGAGCGCGTCCTTCCGGGTATCGGACGCCATGAAGCGCTGGTCGCAGGGGAGTTCGGGCTCCGTGCGAGGGGAGCGCGGCCGCGGTGGCGGGACACCCGGGCCACGGCCCATCGAGGTCGTCGCGGCGAGTGGCCGCGAAGAGGTGCTTCCATGACGGTTCGTCGGTTGTGGGAACTTTTGTCGCTGATTCGTCCACTTCGTCTGTTGCCTCCGCGCGCTGGTGCGCCATGGTGGCGGCGGGCGGAGCGGGGGCTGCGGCCCACCGGGGTGCGCTCGCGCGGCCGCTCCCGGTCCCTGTCGTCGCCGTGACCGCTTCCTGTGTGTCTCCTCGCGCAGAACGCACTCTCTGTCCCGCGAGTGCTTGGAGGCGACCCTGGCGGGCCTCCCCTACCAACTGCTCCGTCATGGGGACGAGTCCGCCGCAGTGGTCGCCGCCGTCATGTGCGACCGACGCCGCGGTGCTCGACCGGGCCGGGATTCACCGCCCCCGATGCCGTGTCGTCCGCCGCCACCCGAAGGGCCCCGGCAGGTCCATGGAGGTCGTCCGGCGCCCGGTGCTGCTGTGTGTGTGCCGTGGCCCGTGCCGCCCGCCCGTGGTGATCGACCATGAGCGGCGGTTGATGTTGAGTCGCACTCCGGGAAGGATGCGGAAACTCTTGCGGAACGTGAGTGGCATGGGTTGCCCCCTGTGACGGTTACGCCGGGTGGTCCCGGGTCGACACCGGGTACCCCTATGGAGGCTGGGCATGACCAGCCCGCGCCCATGTACTAGAGTTATCTCGACATCGAGATATCTGCCGAGGCGCCCCGCAGCCGCCACCCCGGTAAGGGTTACCTAACTTAGCCTTACCTTAACGGATCGGTCCATCAGTCGTGGCGGCAGGATTGCGGTGGGTACGCGCACATCAATGAAGGAGACTGTCGTGTCGGCGAACAGCTTCGACGCCCGCAGCACGCTGCAGGTGGGCGACGAGTCGTACGAGATCTTCCGGCTGGACAAGGTGGAAGGCTCGGCTCGCCTTCCGTACAGCCTGAAGGTGCTGCTGGAGAATCTGCTCCGCACCGAGGACGGCGCGAACATCACCGCCGACCACATCCGCGCGCTCGGCTCCTGGGACTCCCAGGCCCAGCCGTCGCAGGAGATCCAGTTCACGCCCGCCCGTGTGATCATGCAGGACTTCACCGGCGTGCCCTGCGTCGTCGACCTCGCCACCATGCGCGAGGCCGTCAAGGAGCTCGGCGGCGACGCGGCGAAGATCAACCCGCTGGCCCCGGCCGAGCTGGTCATCGACCACTCCGTCATCGCCGACAAGTTCGGCACGAACGACGCGTTCGCGCAGAACGTCGAGCTGGAGTACGGCCGCAACAAGGAGCGCTACCAGTTCCTGCGCTGGGGCCAGACCGCCTTCGACGAGTTCAAGGTCGTCCCGCCGGGCACCGGCATCGTCCACCAGGTCAACATCGAGCACCTGGCCCGTACGGTCATGGTCCGGGGCGGACAGGCGTACCCCGACACCCTGGTCGGCACCGACTCGCACACCACGATGGTCAACGGCCTGGGTGTCCTGGGCTGGGGCGTCGGCGGCATCGAGGCCGAGGCCGCGATGCTCGGCCAGCCGGTCTCGATGCTCATCCCGCGCGTCGTCGGCTTCAAGCTCACCGGTGAGCTCACGCCCGGAACCACCGCCACGGACCTCGTGCTCACGATCACCGAGATGCTGCGCAAGCATGGCGTCGTCGGCAAGTTCGTCGAGTTCTACGGCGAGGGCGTCGCCGCCACCTCCCTCGCGAACCGCGCCACCATCGGCAACATGTCGCCGGAGTTCGGCTCCACCGCCGCGATCTTCCCGATCGACGCCGAGACCATCAAGTACCTGAAGCTGACGGGCCGCTCCGAGCAGCAGCTCGCGCTCGTCGAGTCGTACGCCAAGGAGCAGGGCCTCTGGCTCGACCCGGCCGCCGAGCCCGACTTCTCCGAGAAGCTGGAGCTCGACCTCTCCACGGTCGTACCGTCGATCGCCGGCCCGAAGCGCCCGCAGGACCGCATCGTCCTCGCGAACGCCGCGCAGCAGTTCGCGCAGGACGTGCGCAACTACGTGGACGAGGACGACGAGGCGGGCAAGGAGTCCTTCCCGGCCTCCGACTCCCCGGCCACCGCCAACGGCGTACCGACCCGTCCGACCACGGTCACCGCCCCCGACGGCTCGACCTACGAGATCGACCACGGCGCGGTGACGGTCGCGGCCATCACCTCCTGCACCAACACCTCGAACCCGTACGTCATGGTCGCCGCCGCGCTCGTCGCGAAGAAGGCCGTGGAGAAGGGCCTGACCCGCAAGCCGTGGGTCAAGACCACCCTTGCCCCGGGCTCCAAGGTCGTCACCGACTACTTCGACAAGGCGGGCCTGACCCCGTACCTCGACAAGGTCGGCTTCAACCTCGTCGGCTACGGCTGCACCACCTGCATCGGCAACTCCGGCCCGCTGCCGGAGGAGGTCTCCAAGGCCGTCAACGACCACGACCTCGCGGTCACCTCGGTCCTCTCCGGCAACCGGAACTTCGAGGGCCGTATCAACCCCGACGTCAAGATGAACTACCTGGCCTCCCCGCCGCTGGTCGTCGCGTACGCCCTCGCGGGCTCCATGAAGGTGGACATCACCAAGGACGCGCTGGGCACCGACCAGGACGGCAAGCCGGTCTACCTCGAAGACATCTGGCCGACCGAGGCCGAGGTCAACGACGTCGTGGCGAACGCCATCGGCGAGGACATGTTCAACAAGTCCTACCAGGACGTCTTCGCGGGCGACGCCCAGTGGCAGGCGCTGCCGATCCCGACCGGCAACACCTTCGAGTGGGACCCGCAGTCCACCTATGTGCGCAAGCCCCCGTACTTCGAGGGCATGACGATGGAGACCACCCCGGTCTCCGACATCACGGGCGCCCGCGTCCTGGCCAAGCTGGGCGACTCGGTCACCACCGACCACATCTCCCCGGCCGGTGCGATCAAGGCCGACACCCCGGCCGGCAAGTACCTCACCGAGCACGGTGTGGAGCGTCGTGACTTCAACTCCTACGGCTCCCGTCGTGGCAACCACGAGGTCATGATCCGCGGCACGTTCGCCAACATCCGCCTGCGCAACCAGATCGCGCCGGGCACGGAGGGCGGCTACACCCGCGACTTCACCCAGGACGGCGGTCCGGTGTCGTTCATCTACGACGCCTCCCGCAACTACATCGAGCAGGGCACCCCGCTGGCCATCCTGGCCGGCAAGGAGTACGGCTCCGGCTCGTCCCGTGACTGGGCCGCCAAGGGCACCGCGCTCCTCGGCGTCAAGGCCGTCATCGCCGAGTCGTACGAGCGCATCCACCGCTCGAACCTCATCGGCATGGGTGTCCTGCCGCTGCAGTTCCCGGAGGGCGCCTCCGCCGAGTCCCTCGGCCTCACCGGCGAGGAGACCTTCTCCTTCACCGGCGTCGAGGAGCTGAACAACGGCACCACCCCGCGCACGGTGAAGGTCACCACCGACACGGGTGTCGAGTTCGACGCGGTCGTCCGCATCGACACCCCCGGCGAGGCGGACTACTACCGCAACGGCGGCATCATGCAGTACGTGCTGCGCAACCTGATCCGCAAGTAGGCGGTCCGGATCCGCGAGCAGGCGGTCCGGCAGGGCAGTTGAGGGCCGCATCCCCGATCGCGGGGGTGCGGCCCTTCGCCGTTCGCCGTGCCGCTCAGGACATCGGCAGGGCTCAGGTGGAACACAGGGTTCCCTCAGCGGACCGGGACACGATTGCCACATTTCTGGCACTTCTGGGGCCCGTGGCGGCCGCGTCCGTGTGCTGATCGTCGATGACGAGCCGGGGCTCACGGAGCCGCTGTCCGTCGCCGTCACGGAGGCGGGGTGGCGGCCCTGTCCGGCGGCCGACGGGGAGAGCGCGCTGCGCGTCGCGCGCAGTTGCGCCCCGCACGCCGTCGTCCTCGACGGGATGCTGCCCGACCTCGACGGACTGCAGGTGCTGCTGCGGCGGCGGTACGAGAATCCCAAGCTGCCCGTTCTCATGCTCACCGCCCGGGACGCGCTGGAGCACCGCCTGGACGGGCTGGTCGCCGGCGCCGACGACTACGTGACGAAACTGGGCGCGGCCACGCGCGGTGGTACGACGAGAGCGGTGGGCGCGGCCACGCGGGGTGGTACGGCGACGGCGGACACGGCCACGAGCGTCGGGCCGACGGCGGCAGGCTCGACCTGGACCTGGACCTGGACCTGGACCTCGACCGCGGCCCCGGCGTCTGGGCCTGAACCTTCGCCCCACGTACGGAGGCCGGATGCCGGAAGGCCGGTCAAGTCCCTGGAGCCCGGCCTAGACCCAGCCCAGCGCCTGGCTGACCACGAACGGGGCAGGGATCAGCAGCGCCATGCCGAGCCAAGGGCCCACGGGATGGCCCTCCTGGCGAGGCATCAGGATGTCCACCACCAGCACCATTCCAAGGACGAACCCGCAGCCCAGCACGGCGCCGGTGATCATGCCGAGCGCGTTGTCGGGGGTCTCCTTGTCGCAGCCGATGCCGCCTCCGCAGTCGACCGACGGGTACTTGGTCAGCAGCCACCGCAGGCACAGGGCCGGGACGATCGCGACCAGCCCGATCAGGAGATTCGCCAGGGCGGGCGCCCACAGGCCGCGAACGGCCCCCGGGCCGCGGTCGGCACTCGGGCTGCGCTCGGCACTCGGGCTGAGTTCGGTACCCGGGCCGCACTCGGTACCCGGGCTGCGCTCGCTACCCGCCCCCGGACCGCCCCCGCTCTCGTCGTCACCACCCGTTTCGTAGCCCCGCACCAGCACGCCCTTTTCCCTTGCCCGCACTCATGTCGTTCTCACTGAGGGAAGAGGGGATGGGCGCACGCCGGGTTCCGGAGGGCCCCGCGGCACCGCGTATGCCTCCTACCCCCTCGCGGCGCCTTTGTGTGTCCGGATCGCTTGTCGCGCCGGGCGTTTACAGGGGGTCCGGTGCGCGCTAACTTTCCCACTGAGTGGGGTGGGAGCGCTCCCACCCTGGTGGACCGGAACCCGCCCCGGAGTTGCTCCCACCCCACGTGCGCGTTCCTCACGACCAACCGGCTGAAGGGCTGCATGTCATGCGCCTGACAGAACGACGAACGGACAGTCGGTCGCCAGCCTGTGGAACGGCAATGCGACGTACGACGGCCAGGATGTGATGGTGCACAAAGCCGACTGGAACGGGGCGTTGGACCCGGGCGACAGCGCGACGTTCGGGTACGTAGTCTCCGGGACGGGTGATGATCCGTCAACAGAGTTGCCGTGGCGGGTGGGTTGAGCCTGCACTGCTCAGGGCGGACCGGGTGGGTGGTTCGGGACTCACCCGGTCCGCGAGCCCGGGCGAGGTCGGGGGAGGCCCCTGCCCGGGACGGTGCGTAGCTTTCGGGGGTGGTGCGGTGGCTTGTGCCGATCGCGGTGTGCGACAACGTTGTCGAATGGTCTGTACATGACTCTACCGCCTCAACGGACAACGATGTCAAGCAAGTTGATCGACGTCGATGGATGTAGTGCTTCAATCGATGGGCGTAGTGCTTCAGCGGGGTGGATGCCGGCCGCGCCATCTGCGCCGTACGCGGTCTTCCGTGTTACCCGTGGCGCACGTTACTGTCCCTGCGGCTTGTGCGATCTGTGGTGCGCGACCCGTCCGAAGGAGGAGGGGCCGCGTCATGCGTTTCCGTCCGTCATCCGTTCTGCTGGCCGTCGCACTGACGGTCGGCGGCGCCGGCCCGGCGCTCGCCGAACCCCCGTCCGCTCCACCCGATCTGGTCCGGGACCCCACCGCGTACGTCGATCCGCTCATCGGCACCAAGAACGGCGGCAATGTCTTCCCGGGCGCCGTCGTGCCCTTCGGCATGCTCTCCTGGAGCCCCGAGAACACCCGCGGGGACGCCACCCGCACGGCCGCGCCGGGTGGTTACCAGTACGACGCCACGCGCATCCGGGGCTTCAGCCTCACCCACATGTCCGGCACGGGATGCGCGGGCGGCAGCGGCGACATCCCGTTCTTCCCGTACGCCGGTGAGGTCACCTCCTCCCCGGCGAGCGACACCAAGGACGCCGTGTACGCGGCCGACTTCGCGCACGCCGACGAGACCGCCGAGCCCGGTCACTACAAGGTGGGCCTCTCCTCGGGCGTCACGGCCGACCTGACGGCCACCGCGCGCACGGGCGCGGGCCGCTTCACCTTCCCCGCGGACAAGCCCGCCTCCCTGCTGATCCGTACCGCCAACTCCGAGGTCGGCTCGACGGATTCATCCCTGAAGATCGACCCGGCGACTCGCACGGTCTCCGGCTCGGTGACCTCCGGGAACTTCTGCGGCTACCTCGACCCGGAAGGCCAACGCGCCTACTACACCCTCTACTTCACCGCCCACTTCGACCGCGACTTCAAGACGACCGGGACCTGGCAGGACGGCAAGCTGAGCCCGGGAGCCACGGAGGCCGCCGGCGGTACCGGCGGATTCGGGCAGGGAGGCCGACCCGTCGCGGGCAAGGGCGCCGGCGGCTATGTGGAGTTCGAGCCCGGCGCCGATCCCGTGAACGTCAAGGTCGGTATCTCGTACGTCAGTCAGGCGGGCGCCGAGGCCAACCTGGCCGCCGAGAACCCGCGGTCCCGTTCCTTCGCCTCCGTCCAGGACGCCGCCCACCGCGCTTGGCGCGACCGGCTCGGCGCCATCAGGGTCGGCGGCGGCACCGACGACGAGCGCACCACCTTCTACACCGCGCTCTACCACGCCTTGCTGCACCCGAACGTCATCAGTGACGCCGACCGCAGATACAGAGGCCCCGACGACAAGGTCCATGTCGTCGGCCGCGGCCACCGGGCGCAGTACGGCACCTTCTCCGGCTGGGACGTCTACCGTTCCCAGGTCCAGCTGCTGACCCTTCTCGACCCGGACACCGGCTCCGACATCGCGCAGTCGCTGCTCGAACTCGCCCGGCAGAACGGGGGAGTCTGGGACCGCTGGCTGCACGGCGCGAGCGGCACGCACGTCATGAACGGCGACCCGTCGGCGCCCGCGCTCGCCGGCATCCGCGCCTTCGGCGGCACGGACTTCGACCTGCGGGGTGCGCTCGACTCCCTGGTCCGGGCGGCGACCGTACCGACCGAGCAGGATCTGTCCTCGGCGGGCAAGCCGGTCCTCTCGGTGGGCCAACGGCCCTCCCTCGACAAGTACGTGGACCACCACTACATGCCGTCCGTGTCGAATGCCTGGGGCGGCGCTGCCGAGACCCTGGAGATGTCGGGCGCGGACTTCGCGCTCTCCCAACTGGCCGCGGCGGCAGGTGAGAAGGGTACGGCGGCAGCCTTCGCCAAGCGCTCCCAGTGGTGGCAGAACAACTTCAACATCGCCGCCGACCCCACCGGCGGCTACATCGCCAACCGCAAGGCGGACGGCAGCTGGGTCACCGGCTTCACCCCGGCCACCGGCAACGGTTTCGTGGAGGGCACGGCGGCCCAGTACACCTGGATGGTGCAGCACGACCCGGCCGGCCTCTTCGCGGCCATGGGCGGGCGTGACAAGGCCCTGGACCGCCTGGACGCCTTCTTCCGCAACGCGGACGGCAGCTGGGCCTTCACGGGCAGTGGGGGCGACAAGTCCGAACTGGACAACGAGCCCTCGATCAACGTGCCCTACCTGTACGACTATGCGGGTGCGCCCTACAAGGCGCAGCAGACCGTCCGCGCGGCGATGAGCGAGCTGTGGTCGACACAGCCCGGCGGCATCCCGGGCAACGACGACCTCGGCGAGATGTCGTCCTGGTACGTCTTCTCCTCGCTCGGTATGTACCCCCAGGTGCCTTCGCGCGCCGAACTCACCCTGGCCTCACCGTTGTTCCCGAGGATCGAGATCGAGCGCCCGCACGGTGTCGACATCGAGATCCGGGCGAGCGGCGCGGCGGCCGACTCCCCGTACATCCAGTCCCTGAAGGTCAACGGCCGTACCAGCGAACGGCCTTGGCTCCCCGCATCCTTCGTCCGGGACGGCGGCACCCTCGACTACACGCTGAGCGGTACCCCCGACCAGCAGTGGGGCAGCTCCGAAGCCGCCGCCCCGCCCTCCTTCCGCGAGGGCGAGCAGCCGTACCAGATCGGCGTCGGCCCGACCACGGCGACGCTCGCGCCCGGCGGGAGCACGAAGCTCGACATCCGCGCCCTCGCGCTGAGCGGCGGCGCCGGGCCCGAGGTGCGCTTCCACGTGGACACGCCGGACGGTGTGACGGCGACTCCCGCCCAGGGCACGGTGACCGACGGTACCCAGCAGATCACCCTGGCGGCCGGCGACGACGCCAAGCAGGGCTTCTACGACGTCAACGTCACTGTGACCTCGGCCGACACGTCGTACGAGCAACCGGTGGCCCTCACGGTCGCGGCCCCAGGCTCCCTCCTCGCCGCGTACAACAACACCGGTGTCTCGGACGACACCGGCGACCACGACGAGGCCGACTACGACGGCGGCGGCTGGAGCTACTCCCGTCAGGCCCTCGCCGACGCGGGCCTGACGCCCGGCAAACAGGGCAGCGTGGACGGCCTCTCCTTCACCTGGCCCGACTCCCCGTCCGGCCGCCCCGACAACGCCTCGGCGACCGGCCAGAGCATTGAACTCACCGAAGGGGCATCGCAGTTGTCCTTCATCGGCAGCGCGGTCAACGGCAACCAGCAGACCAAGGCGACCGTCACCTACACCGATGGCACCACCGACTCCATCGACCTCTCCTTCACCGACTGGACCGTGGGCGGCGGAGGCGGCACCGTCCAGTACGGCAACGAGACGGTCGCCAAGGCCGCGTACCGCAATGTCGCGGGCGCCGACAAGGACCCGGTGGCGACCTACGTCTTCGCCACCAAGCCCTTCCAGGCCCCGTCCGGCAAGACCGTCAAGAGCGTGAAACTGCCGGACGACGCGGACCTGCATGTCTTCACCCTCGCGGTCGACTGAACCGCCCCGGATGAGCCGCACCACATGAACGCGGGGCGGGCGCGGAGTGATCTCCGCGCCCGCCCCTCTCCCGTGGGGGAATGTGCGTCAGCCGAGCAGCTCCACCTCCGCGAGCGTCGCCTCGCCGTCGAGGACCAGCCGGTAGTGCGCGTACGAGCCCGGGTCCGCGACCGTGAACGCCCGGGTCTGCCTGTCCCAGGTGAAGGACTCGCCCGAGCGCTTGTCGAGGTCGGTCCACTGGCTGCCGTCGGACGAACCCTGCAGAACCCAGCCGGTCGGAGCCGACGCGTGGTCCGACGAGCACGTCAGGGTGTACTGAACGCCCTTGGTGGCCGCGGAGACCGGCAGATCCACGGACGTGACGGTCGCGTCCGTCGCCGACGTGTTGTCGAAGAGCGCGCCGTCCCCCTTGAGCGTGTCCGTGCGGGGTGCGGGCACCTTGTCGTCCTGTGTGATCGACACGGGCGCCGCGTTCTTGCCGCTGCCCCAGGAGGACGGCTTGGCACCCATGTCGAACTCCAGCACTCCACCCCGCGAGATGAGCGAGTGCGGGAGCGAAGTCGACGTCCACTTCTTGCCGTTGACCTTCAGGTCCTGCACGTACACGTTCTTCGCGCTGTTCTTGGGCGCCTTGACGACCAGGTCCTTGCCGTTCTCCAGGTGAACCGTCGCCTTGGTGAACAGCGGGGAGCCGATGGCGTATTCGCCGCTGCCCATCACCAGCGGGTAGAAGCCGAGCGAGGAGAAGAGGTACCAGGCCGACTGCTCGCCGTTGTCCTCGTCGCCGTGGTAACCCTGCCCGATCTCGCTGCCGGTGTAGAGGCGGGAGAGGACCTCGCGGACGTTCTTCTGGGTCTTCCAGGGCTGGCCCGCCGCGTCGTACATGTAATTCACGTGGTGCGCCACCTGGTTGGAGTGCCCGTACATGCCCATCCGTACGTCACGGGCCTCGGTCATCTCATGGATGACCCCGCCGTACGAGCCCACGAAGTCGGGCGAGGCCGTCTCGGGCGTCGCGAAGTACGCGTCGAGCTTCTGTGCCAGCCCGCTCCGGCCGCCGTACAGGTTGGCGAGTCCCCGCGAGTCCTGCGGCGCCGTGAACGCGTAGCCCCAGCCGTTCGTCTCGGTGTAGTCGTAGCCCCACACGCGCGGGTCGTACTTCGACGACTCGACCCGCCAGTCGCCCTTGTCGTCGCGGCCCTGGAAGAAGCCGGCCTTGGAGTCGAAGAGGTTCACGTAGTCCTGGGCGCGGTTGAGGAAGTACTCCGACTCCTCCTTGTAGCGCTTCTTGCCCGTCTTCTTGTAGAGCGCCCGGCCCATCTCCGCGATGCCGTAGTCGTTGACGTATCCCTCCATGGCCCACGACAGGCCCTCACCCGTGTTCGTGCTGGTGTAGCCGAGGAAGGGGGAGGTCGACATGCCCTTGCGGCCCACGCCCGATGCGGGCGGGACGACGGTCGCGTTCTTCAGGGCCGCGGCGTACGCGGACTCCGCGTCGAAGTCGACCCCCTTCACATAGGCGTCCGCGAACGCCACGTCCGACGAGGTGCCGGTCATCAGGTCCGCGTAACCCGGCGAGGACCAGCGCGAGGTCCAGCCGCCGTCCTTGTACTGCTGCACGAATCCGTCGACCATCTCGCCCGCCTGACCAGGTGTCAGCAGGGAATAGGCCGGCCAGGTCGTCCGATAGGTGTCCCAGAAACCGTTGTTGACGTACACCTTGCCGTCGACGATCTTCGCGCCCGTATGGGTCGGGGTGTCCGGGCTCGGCATCGGTGAGAACGGCGACGCGTACTGGTACTTCGAATCGACTTTCTCGAAGCCGGAGTTGGGGTACAGGTACAGCCGGTACATGCTGGAGTAGAGCGTGGTCAGCTGGTCCGGAGTCGCCCCCTCGACCTCGACCTTGCCGAGCAGCCTGTCCCACTGCTTCTGCGCCCGGTCCTTGACCGTGCCGAAGGACGTGCCGTCGGGAATCTCCTGACGGAGGTTGTCCTTGGCCTGGTCGGTGCTGATGAGCGAGGTGGCGAGGCGCAGGGTGACGGTGTGGTCGGTGCCGGCCTTGAACTTCAGGTACCCCTTGACCCCCGACGAGCTCCCGTCCGTGACCGGCGCGTCGAACACCCCGTACACGAAGAGCCGTGTCGCCCCCGTCGACAGCCCGGACTTCACATCCGAGTATCCGGTGACGATCCCGTTCTCCTTGTCGAGCGTCAGCCCCGCCTGCTCGGTGACGTTGTCGAAGACCACGCTCGCGTCGTCACCGGGGTAGGTGAACCTCAACGAGGCCGCATGGTCCGTCGGCGCCATCTCCGCCTTGAGGCCGTTGTCGAACGTCACCCCGTAGTAGTACGGGCGCGCGGTCTCGTTCTCGTGCCGGAAGGCGAGCTCGCGGGCCTCCCGGCCGGTGTCCGGGGTGCCCGACGCGGCGGACGGCATCACCTGGAAGGTCTGCCGGTCCCCCATCCAGGGGCTGGGCTCATGGCTCGCGCTGAACGCCTGGATCGTGGGCAGATTGTCCGAGTTGTTTGCGCGTGCGTAGTCATAGAGCCAGCTCAGTGAGCCCGCGTTGGTGACCGGCGTCCAGAAATTGAAGCCGTGCGGGACGGCCGTTGCCGGGAAGTTGTTGCCGCGCGAGAAGCCGCCGCTGGAGTTGGTGCCGCGGATGGTCGACGCGTAGTCGGACAGATGGGCCTTCGGCTTCTCGGGCTGCTTCACGCGCAGCGAGACGTCGTCCAGCCAGCCGCGGAACTTCGCGGGACCCTTCGGCGAGTCGTACGCCAGCAGGATCCGGTCCACGGTTTTGCCGGAAGCGACCGAACCGATCCGCGAGGCCACGTTGTTCCACTGATTGACGTACAGCACCTTGGCCGCGCCCTGCCCCTGCGGCGTCAGCGCGAAGCCGTGCTGGTCCGTCGCGTGGAGGTCACTGAGGTAGCTGCCGTCGGTGAAGACCAGGTCCACCGCCACATTCGTGGCGTCGTAGTCCCGGTCGCCGTCCGCCATGGACGGGAAGATCCGGTACGACAGCTCGGTGTCCCGCTCGACGGCCACGTTCACGTCGAAGACCTTGTTGTACGAGTAGGCCCGGCCGTCCGGTTTGTGCGTACCGGCGTAGCGCAGCGCCCGCTTGCCGGTGAAGCCCGCGCCCGCCTTCGCGGTGGGCGAGCCGCTCGGGCCGCGGTCCACCAGCGAGAGCATGTCCTTGGGCGTCGGGTCGTCGCTCTGACCCGTCGAGAACTGCACGTCGGCCAGCTGGAGGATGTCGCCGCCGTTGTTCTTCGTGACATCGAGCCGGAAGTGCTGGTACTCGACGGGGCTCGCGATGTCGTACGACTTCGTCTGGAACCGCTCGCCGAAGGACTCGCCGGAGCGGGTGTCGAGGGTCTTCCAGTCCTTGCCGTCCGTGGAGCCCTGGAGGGTCCAGTCCTGCGGGTCGCGCTCGTCGTGATCGTTGGCCGAAGTAAGCGCGTACGTGACGACCTTGACCGGGGCGTCCAGGTCGAACTCCGCCCAGCCGGTGGGCTCGAAGGTCAGCCACTTGGTGCTCGACTCGCCGTCGACGAGGTTCTCCTTCACCTCGCCCGCGCCGGTGTTCTCACCGCTGGCGCGGACGTCGGTGACGTGGTCGGTGACATTGCCGGGGATGCCGGTGCTGTATCCGCCGTCGACACCGGACGATCGTTTGGTGCCGTCTGGCGCTGTATCGACCGTATTGAGCCAGTCCGGAGTGGGATCACCCGATTCGAAGGAGGAGGTGAACTCACGGTCCGTGGCCGTCGCTTGGGTGGGCAGGGCGACCGCCACGCCCTGCGAGGCGACAACCAGAGAAAGCGCTGCCACCCCCATGACCGTTGAGGAACCCCATCCGAACCGAGCGATAGAACTCTGTCTGTACCGAGCCCTGTGCTGCATGTGCGAGCACCCTCCCTGCGCTTGGACAACGTTGTCAACTTTGCTGCGCAAGGACCATTTGGGCGCCAAGTTGTCAGTGATGTCAAGGGTGTTGGGTGGGGCGTCCGGGGTGAATACCGCACGACGAGCTGCGCATTCCTCCCAATGTGGGAGGTTGGCACCCTGTCGATCTTCGCCGGAGCCGTGCACAGGCGTCCCATATTTCCGCGAGGTCTCAACTCGGAAAAGACCCACCGGCAAACCTGCATTCGATCTTGCTCCGTTGGCGGGAAGTGGACTATACCTGTCGGCGTCTGCCAAGCCGTTCGACGGCCGTGGACTGGCAGGACCCAGGGGGGAAAACGGGAGGCAGCGGACCGTGTCACATACACCTACCGTCGCGTCGCCCCACTGAATCCCCCACGCACGACCCCAGCTTGACCTAACCGCGGTGCCGGGGAGGATCCGGTTCACCGCCTGAGTCCTGGAGAAGGCGAGGACTTGAGCATGGGATCCACTTCCGCCGAGAACAGCAACCCCGAGGGTGTCGGCCGCCGTGATCTGATCAAGCGGTCGGCGGCACTCGGCCTGATCTCCGTACCGACGATGAGCTTCCTGTCCGCGTGTGCGAGCGGCGGAGGCGATGACAACAACTCCGGCGACAAGGGCACCGGCAAGACCAGCAAGGCCAACCCCTTCGGCCTGGAGAAGGGCGGCAAGCTCGAAGTCGTCGTCTTCAAGGGTGGTTACGGCGACGACTACGCCAAGGCCTGGGAAGCCGCCTTCGACAAGAAGTGGGGCACCACCACCGCCCACACCGGTACCCAGGAGATCACCGGCAAGCTCCAGCCCCGCTTCAACGGCGGCAACCCGCCGGACGTCGTCGACGACTCCGGCGCCCAGCAGATCAAGCTGGACGTGCTCTACAAGAACGGCAACCTGCTCGACCTGGCTCCGGTGCTCGACGCGCCGTCCATCGACGACCCGAGCAAGAAGGTCCGCGACACCCTGATCCCCGGCACGCTCGACCCGGGCCTGCAGGGCGGCAAGGTCGTGGCCCTCAACTACATCTACACGGTGTGGGGTCTGTGGTACTCCGGCAAGCTCTTCAAGGAGAAGGGCTGGGAGGTTCCGAAGACCTGGGACGACTTCCTCGCGATCTGCAAGGACGCCAAGTCGCAGGGCATCGGCGGGCTTGCCCACCAGGGCAAGTACCCGTACTACATCAACGTCGCCATCATGGACCTGATCGCCAAGAAGGGCGGTCTGGACGCCATGAAGGCGATCGACAACCTCGACCCCAAGGCGTTCGTCGGCAGCGACGCCGCCCAGGCGGCCATCGACGCGATCTACGAGGTCGTCGAGAAGGGCTACCTGATGGCCGGCACCAACGGCCTGACCCACACCGAGTCGCAGACCCGCTGGAACCAGTACAAGGCCGCGTTCATCACCTGTGGTTCCTGGCTGGAGAACGAGCAGCTCAAGCAGACCCCTTCCGACTTCGACATGAAGTTCATGCCGATGCCCAGCCTGCCGGACAGCAAGCTGCCGTTCGAGGCGATCCGGGCCGGCTCCGGCGAGCCCTTCATCATCCCCGCGAAGGCCGCCAACCTGCCCCAGGCCAAGGAGTTCATGCGCTCCATGCTCTCCAAGGAGTGGTCGACGCTCTTCGCGCAGAAGGCCAACTCGCTCACCATCCTCAAGGACGGCGTGAGTGACGGCGTCACGCTGCGCCCCGGTACGCAGTCGACGGTTGAGGCCTCCAAGGCGGCGGGCGACAATACCTTCAACTACCTGTACCCCAACTGGTACAGCGAGATGGACGTCTCCATTCAGAACGCGTCCAACGAGCTGATGTCCAAGCGAATTCAGCCGAAGGAATGGCTGAAGCGGGCCCAGGCGGCCGTCGACAAGGCGGCCAAGGACCCGGCGTCCAAGAAGAACCACCGCGACTGATCACGCACACCCGGAACATCAGGGTTCGCACACCCGGAACACCAGGGGCAGGATGCCATGCGAAAAGGGCAGTACCGGTTCGTCGCGGGGTTTCTCCTCGCACCTTTGGCGCTGTATCTGATCTTCGTGATCTGGCCGTACATACAGACCATCGGCTACTCGTTCACCGACTGGCAGGGCCAGTCGCAGACGTTCAGTTTCGTCGGCCTGGACAATTACAAGGCGCTGTTCCAGGACGATGTATTCCTGAAGGCGATCTGGCACAACATCCTGTTCCTGGTGTTCATCCCGGTGATCACCATCCTGCTCGCCCTCTTCTTCGCCTTCATGGTGAATGCGGGCGGGCGGGGCGGCGCCGGCGGTGTGTCGGGCGTCGCGGGATCCCGCTTCTACAAGATCGTCTACTTCTTCCCGCAGGTCCTGTCGCTCGCGATCGTCGCGGTGCTCTTCGGAGCGCTCTACCGCAGTGACAGCGGCGGTCTGCTCAACGGCCTGCTGATCAAGCTGGGCCTGGTCGACGCGAACAATCCCATCGAGTGGATGAACGAGCCCAATCTGGTGCTCTGGTGCCTGATGGCGGTGGTCGTCTGGCACGGCGTCGGCTTCTATCTGGTGCTGTTCTCCGCCGCCATGCAGTCCATCCCGAGGGACATCTACGAGGCCGCCCTGCTCGACGGCGCGAGCCGCACCCACACGTTCTTCCGCGTCACGCTGCCGCTGCTGTGGGACACCGTGCAGACCGCCTGGGTCTATCTCGGCATCATCGCGATGGACATGTTCGTGCTCGTCTCGACCATGACCCAGGGAACCGGGTACGGAGGCGGACCCGACCACCACAGCGAGGTCATGGCGAACGTCATGATGCGCAACTTCCTCTACTACGGAAAGAGCGGCTACGCCTGCGCCATGGGCGTCATCATGCTCCTCCTCACCCTCATCCTGTCCGTCGTCACGCTGCGCGCCACCCGCCGCGAGCGCATCGAGTTCTGAGCGGGAGACAGACGACCATGAGCGCACCCATCACCGAGCCGACGAAGGTCGCCGGCGACGGCGTACCCCCGCAACGAGCGGTCAAGAAGGCACCGCCGCGCCCCGGCGACCGGCGCAGCGAGGGACTCACCCTCAACGTTTTCTCGCACGGATTCCTCATCCTGTGGGCCGTGCTGATCATCCTGCCGCTGCTGTGGCTGATCCTGAGCTCCTTCAAGACCGATGCGCAGATCGGCGGCTCGGCCCTGGGCTGGCCCTCGAACTGGCAGCTGGACGTCTTCAGCAGGGCCTGGAACAAGGGCATCGGCGACTACTTCGCGAACACCCTCATCGTGCTGGTGTTCTCGGTCCCGCTGACCATGCTCTTCGGCTCGATGGCGGCGTACGTGCTGGCCCGCTACGAGTTTCCGGGCAACCGGCTCATCTACTACTTCTTCGTCGGCGGGGCGATGTTCCCGGTCTTCCTCGCCCTCGTCCCGCTGTTCTTCATGGTCAAACGCCTCGACATGTTGAACACGTACCAGGGTCTGATCCTGGTGTACGTCGCCTACTCGATGCCGTTCACCGTGTTCTTCATGCACGCGTTCTTCCGCACGCTGCCCACCGCGGTCTTCGAGGCGGCCGTGCTCGACGGCGCGTCGCACACCCGGGCGTTCTTCCAGGTCATGCTCCCGATGGCCAAGCCCGGCCTGCTGAGCGTCGGCATCTTCAATGTGCTGGGCCAGTGGAATCAGTACATCCTGCCGTCCGTTCTGATGCAGCCACAGAACAGTTCGGATCCGGAACGCTACGTTCTCACCCAGGGCCTCATCCAGCTCCAGCAACAGCAGGGGTACGCCACCGACCTCCCCGTCCTCTTCGCGGGCGTGACGATCGCGATGATCCCCATGCTCGTCGTGTACCTCTCCTTCCAGCGCCAGGTCCAGGCGGGGCTCACCTCGGCGACGCTCAAGTAGGGCCCCGACCCGCCCTTCCGGGCCGGGTACCGCTCGGCCGCCGCTGTGCACAACGGCGGCCGGGCGGACAGCGGTACGACCCGGGGACGCGGTATCCGGATCACGCTCCCGCTCTCCGGGGCAGCCGCCTGTCCACCCTTTTGGCGCCTCAGTGGACGCGGTATTCACCGCGCGGCAGCACCGGCCCTCGCACGCCGCGTCCTCGACTCGCGGGGTGGCCACAGGTCCCGGTACGAACGGGGCCAGGCCCGCCCACCCGCCATCGCGCACCCCTCAGCGGTTCTCCGCATCGCCCGTCGGTCTGGGCCCGGTGCGGCGGTGTGGCACTCGGGATTGCTTCCTCTGTCGTCGGTGCGGCCTCGCCGGGCCTGCCGATGTCGTCGCCGGGGTCGACGTGCGTGATCGCGCACGCTCGGCGTGGGTGTCCGTCGCCGCACCCGCATCCGCACCTCCTCCCGCGTGACGCGAGGGCGCGTGGCCGCGACCTGTGACCGTCATGTCGTAGGGGGCGGTCGGGAGCGCGACGAGGGGTGAACGGTCGAGACGGCGGCCTTGATCATTCACGGGCCGAGAAGTCGACGACTTGTAACTGATCCATGTATGACCAAGGTCACAGGTGGCGAGGTGGCCCTCTGCCGGTAGGGACGCGCGGTCCGGGGCTGGGCTGTGGCGGACCCGCGGGCTCCGGCAACGGAGCGTGCCGGTCCACGCCCGGGATTCGATCCGTACGTGTGTGCTCATCCGCGCTCGATCCAGCTCAACCTCTTGACGGGAGCTAACCCAAACAGCTCAGCTTAGAGTTCACTAGTTGGACATAGGCGGGGCCTCATCGTGGCGGCCTCGTACGCGGGAGGTCGTCGTGGAGACTCCGGGGTCGCAGTCGTCGCTGCACCGAGCCAATCTGGAGCGCGTCGTACGTGCGGTGCGCCTTGCCGGTTCGCTCACGCAGGCGGAGATCGCGAGGACGACGGGCCTGTCCGCCGCGACCGTTTCCAATATCGTCCGAGAGCTCAAGGACGGCGGAACGGTCGAGGTCACACCCACTTCGGCGGGCGGCCGCAGGGCCCGTAGCGTCAGTCTGAGCGGCGACGCCGGCATCGTCATCGGTGTCGACTTCGGGCACACGCATTTGCGCGTCGCGGTCGGGAACCTCGCCCACCAGGTGCTGGCCGAGGAGTCCGAGCCGCTGGATGTGGACGCCTCCGCCGCGCAGGGCTTCGACCGGGCTGAAGAGCTGGTCAGCCGCCTGATCGCGGCGACCGGGGTCGACCGGTCCAAGATCGCGGGTGTGGGGCTCGGCGTGCCCGGCCCGATCGACGTGGAGTCGGGGACCCTCGGGTCCACCGCCATCCTGCCGGGCTGGACCGGCGCGAAGCCCGCCGAGGAGCTGCGGGGGCGGCTCGGCGTGCCCGTGCACGTGGACAACGACGCCAACCTGGGCGCGCTCGGCGAGATGGTCTGGGGGAGTGGGCGCGGGGTCAAGGACCTGGCGTACATCAAGGTCGCCAGCGGTGTCGGCGCGGGTCTGGTGATCGACGGCAAGATCTACCGCGGGCCCGGCGGCACCGCGGGAGAAATCGGCCATATCACCCTTGATGAATCCGGCCCCGTCTGCCGCTGTGGCAACCGGGGTTGTCTGGAGACCTTTGCCGCGGCGCGCTATGTGCTGCCGCTCCTTCAATCCAGCCACGGCACCGATCTGACCATGGACGGCGTGGTCAGGCTGGCGCGGGACGGGGATCCGGGCTGTCGTCGGGTGATCGCCGACGTCGGTCGTCATATCGGCAGCGGAGTCGCGAATCTCTGCAATTTGCTGAACCCGAGCCGGGTGGTCCTCGGCGGCGATCTCGCCGAGGCCGGGGAACTGGTTCTCGGGCCCATCAGGGAGTCGGTCGGCCGCTACGCGATCCCCAGTGCCGCACGTCAACTCTCGGTGTTGCCAGGGGCACTTGGGGGCCGCGCGGAGGTTCTAGGCGCGCTCGCCCTCGCGCTCAGCGAGATGGGCGATTCGACCCTTTTGGACGGATCGCTGTCTGCTGCCGCCCCTGCCTTCACTTAGAGAACGCATGGCACCGTTGCCATCTCGTTAAGTATTTACTTCTTGACGTCGCACGTGTGGCCGAGTTGACTTCCAGCCACCTCGGCCGCAACGACGCGGCCTCGTCAGGGAGGTTTCTGAAGTGAACACGCGTATGCGTCGTGCCGCCGTTGCCGTTGCCGCTGGTGCGATGGCCGTCTCGCTGGCCGCCTGTGGCAGTGCCAAGGAGTCCGGTGACAAGAGCGACAGCTCCAGCTCTGCCAAGAAGGGCGACGCGATCAAGGTCGGTCTGCTCCTTCCCGAGAACCAGACCGCGCGTTACGAGAAGTTCGACAAGGTCCTGATCGAGAAGAAGATCAAGGAGCTGACGAACAACAAGGGCGAGGTCGTCTACGCCAACGCCAAGCAGGACGCCAGCACGCAGAACCAGCAGGTCGACACGATGATCACCAACAAGGTGGACGTGCTGATCGTGGACGCTGTGGACGCTGCCGCCATCAAGAACTCGGTCCAGAAGGCCAAGGACGCGGGCATCCCTGTCGTGGCCTACGACCGTCTCGCGCAGGGCCCGATCGACGCCTACACCTCGTTCGACAACAAGACCGTCGGCAAGACGCAGGGCGAGGCCCTCCTCAAGGCTCTTGGCTCCAAGGCCAAGGACGGCAAGATCGTCATGATGAACGGGTCGGTCACCGACCCGAACGCCGCTCAGTTCAAGGCCGGCGCCCACGAGGTGCTCGACGGCAAGGTGAACGTCGGCAAGGAGTACGACACCAAGGAGTGGAAGCCGGAGAACGCCAACTCCAACATGGAGGGCGCCATCTCGGCTATCGGCAAGAAGAACATCGTTGGCGTCTACTCCGCCAACGACGGCATGGCCGGCGGTATCATCACCGCCCTGAAGGCCGCGGGCATCTCCGTCCCGGTCACCGGCCAGGACGCCGAACTCGCGGGTGTGCAGCGCATCGTCGCCGGTACCCAGTACATGAGCGTCTACAAGCCGTACGCCCCGGAGGCCGACGCCGCCGCCGAGATGGCCGTCGCGCTCGCCCAGGGCAAGTCGCTCGACTCGATCGCCAAGGACAAGGTCGACAGCCCGACCACCAAGGCCGTCCCGTCGGTGCTCGTCGCGGTCACCTCGCTGACCAAGGACAACATCAAGGACACCGTCATCAAGGACGGCGTCTACACGGTCAGCGACATCTGCACCGCCGCGTACAAGGCCGACTGCGACAAGATCGGTCTGAAGTAAGCCACCGCAAGTCTCTATCCACGTACGGGAATTCGTTCTTGAATTCCCGTACGGGACTTGCGTACTGAGCCCCTCCGGCGCCCCGCATCAACAGCCCCGCAAGCTAGGCGGGGCGCCGGACGGAACAACCCCCCTCCACAAACTTCTGCACAACCTCCCGCCGGGTCAGGCGGCGAAGGAGATGGTTCACGTGTCCGCTACGCCTGTCCTGGCGTTGCGCGGGGTCTCCAAGCGATTCGGTGCCGTCCAGGCGCTCACCGACGTAGAGCTTGAGGTCCACGCCGGTGAAGTGGTCGCCCTGGTGGGCGACAACGGCGCCGGAAAGTCCACGCTGGTCAAGACGATCGCCGGCGTGCACCCCATCGATGAAGGCGCCATCGAGTGGGACGGCAAGTCCGTCCAGATCAACAAGCCGCACGACGCGCAGGCGCTGGGCATCGCGACCGTCTACCAGGACCTCGCGCTGTGCGACAACATCGACGTCGTCGGCAACCTCTACCTGGGCCGCGAGCTGAAGAAGCGCGGTGTCCTGGACGAGGTCGAGATGGAGCGCCGCTCCCGCGAGCTGCTGGACACGCTGTCCATCCGCATCCCCAGCGTCCGTATCCCGATCGCCTCGCTCTCCGGCGGTCAGCGCCAGACGGTGGCGATCGCCCGTTCGATGCTCGGCGAGCCCAAGCTCGTCATCCTCGACGAGCCGACCGCGGCCCTCGGTGTCGAGCAGACCGCCCAGGTCCTGGACCTGGTCGAGCGGCTGCGCGAGCGCGGTCACGCGGTCATCCTCATCAGCCACAACATGGCCGATGTGAAGGCAGTGGCCGACAAGGTCGCCGTCCTGCGCCTCGGGCGCAACAACGGCGTCTTCGAGGTCAAGTCGACCTCCCAGGAAGAGATCATCTCCGCCATCACGGGCGCCACGGAGAACGCCGTGACCCGTCGTG
The DNA here is from genome assembly GCF_044457265.1 of Streptomyces sp. NPDC050564. Lineage (NCBI taxonomy): Bacteria > Bacillati > Actinomycetota > Actinomycetes > Kitasatosporales > Streptomycetaceae > Streptomyces > Streptomyces sp. NPDC050564. The sequence goes on along the minus strand of NZ_JBITGS010000017.1, from coordinate 153,341 downwards.
CGGCGCGCAGCAATGGGGAGGCTCAGAAGTGAGCATCGACAAGACCTCCGCCACCCCCGACGAGCACGTCGTGGAGAACCCCGAGGCGGCGCACGACGCGGTCACCGCGGTCGACCCCCGGCTGCTGGTCCGCGAAGAGGGCCTCAAGGGCTATGTCACCGAGTTCAAGCGGAAGATGAAGTCCGGCGACCTGGGCTCCATTCCCGTCGTCATCGGCCTGATCATCATCTGGGCGATCTTCGCCAGCCTGAACTCGAACTTCCTCACCGCGGGCAACCTGTCCGACATCTCCGTCGCCATGGTCGGCACGGGCATGATCGCCGTCGGCATCGTCTTCGTGCTGCTGCTCGGCGAGATCGACCTGTCGGTCGGTTCGGTCTCCGGTGTCGCGGGCGCCGCCTTCGCGGTGCTGAATGTCACGCACGGCATGAACGAGTGGCTGGCCTTCGTGCTGGCCATCCTCACCGGCACGGCCGCCGGCGCGATCCACGGCTTTGTGTTCGCGCGCATCGGTGTGCCGGCCTTCGCCGTCACGCTGGCGGGTCTGCTGTTCTGGAACGGCTTCATGCTCCAGATCCTCGGCAGCAACGGCACCATCAACCTGGACAGCGAAGGCGTCGTCGCCAAGCTGACCAGCTACTACTTCACCGATGTGGCCGCCGCCTACGCGCTCGCGATCGTCGTGACCGCGGTGTACTTCCTCACCTCGTACTTCGGCAACCGCCGCCGCGAGGCCGCCGGTGTGCCGTCGGCGCCGCTGGGCGAGACCATCGCGCGAACTGTGCTCCTGGCGATCCTCGCCTTCGCCGTGGCGATCGTCTACAACCAGTACAAGGGTCTGCCGCTGGCCGTGGTGATCTTCATCGCGGTGCTGCTGCTCACGGACTTCCTGCTGCGCCGTACCTCGTACGGGCGCAAGATCTTCGCGCTCGGCGGCAGCGTCGAGGCCTCCCGGCGTGCGGGCATAAACGTGGAGATGGTCCGGATCTCGGTCTTCGCGATCTCCGGTACCTTCGCCGCGATCGGTGGTCTGTTCATCGCCTCGAAGATCGCCTCCGCCAACCAGGGTGCGGGCGCCGGTGACCTCCTGATGAACGCCATCGCGGCGGCCGTCATCGGCGGCACCAGCCTCTTCGGTGGCCGTGGCCGCACCTGGAACGCGCTGCTCGGTGTCCTCGTGATCGTCTCGATCCAGTACGGCCTCGCCCTGGAGGGCATCGCCTCTCCGGTCCAGTACATGATCACCGGTGGTGTGCTTCTCGCCACGGTCGTCATCGACGCCGTCACCCGTAAGACCCAGAAGACGGCAGGCCGCGCCTAGCGGTCCGGCCCCTTCCGGCCCTGGACGAAGTGCCCGGTACCAATGGCGGTACCGGGCACTTCCATGTCCGCACCCGGGGCCTTCCCCGTCCGTGAACGGGGGGTGGGTACGGCCGTGGAGGGAACGTGCGTATGGATGATTTACGGTCGAACGCGCGACGTACAAGGCGGAGCCCGGACGTCGCCGTGAAAGGCGGAACATTAGACTCGGCAGACCCGGCAAAGCTCGAACAGCTCTATTGCAAGGAGGCACGGGTGCCGCTGCTGACCCGCATCAGGGGACCGCGCGATCTGGACCGGCTCAGCCTGGAGCAGCTGGACCAGCTGGCCGGCGAGATCAGGACCTTCCTCGTCGAAGCGGTCTCCAAGACAGGCGGCCACCTCGGCCCCAACCTCGGTGTCGTGGAGCTCACCATCGCCCTGCACCGCGTCTTCGAGTCACCCAAGGACAAGGTGCTGTGGGACACGGGCCACCAGTCCTACGTCCACAAGCTGCTCACAGGCCGTCAGGACTTCTCGAAGCTGAAGATGAAGGGCGGCCTGTCCGGCTACCCGTCGCAGGCCGAGTCCGAGCACGACGTCATCGAGAACTCGCACGCCTCCACGGTCCTCGGCTGGGCCGACGGCCTCGCGAAGGCCAACCAGGTGCGCGGCCGGAGCGACCACGTCGTCGCCGTCATCGGTGACGGCGCCCTCACCGGCGGCATGGCCTGGGAGGCGCTCAACAACATCGCCGACGCCAAGGACCGCCCCCTGGTCATCGTCGTCAACGACAACGAGCGTTCGTACGCCCCCACCATCGGCGGCCTCGCCAACCACCTGGCGACCCTGCGCACCACGGACGGCTACGAGCGCTTCCTGGCCCGCGGCAAGGACCTCCTGGAGCGCACCCCGGTCGTCGGCAGGCCCCTCTACGAGACCCTGCACGGCGCCAAGAAGGGCCTGAAGGACTTCATCGCCCCGCAGGGCATGTTCGAGGACCTGGGCCTGAAGTACGTCGGCCCGATCGACGGCCACGACATCGAGGCCCTGGAGTCGGCGCTCGCCCGCGCCAAACGCTTCGGCGGCCCGGTGATCGTGCACTGCCTCACCGAGAAGGGCCGTGGCTACCAGCCCGCCCTGCAGGACGAGGCGGACCGCTTCCACGGCATCGGCCCCATTCACCCCGACACGGGCCTGCCCATCAAGGCCTCGGGCGCCGACTGGACCTCCGTCTTCGGCGACGAGATGGTCGAGCTCGGCAAGGAGCGCAAGGACATCGTCGCGATCACGGCGGCGATGCTGCAGCCGGTCGGCCTGAAGAAGTTCGCGGACGCCTTCCCGAACCGCATCTACGACGTCGGTATCGCCGAGCAGCACGGCGCCGTCTCCGCGGCGGGCCTCGCCACCGGCGGACTGCACCCCGTCTTCGCCGTCTACGCGACCTTCCTCAACCGCGCCTTCGACCAGGTGCTGATGGACGTGGCCCTGCACAAGTGCGGTGTCACCTTCGTGCTGGACCGGGCGGGCGTCACCGGCACCGACGGCGCTTCGCACAACGGCATGTGGGACATGTCGATCCTTCAGGTCGTGCCGGGCCTCAGGCTTGCCGCGCCGCGCGACGCTGACCAGGTCCGCGCCCAGCTGCGCGAGGCCGTCGAGGTGAAGGACGCGCCGACCGTGGTCCGCTTCTCCAAGGGCGCGGTCGGCCCGGCCGTGCCCGCCGTGGGCCGGATCGGCGGCATGGACGTGCTGCGCGCCCCGGGCTCCAACGTGCCCGACGTGCTGCTCGTCTCCGTCGGCGCGCTCGCCCCGATGTGCCTGGAGATCGCCGACCTCCTGGACAAGCAGGGCATCTCCACGACCGTCGTCGACCCGCGCTGGGTCAAGCCGGTGGACGAGGCGATGGCCCCGCTCGCCGAGCAGCACCGGGTGGTCGTCACCGTCGAGGACAACTCCCGTGTCGGCGGCGTCGGTTCGACGATCGCGCAGGCCCTGCGCGACGCGGGCGTCGACATCCCGCTGCGCGACTTCGGCATCCCGCCGCGCTTCCTCGACCACGCCTCCCGCAAGGAGGTCATGGCGGAGATCGGTCTGACCGCGCCGGACATCGCCCGCCAGGTCACCGGCCTCGTCGCCAAGCTCGACGGGCGCTTCGACCGCACGACGGCGCAGGCCGTGGACTCGGTGGAACCCGCGCGCGACTGACGTACTCCTCGGGTCCGATGGGCCGGTTTCCGCACCCTGTACGGGTGGTGAAACCGGCCCTTTCGCGTGAATCAACTCATCTCGGGGCATACGCAGCACGAGCCCCCTCGATCATGTCGAGGACGACGAGCGCGGGAGGTACGGTCGTGAGCAGCACCCTCTTCAGAACGAAGAAGGTCGAACAGTCGATCTTGGACACTGAGGAGCCGGAGCACGCACTCAAGAAGTCGCTGTCCGCTCTGGATCTCACCGTCTTCGGCGTCGGTGTCATCATCGGCACCGGCATCTTCGTCCTCACCGGAAAGGTCGCCAAGGAGAACGCGGGCCCGGCGGTCTCCCTGGCCTTCGTCGTGGCCGGCGTCGTCTGCGCCCTCGCGGCGCTCTGCTACGCGGAGTTCGCCTCCACGGTCCCGGTGGCCGGATCCGCGTACACGTTCTCGTACGCCTCTCTCGGCGAACTGCCCGCCTGGACCATCGGCTGGGACCTGGTCCTGGAGTTCGCGCTCGGCACGGCGGTGGTCGCCGTCGGCTGGTCCGGCTACATCCGCTCGCTCCTGGACAACGCAGGCTGGCACATGCCGGCGTCGCTCAGCGGCCGGGAGGGTGCCACGGGGTTCGGCTTCGACATCCTGGCCGCGGCCCTGGTGCTGGTGCTCACCGTCATCCTCGTGCTCGGCATGAAGCTGTCCGCGCGCGTCACCGAGGTCGTCGTCGCCATCAAGGTCACCGTCGTCCTCATTGTGATCATCGCGGGTGCCTTCTTCGTCAATTCCTCCAACTACAAGCCGTTCATCCCGAAGGCCCACGCGGTCGAGGCGGCCGGCACCCTCAAGGCGCCGCTCATCCAGTTGATGTTCGGCTGGGCACCGTCCAACTACGGTGTGATGGGCATCTTCACCGCCGCCTCCGTGGTCTTCTTCGCCTTCATCGGCTTCGACGTCGTGGCCACCGCCGCCGAGGAGACCAAGAACCCGCAGCGGGACATGCCGCGCGGCATCCTCGGCTCGCTGTTCATCTGCACCGTGCTGTACGTCGCCGTGGCGATCGTGGTGACCGGTATGCAGCACTACAGCGAGCTGTCCGTGGACGCTCCGCTCGCCGATGCCTTCAAGGCCATCGGGCATCCCTGGTACGCGGGCGTGATCAGCTTCGGCGCCGCCGTCGGCCTGACCACCGTCTGCATGATCCTGCTCCTCGGCCAGACCCGGGTGTTCTTCGCGATGAGCCGTGACGGACTGCTGCCGCGCTTCTTCTCACGCGTCCACCCCCGCTTCAAGACCCCCCACCGGCCGACCATCCTGCTCGGTGTGGTGATCGCGATCCTCGCGGGCTTCACCAGCCTCAGCGAACTCGCCGAACTGGTGAACATCGGCACGCTCTTCGCCTTCGTCGTCGTCGCCATCGGCGTGGTCATCCTCCGGCGCACCCGCCCCGACCTGCACCGCTCCTTCCGCACACCGTGGGTGCCGTTCCTCCCGATCGTGTCCGTCCTCGCCACGCTGTGGCTGATGCTGAACCTGCCCGCCGAGACCTGGCTCCGGTTTGTCATCTGGATGGTGATCGGCTTCGTCGTCTACTTCCTGTACGGGCGTTCGCACAGCCGGCTGGGCCGTCAACAGGAGACGACGGTGGGCCAGGTACTGAAGCCGCCGGGCCGGGACGCCGAGTAATCGGCCCGGTTGATGCTCCGGCCCCGTATGTCCCGCTTCGGCCGAAACTGCGGGGCCGGATAGCGTGCACCGTATGCTCGCCGAGCTCCTGGGATCACCACGTTCCGTAGCCGAGTCGCGAGGATCGGGCCGCGGCTACTGGATACGGCTGCTGCCCGTCCTCGCGGTGCTGGTCTGTCTCACCCGTGCCCCCTCCTTCGTGCGACCGCTGTGGAACCCGGACGAGGGCTATCTCGCCGTACAGGCGCGGCTGCTGGCGAACGGGGGAGAGCTGTACGAGACGGTCGTGGACCGCAAGCCACCGCTTGTGCCGTGGCTGTACGAGGCGGCGTTCGCGGTGTGCGGCTCCGGCTCGCTCACCTCGGTACGGGTCCTCGCGGTGGTGGCCCAGCTGTCGACCGCCGTGCTGCTGGCGTCCCTGGCCCGGCGCCGCTGGGGCGCGGCGGCCGGGCGTACGGCGGGCGTGCTGTATCTGCTGGCCTCCATCGGGCTCAACCCCGAGGACGCGCAGGCCGCGACCTTCGAGGTCTTCATGTTGCCGTGCACGGCCGCGGCGATGTGGTGCGCCGACCGGCGCCGCTGGGGTGCGGCAGGGCTCGCCGTCGCGGGCGCGCTGCTGGCGAAACAGACGGGTGGGGCGGTGCTGGTCCCGGTGGTGTGGCTGCTGTGGCGGTCCGCGGCGGCGCCCCGAAGCGCCCTGGTCCGGCTGGGAGTTGGGCTGACCGTTCCCGTACTGAGCGCGGCGCTGGTCACCGACCCGGCGGGGTTCCTGTTCTGGACGGTCACCGGTTCGAGCGCGTACGCCTCCTTCACCGGCTCCGAACTCCACGTCCTGGTACGAGGGTTGGTCAACACTGGGATCCTGGCGGTGGCCTGCGCGGGGCTCATCCCTCCGGTCGTACGGGTGCTGCGCATCGCCCGCACGGGATCGGCGGAGCTGTGGCTCTGGCTGGCCTCGTCCGCGGTGGCCGTGTTGCTCGGCTTCCACTTCTTCGGCCACTACTACCTGCAGCTCATCCCGCCGGTCGCCTTGCTGGCGACGGCCGCGCTGCAGATCCTGCCTCGCGAGCGGTTGGTGACCGCGCTGCTCACCTCGGCGTGCTGCTGCACCCTGTTCCTTGCCTGGGGGCTGCTCGCACCGCGGCCCGAACTGGCCCACGCGCAGCGTCTCGCGGCGGCCCTCGGACAACGCACCACACCCGCCGACCGGGTCCTGGTGTGGGGCATACACCCGGAGACGTACTGGCTGGCCGGACGCACCCCCGCCACCCGCTATCTCACCGCCGGTCTGCTCACCAACTACAGCGGTGGGCGCGACGGCCCGCAGGTCGGCGAGAAGTACGCCGTCGGGGGCGCCTGGCCGGTGTTCCGGCAGGAGATGAGCGCGCACACCCCCGCCCTGGTCGTGGACGACTCCCGCGGCAAGCCATACGCCTCCGACCGCGTTCCGAGCCTGCGCCGCCTGCTGGCGGCACGCTACGAGGAGGTGGGGAGGGTCGACGGGGCGGTGCTGTACGCCCGGGTGCCGGGGGAGTGAGAGCCTGTGTCTGAATCCCGGCCGGGGTTCAGACACGGGCTCTGCGGAGCTCGGGCTGCTCCGGTCAGCCCAGTACGGCGCGCGGGCCGGTGACCTGGGCGCCCAGTTCCGCCACCCGGCGCCGCAGCTCCCGGTCGGCCGTCACGACCAGGCAGGGGCGGTCGCCGGCCGCCGCCGTGAGTTCCACGATGAGGTCGTCGCCGCTGCCGGGCGCCTCCTCCACGCGCACCCCGGGCACGGGGGCCGCGCCCCGGGCCGCGCCCTCGACCACCAGGATCAGCTCCAGCGGCCCGGCCAGGCCTCCCGCTCCGGACCGCGCGAACGGCACCAGCCGGTCCCGCAGGCGTTCGGCGGCGGCGCGGCGGTCGCGCCACCAGCCGTCGGGCACGGACCCGACGACGTTCGCGCCGTCCACGACGAGTAGTGGCAGGGGAATGACCGGGGCCGTGCCGCCCGGGGTGTCTCGGCCGTCCGCGTCGTCCGCCATGCCCTCAGGTTGTCACAGGGGCGGTCGCCCAGCGGCGTGTGATCTCGCTGACGGCGGTGGCCGCGCGCTCGGCGGGCGGTCCGTCGACGCGCACCTCGGGGGCGAACTCGACGTGCAGGAACGGCACGTGTGCGGCGTCGGCGGCCCGGCCCTCCATGTTCTCCTCGCCCTCCAGCGGGCAGTTCCGCACCCAGGCCCGGCACACGTGGAAGCCGTGCGTGCGCAGGGCGTCGGCCAGACTCCGGCCGTCCGCGCGGCCCGCCGATCCGGCACCGGTGGAGGCGACCACGTCGTAGCCGGGGGCGGAGGAGGCGGCCATGCCGTGCAGCTGGACCCCGGGCATCCCACGGCGGACCAACTCGGCGCAGACGGCGTAGAAGACGGTGTCCCGGCGGTGCGCCATGTCCGCGGAGTTCCCGCGTCCGGCTTTGCGATGTGCTCCCGCGATCACGAGAACGCCGCCGGGGGAGTCGCGCAGAACCCGGACGCCCAGCTGCTCGGTGCCGTGGTCGGCGACCGGGTGCGGTATCTGGACCGACCAGCGCGGATGGTGGTCCAGGTCCATATAGACCCGGCCCCAGCCGCGCGGCGTCACGGCGTCGTCGGTGCGGTCGGCCACTTCGGTGTAGCGGTGCTTGGAGACCCGGTCGAAGACGGTGCGTACCGTGAAGTCGCGTTGAGAAAGCAATCGTTTCGCTTGCTCGCGGTGGCCGTCTACGAGCAGGCCGACGGCCTCGGCGATGGCCGTACGGTCCGCTCGGCCGGGCTGCCGGTAGCCGTGGTCCGGGCCGAAGCGGCTGGTGTAGTCCTCGACCTCGCGCGCCAGGTCGACCTGCGGGGCACCCGCGCCGGAACGGGGGCCGGGAGCGGCCTCACCCCCGTCGCGAGTGGCGCGGAGCACAGCGGTCAGCCCGCCGGCCAGACCAGCGACAACCAGCAGAATTGTCGCGATCGTTATGATGCGTGGGCGAGTGGTTCTCATGGTTGTATCAAGATATCTCGGTGAACAAATGCCGTAGCCGCACCCTGCTGACCCTGCTGATCCCGCTCCTCCTCGTCGCCGCCGTCACCGGCTGTGGCCTTGTCTCGGACGACGGGGGCGACCAGGGCGGCGGGCGTTCCTTCACCGTCGCGGCGGCCGGGGACATCCTGATGCATCCCGAGCTGGTCGACCAGGCGCGCAAGGACGCCAAGCGCACCGGCAAGGGCGTGGCCGGGCTGGACTTCGGGCCGATGATGGCCGGGATCAAGCCGCTGATCAGCAAGGCCGACCTGGCGATCTGCCACTTCGAGCCGGTGATGGGCACCGAGAAGGGCCCGTTCGAGGGGTTCCCGGACTTCCAGGTGCCCCCGCAGACCGCGAAGACCATCAAGGACCTCGGCTACGACACCTGCTCCACCGCCTCCAACCACACGCTCGACCACGGTTACGCCGGCGTGAAGCGCACCCTGGACGCGCTGGACGCCGCCGGCGTGAAGCACACGGGCTCCTTCCGCACCCAGAAGGAGGCGCTCACCCCGCTGATCATGAACGTCAAGGGCGTGAAGGTCGCGCAGATATCGTTCGCGTACGGCTTCAACGAGCCGCACCAGATGCCGAAGGGCAAGCCGTGGGTCGCCAACCAGCAGAGCCTCGGCCGGATCAAGGCCGCCGAGCAGCGGGCCCGCAAGGCCGGCGCCGAGGTGGTGATCCTCTCCCTGCACTGGGGCCACGAGCATGAGCCGAGCGCCACCGCCACGCAGCTCTCCTTCGCCCGCCAGCTCGCCCACCACACCGGCATCAACCTCGTCATCGGCCACCACGCGCACGTCGTCCAGCCGATGGAGAAGGTCGACGGCCTCTGGGTCGCCTACGGCATGGGGAACCAGATCGCCCGGCACGAGCAGCCGACGGGGCTGACCGAGGAGGGCGTGATCGGATGGTTCACGTTCACCGAGCACGGCAAGGGCCACTGGGAGGTCCAGCCCCGCTTCGAGCCGACGATGCTGCAGATCCCGCCGGACGCCGAGAATGCCACGGACGGCGGCAAGGCCACTTACACCGACGACGACGCCCGGGACTACCGACTGCTGGACGTGCCGGCCGCGCTCCGGGGCGAGAACGACCTCACCGACGGGCAGCGGGCCCGGCTGCGGCTCGCCTTCGAGCGCACCGAGGGCACCCTGTACAACCGCGGCGCGGCCAAGGACGGTCTGAAGCCGCTGGCTCCGCTGCCCTAGGCCCTGTCGTCGACTCCGCTGCCCTGACGGCGGTCGCCCGAATGACGTGCGCGTCTGCCCAGAACTAGCCGCCTAAACGCGGATGTTGCGCAGATCACATGGGTAAGTGAGCAACTTTATGGGGCTCTTACCTATCTGAGTGCTGTGGGTACACCTGGGCAACAGTTGTGCCCATAACGCACACAGATTCGAAAACCGTCCCGGCTTCCCCGTGCGGACCGATCACCCGCACGCCCTGAGAGGACCCTCCCTTGGCGTCACCGCCCCCGTCGCGGCAGCACCGAGCCCGCCGACGAGCCGACATGTCGCTGATCGGAGGCATCCGCCCGCCGATCGCGGTCCTGTCGGTGCTGCTGCTGTCGCTCGCCGGTATCACAGCACTCGTGCTGGGCCGTGTCGACAACGGCGGGGTGCCGAAAGCGGTGCAGACCTCTCAGCAGCACTTCGCGGAGGACGGCGCCATCGCGCTGCGTGCCTCCATCGACGAGTCCGTCACCGACCTCACTCGGTCCGCCGCACTGTTCAGCGCCGGCCAGCCGGTCTCCGGCGACGCCGTCCTCGACAAGCTCGGCAGCACCTACCAGAAGTGGACGGGCACCGCCGTCGTCGAGATCCGCACCGGCAAGCTGGTCGCGGCCCGCGGCGAGACCGTCCCGCTGACCTCGGTGAACACCTCCACCCTCGGCGACGAGGGCGGACTCGCGCCGCGCATGGTCCAGCTGAAGAACGGCGAGGCGCGACTGCTGTCCTTCGCGCTGCTGTCCTGGCCGGGCAAACCGCAGCTGCTGCTCGTGGCCTCCAACAACCTGACGTTCCCCGGCATCAGCCTCGGCCAGTTCCGGTCCATCGCAGTGGTCGACCGCGAGGGCGCGATCCTCAGCAGCGACGGCATTCCCGAGCCCGAGCAGGTACGCACCAGCACCGACCGCAAGGAGATCAAGCTCTCCCGCAAGCAGCTGAAGGACTTCGCCCAGCTCGCCGCCCGCAAGGCCCGACAGGACCCGCGCAGCAGCAAGGAGCCCGGCACCAGCGGCTACCAGGGCGTCAGCGGCAGCCTGGTCGGCGGGCACGTGCTGAGCGACCGGTCCGTCGCCGGATACGCCACGCTGGCCGCACCCGACCCCGGGGAGGTCACCACCGCCTCCGGCCTCGGCCTGTCCGTGGTGGCCATGGTCAAGGTGGCCGAGGACCCCACCCGCACCCAGTCCCTGGTGGTCGGCCTGCTGGCGGGTGGCGCGCTCCTCGTCGTCGGCGCCATCGCCGTGGCGGTGCTGCTGGGCACCGTGCAGCGCCCGCTGATCCGGCTGTTCCTGGAGTCCCGCCGACTCACCCGCGGTGATCTGACCCGGCCCGTCACCGTCCCCGGCTACGGCGAGGCGCGCCGCGTCGGCCACGCCCTGGAACAGCTGCGCCGCCAGCTGCTCGGCGAGAGCGCCGACGCCACCGGCCCCACGGCGCGCCCGCGCGGACTGCGCCGGATCGGCACCCGGGCCCTGCTCGCCGTCTGCGCGGTGCTGCTGCTGGCCTGGTCGGCACCGCTGATGCTGCTGATCAACCGTGCCGACAGCACGGCCGTCGTACCGCAGCAGCTCGTGAGCGACCAGCGCGAACGCACCGACACGCTCAGCGACCGGGTGCGCCGCGCGCTCAACGAGGGCAGCGCCGACCTGGAGTCGGTCGGCTCCCTCATCGGCAACCGCACCGAACCCGAGGCCATGGAGAAGGTGCTGGAACGCACCCTCGACGAGAACCGGCGCTACCGCTCCCTCTACGTCGTCGACTCCTCCGGCGAGATCCTGGCCCGGAAGGGCAAGGACCCCAAGATGATCCGCTCCCACCGGGTCTCCGACACCCCGATCCGGCTGCTGGGCCGCGGCGGCAAGGAGCCCGTCGTCGTCGCCAACGCCGACATCCCCGGCCGGGACGGCGCACAGCTGGTCGGCGAGTTCCGCGTCGAGTTCCTCAACGCCCTGCTGACCCGGCCGGGTATGGGCGTGGTCCGCCTCGTCGACGACCGCAGCAAGGTCATCGGCGGCAACACCGGCTTCCTCGCCTTCCAGGGGCTGCCCGACGACCACCTCAAGGACCTGGTCGCGGCCAGCGCCCAGCGGCTCGGCAAGAAGGCCCGCGCGAACGGAGTGCTCTACCGCGAGCACGGCGTGCGGATCGCCGCCGCCGCCCCGTTCGCCGGCAGCGGCCCCGCCGAGTCCCTCGGCTGGAGCGTGGTCAGCTGGCAGCCCGCCAACCGGCTTGCCATCCCCGAGTACGACACCCAGAACCGCACCGTGCTCGCCGGACTGCTCGGCGCCGCCGCGGCCGTCGCCTGCCTGGGCTGGCTGCACATCGTGGTGGCCCGGCCGCTGCGCTCGCTGGCCGACCGGGCCGAGGCGCTGGCCGGCGGCGACCGCAAGACCGTGCTGTTCCCGCAGCACCACGACGAGGTCGGCGCGGTAACCCGCTCCCTGGAACTCATCCGGCAGCAGCTGCAGGACCAGCGCCGGCAGCAGCCCCGCCGCACCCCGCCCCAGGCGTCCGCGCCGCAGCAGTACACAAGGAACTGATCACCCGTGCTCTTCCTCTACACCGTGCTGTTGGTGTGCTGCGCGATCCTGTTCGTCGCGGGCATCGTGGAGCAGCGGCGGCACTTCACCAACCTGGACCAGATACCCAGCCGGGTCCTGGTCAACGGCATCCGCGGCAAGTCGTCCATCACCCGGCTGTGCGCGGGCGCCCTGCGCGGCGGCGGGCTGACGACCGTGGCCAAGACCACCGGCACCGCGGCCCGGTTCATCCACCCCGACGCCACGGAGGAGCCGGTCTACCGCAAGTTCGGCATCGCCAACGTGGTCGAGCAGATCGGCATCGTGCGGCGCGCCGCCGCGTACCAGCCGGACGCGCTCGTCATCGAGTGCATGGCCGTCATGCCTGCCCTGCAGGAGATCAACCAGTCCAAGCTGATCCGCTCCACGATCGGCGTGCTGTGCAACGTCCGCGAGGACCACCTCGCCGAGATGGGCCCCACCCTGGACGACGTGGCGCGCTCGCTGTGCCGCTCGATGCCGGAGGACGGCATCTGCGTCACCGCCGAGAAAGACCGCTTCGACATCCTCCAGGAGGAGGCCGACGCCCGGAACTGCCGGCTCATCTACGCCGACCCGGAGACGGTCAGCGACGAGGAGCTGCGCGGCTTCAGCTGGTTCACCTTCAAGGAGAACGTGGCCATCGCGCTGACGGTCGCCGAACTCCTCGGCGTCGACCGGGAGACGGCCCTGCAGGGCATGTACGAGGCCCCGCCGGACCCCGGTGTCCTCTCCGTCGAGCGCTATCTGACGCCTGAGGGGAAGAAGGTGCGCTTCGCCAACGTCTTCGCGGCCAACGACCCCGAATCGACGCTAATGAACATCAACCAGCTGCTCGACCTCGGCGCCATCCACCGCCCGCTCAACGTGGTCATCAACTGCCGCCCCGACCGCGTCGAACGCAACGGACAGATGGGCGAGATCATCCCCGACCTCGACCCCGAGCGCGTCTTCGTCATCGGCCACCCGGCCAAATCCGCCATCGACGCCATCCCCGCCGAGTTCCGCTCGCGCGCCGTCGACCTCGGCGGCGACAAGCGCGACCCGGAGGAGTTCATGGCCCGGCTGCTCGAGCAGCTCGGGCCGGACTCATCGCTGGTCGCGATCGGCAACATCCACGGCCAGGGCGAGATCCTGCTGGAGCACCTCGCCGAACTCCCGCCGGACGAGAGCGATGACGAGCCCGTGGGCGCGGCCCCGGCCGGCCGCACCGGGGCGGCGCCCGCCGTGGTCGAGCACGTCGAGACCGTGCAGCTGTACGCGCCCCGCATCGACCCGTACCAGGGTTACTCGGAGGCGTACGAGTCGCGCTACGCGCAGCAGCCGTACGTCCCGCAGCTCCCCGTGCAGCGCGACGCCCTGCACCCGTACCCGAACCCGGACCCGTACCCGGAGCAGGTGAGCCAGGCAGGGTACGGCCAGCCGTACCCGGACCACGTCTGGACGCAGCAGTACCGCGGTGACCAGCCCGTCCCCGACGCGCCGCAGGCGCACCCGGACAGCGGTCCCTCGCTCGGACAGGCCCCGTCCAGGGGGCTGTTCGAGCCCCGCATTCCTCCCCAGCCTTCCGCCGACGACAGCCAGCAGTGGCACAGCCCAGGAGAACAGCGTTGATCCCCTCCGTCCTCACCCCCGAGATCGCCGCGATCGGCATCGGCCTGGGGTTGATGTTCTCGCTGATGTGCTACCTGACGACCAACCTGTCGCCGGGCGGCATGATCACGCCCGGCTGGCTCGCGCTCACCCTCATCGAGGACCTGCAGCGGGCCGCGCTGGTGGTCGGCGTGACCGTCCTGACGTACCTCGCCACGCTGCTGATGCAGCGCTTCGTGATCCTGTACGGCAAGCGGCTGTTCGCGGCCGTGGTGCTCAGCGGCGTGCTCATCCAGGCCACCGTGATCATCGTGCTGCAGATGGAGTTCCCGCTGCTGTACGCCAACCAGACGCTCGGGTTCATCGTCCCGGGCCTGATCGGCTACCAGCTGGTCCGCCAGCCCAAGGGCGCGACGCTGCTGTCCGTCGGATCGGTCACCCTCGCCACCTATGTGGTGCTGACCGCCGGCATCCTGCTGGGCGCCCTGCCCTCCGCCTGAGTCCGCCTGTTCCCGACGTACACCAGGAGCCCTCACCATGCCGAAGCGCAAAGGCCGCCCCGTCGTCCACACGGCGACGGTGCTCGCGCTGCTCGCGGGCAGCGCTTACTTCACGTACGAACTGCGCAAGGACGAACAGGCGAAGGTCCCGGCCGCCCAGACGGTCACCGACAACGGTCTGCAGAACTCGGTCAGGGCGACCGGCAAACAGACCTGGGAGCGGCTGAACGACCCGGCGCGTTCCGTGCTGCGCGACGCCAAGGGCGCGGTGATCGCCACCTTCACCGACGGCGCCCGCACCGCCACCCTCAAGGGTCAGTCCCGCACCTTCAGCGAACCCGTCAACACCAGCACCAAGGTGGTCACCGACGACTGGGTCCGTCTCATGCCGGAACCCTGGACCAAGGGCGCCCAGAACCAGCAGTGGTTCAAGGACTGGTTCAAGGAGTACTACGGCAGCCAAGAGGACGACATCTTCGCGATCGCCTTCCAGTACGTGCAGGGCGCGCCGGTGAAGAAGGACTCCGCGGGCGTGCCGTACGCCGGTGACGCGGTGTTCGGTCCGTACAAGGCGGACGGCGTGGATCGCCTGGAGCAGAACGACTTCTACGACTACCTCGGCATCCCGTACACCTTCCGCAACGGGACCACGATGGACGCGCGCAAGGAGCGCTACCGCGCGCTGGACTGCTCCGGCTTCATGCGGATGGTGTGGGGCTACCGGTCCCGCTACCCGCTGATGGCCACCGACGCCCTCGGCGACGGCCTGCCCCGCTCGGCCAACGGCATGGCCCGCTCCAAGGTCGGCGTCGACATCATCAAGCTCCATGGCCCCGCCCCCTGGTACACCCGCCCGACGAACATCGACACGCTGCAGCCGGGCGACCTGCTGTTCTTCAAGATGGACCACCGCACCGCCGACCACATCGACCACGTCGCCCTCTATTTGGGCCTGGACACCGAGGGCCACAAGGTCTTCGTCTCCAGCCGCAAGGAGCAGAACGGCCCGACGATCGGCGACAAGGGCGGTGTCTCCCGCATCGACGGCAACGGCTTCTACGCCGGGCTGTTCCGCAGCGCCAAGCGCCTGTGAGCGGGCGGCGGGTGTCCCCCCGCTCGAGCGAGGCCGAGAGCTTGGGGGAGGGCCTCGGCGACGGGGCCGCCCCCGATTAAAGTGAACCGGTGAACGGCGACTGGCTCATACGTGGCCGCGACGGCAGGCTCAGTGTCTACCTGCTGTCTCAGGCCGCCGTCCGCTGCCGGGCTGAGCGCGGCCCCGGCGGCCCCTGGGACCCTCCGCGCACCGTGGGCGGCGACCAACGTCTGCATCCCGTGCTCGCCGTGGGCCAGGGCCCGGACGGCTACGCCCACCTCGTGTCCTGGCGCCCGACGGTCCGCGACGAGTCGGGCCTCGTGCACTCCACGCACTTCCGGCCGCGCCTCGCCGCCCTCGACTGGAACCCGATCGGGCACCCCGACAGGACGGGCGGCCGGACCGGCACGCCCGCCGTCGCGGTGGACGCGCAGGGGCGCGCCCATGTCTTCGTACGCAACGAGGGCGGCGGAGTGAGCATGCGCGCCCAGAAGGAGAAGGGCGGTTGGGCTCCCTGGCGCGACCTCAAGGGACGTGAGGTGCAGGAGGACCTGGCGGCGGTGACGGGAGAGTCCGGACTCGTCGAGCTGTACGCGGCCGTCCCGGGCGGCATCCTGCACTGGCGCCAGGAGGAGCCCGGCGCGCAGCCGGTCCTGGAGGAGGCCCTGGAGACGCCGGTGCGCCCGGGCACCCTCCGAGCCCTCGCCACCTCCCCGGAGTCCACCACCCTCTTCTTCACCGACGAGTCCGGGGACCTGTGTGCCTGGCGCCCCGGCGGCAAGCCGGTGCCGCTGCTCGCCGGCGCGGGGCCCGGCCCCGTCTCCGCCATCCGCTGCGAACTCGACGGCCACGACTGCACGTTGCTCGCCCAGCGCTCGGCGAGTGGGCGCGTCGTCTTCGCCGCGTATCCGACCGAGGAGGAGTCGGCGGGTGCGTGGTGGACCGAGTCCGGGCCTCAACTTCCCGCCGATGCACGGGTGTCGCTGGCGGAGGACGAGGACGGCCGGGTGGTGGCAGCCAGCCTCTCGCCCGGGAGCGGGGAGCTGTTCTTCACGCGGCGCAAGGACGAACCGGGTCTCGCGCTGGAGGCATGGCGGGCGGTGTGAACATCGCGCCGGCGGCATCGGCGGTCCCGTGCCCTTCCCCGTCGAGGATTCCCGGCTCATCCACCCGTCGCGGGCGACTTCTTGGCGGACTTGGGGATCTGCGAGTCCGTGCGGATCGCCTTCCACAGCGTCGTCGCCTGGGGTTCAGCGGCCACCACGCGGTTGGGGTCGACCTTGTCGTACGCCACCGGCAGCATGATCGTCTCCATGGTGGCGGGGTCGATGCCGTTCATGCTGCGGCCGAACTTGGCCAGCTTGGTCAGGGAGGCAAGACCGGAGTCGGTGGTGAGCGAATCGGTGAGGTTGTCGGCGATCCGGTACGCCTTGGTGGGGCTGCCCAACAGGTCCTGCTTCTTGATCTCGGAGAGCAGGGCGAGCATGAACTGCTGCTGGAGTCCGATGCGGCCGAGGTCGCTTCCGTCGCCGATGCCGTGCCGGGTGCGGACGAACTGCAGGGACTGGGTGCCGTTCAGCTCGTGGGTGCCGGCGGTCAGGTCCAGGCCGCTGGACTTGTCGTGGATGTCCTGGTCGACGGTGACCGTCACCCCGCCTATGGCGTCCACGAGGCCCTTGAAGCCCGCGAAGTCGATCTCCATGTAGTGGTCCATCCGCACCCCGGACATCTGCTCCACGGTCTTCACCACACAGGCCGGACCAGCCGCCGAGTACACGGAGTTGAACATCACGCGCTTTGCGGACGCAAGCGTGGAGCCGTGCGAGGTGGTGCACTCGGGCCGGGTCACCAGGGTGTCGCGGGGGATGCTGACGGCGACGGCCTTCTTGCGGCCCTCGGGTATGTGCATCACCAGCGCGGTGTCGGAGCGCGCCCCGGAGACGTTGCCCGTGCCCAGCGAGGCGTTCTTCCCGGCGCGTGAGTCGGAACCGAGGATCAGGATGTTCTGCCCGGAGGTGGGCAGCTTCTCGGGCCGGTCGTCGCCCAGCGCTTTGTCGATGTCGACGCCCTGGATGTTGCCGTTGAGGCTGCTGTAGAGCCAGTAGCCCGTGCCGCACCCCACGAGCACCAGGACGAGCAGTCCGTAGCCGATGATTCTGCGCGCCCGGCGCGGTTTGCGGGTGCGGTCCTTGCGCGCGCGACCTTTGCGGTGTGAAGAGGGCGCTGCTTCGGGACTCATCGTGTCGGGGCTCATGTCGCTCGATTCCTCGGTGCCCGGCGGTCGTGCAGAACCGCGATGTGGTCGACGGCGGTTCCGTACCGCGTCGATGCGTGACGGTGGTGCGACACCAGAAGCCCTGAACGGCCCGGGCGCGCGGCGGTGCGCGTCGGAGGGGGGAGCCTGCGCAGGGCGTCATCGCGAGGGAGGGGGCCAGAGCCCGCAATGAATCACACAGGTGCTCGAGCACTATAGACGGGCCGTCAGGGATTGCGGAACGTCGGCCGATTCGGGCTCGGAGGTGTGGACAGAGTCACACCTCAAGATCAATGTCGGTTGAAACTACGAACAAAAGTAGTCAGATGGTACGGGTGATCAGATCGTTCCTGGACAAAGGCAAGAAGATGGTGTGAACATTCAGTGAGTGCAGTCATGGCGTTGAGCTTGGTGCGCCAGACCTGCCCGGGGGGGCAGGTGGAGTTCAGCATGGACAGTGTTGTCGCGTACGACCCCGCTGCTCGTGTTGTATGTCCGCCGTCCGGAACACGTCCGGCGGCACCGAGGTATTGGAGTCGAGGCGCCGCCAGTGATGCTTTCCGTCATCGTGCCGATGTACAACGTGCGCGACTACTGCACCACCACACTGAAGTCCCTGACGTTCAACGCCCGGCACGACTTCGAGTTCATCGTCGTCGACGACTGCTCCACCGACGGTACCTTCGAGATCCTCCAGCGAGAGATCCGCAAGGTCCCCGGTGGGGTGCTCTACCAGAACCCTCAGAACTCGGGCATCTCGTCGACCCGGAACGCCGGTCTGCGGATGGCCAGGGGGAAATACGTCGCCTTCCTCGACGGCGACGACTGGTTCGCGCCCGGCTATCTGAACCAACTGGTCGGGGCGATCGAGCAGCTCGGCTGCGACTTCGTCCGGACCGACCACGTCCGCGTCGTGGGCAAGAAGCGGGAGGTCGTGCGCTCGCCGCAGGCCGTACGCAACACCCTGCTGGCGCCCATCAAGTCGATCATGCCGGTGGACGCGTCGACCATGGTCGACTATCCGCTCGTCTGGGCCGGCATCTTCAATCGCGAACTGCTCGCCCGGCGGGGGCTGTTGTTCTTCGACGAGAAGCTGCGCACGGCCGAGGACCGGATGTGGACCTGGCGTCTGCACCTCTACGCGCAGTCCTACGCGGCGGTCGACCTGGCCGGCATCTTCTACCGCCGCGACGTCTCCACGTCCCTCACCCGCATCCCCGACGAGCGCCAGCTCGACTTCATGCCGTGCTTCGACCAGGTCGCCCAGGAGGTGGCGGCCCACCCGTGGGGGCGCCACATCATGCCCAAGGTGATCCGGACGTACTGCGCCATGATGGCCATCCACCTGGACCGCGCGGACACCTATGAGGACGACGTCAGGGCCCTGCTGAAGAGCCGGGTGGCCCAGGCGCTCGACCGGCTGCCGCAGCGACTGCTGGAGCAGACCCTCGAGGAGATGGGTGAGCGCCGGGCCGGGCTCATCAACTCCGTGTGCGACGCCGCCCCCGCGGCCCGGCCCGAGGGTGCCGACGTACGCCTCCTGCCCAACAACGGGCGCAGGGCGGCCTGGGAGGCGCGCCCGGGCCGGCCGAACCAGCGGCAGAACCCCCAGAACATCCGGGTCACCGCCTGATGTCGACTCAGATTTTCGTCGCTTCCACCCTCTACGGGGCGCTCACCTTGACCGCGGCGATCGACTCCGGCCAGTTCGGCCCGGCCAAGGGCTCCCGCCGCATTCTCGTGGTGTGCACCAACACGGAGATCCCGGAGGTCACCACGCCGCTCGACGGCATGCAGGGCTTCGAGGCGCTGCGCCCCCGTTTCGACGCGGTGATCTCCTGGAACTCGGTGATCTTCCCCTACCACCCGAGCCTGTGGGACCCGCGCGTCGAGGACGTCCCCATGTGGCGCGAACTGCTCGGGCTGCGCTGGAACATTCAGCCCGGACCGCTGGAGCTCGTTGTCGAGTCCATCCAGGTCAAGCCGGCGCTGGCGTTCTGCAAGATCTTCCGCGAGGCACAGATCACGGTGTACGCCGACGGCCTGATGACCTACGGGCCCACGCGCAACGCGCTTGCGCGTGACGTCTACTCGCGCATTCGGCGCACTCTCTACCTCGATCTGATCCCCGGTCTGCGCCCCCTCCTGCTGAGCGAGTACGACGTGCCGCCCGAACCCGTCGAACGGACGTCGGTGCAGCGGGTCTTCGCCGAGTTCGGACAGTCGTGCGGGCCGGTGCTGGCATCCCTGATACCGGCCGGCTTCCCCGCCGGGCGCTCCGGGGCGGCCATGCTCCTCGGCCAGTACCTGTCGAGCATCGGGCTGCTGACCGAGGAGGAAGAGGAGGCGCTGCACCTGCGGATGTTCGAGTCCGCGGTGAACATCGGCTTCACCTCGGTCCTCTTCAAGCCCCACCCGAGCGCCCCGCAGAGCTTCACCGATTCCCTGGTCGTGCGGGCCGCGGAACTGAACGTCCAGTTGCTGGTGCTCGAGACGCCGCTCCTCGCCGAGGCCGTGTACGGATATCTGCGGCCTGTCGTGGTGATCGGCTGCTTCTCCACAGCGCTGTTCACCGCCCGCGCGGTCTACGGGATTCCGGCGGCCACGGTCGGCGCCCGCGAGGTCCTGCGGAAGATGCGTCCCTACCCCAACAGCAACCGCATCCCGGTGACCATCTGCGAGGTCGCCCTGCCGGACCTGGAGGGCAACGGCTTCGCCGCGGCCGACCTGCTGAACAATCCCGGGTGGGTCCGCGAGGAACTCGCCGAGTACGTGGCGACGGTCGGGTACTGCATGCAGCCGGACCGGAACCCGCACTTGAGGGAGCGCGCCGTCGCGTACGTGACACGTGTACTCCCGCAGATGGACGTACGCCCCGCGCTGCGCATGCACTTCAAACCGGACCTGCTCTACAAGCTGTCCCTGCCGGGTGCGCCCTCGGAAGCCGAGATGCAGATGCTGGAGAACGCCAAGAAGGCCAAGCAGGGCAAGGGCGGGCCGAACGTGAAGCCGGCTCAGGAGGAGCTGACGGTCGAGTCCTTCAAGGACCACCTGGAAGCGGGGGAGACCGACGCGGCCCGGCGGATCGGTGAGGGCATCCTCAAGGAGCGCAAGCCGATGGACGTGCTGATCGGCATGGCGCACCTCTACATCAAGGACGAGGACCTCGAGCAGGCGAAGCGGATGCTCTCGCTCGCGGCGATGGCCGGGGACGAGCGCGCGATGACCTGGATCAAGATCGCGGAAGTGGCCGCCCTGATGGGCCGGGACGGCAAGTCGCTGAGGGTCTTCGCGGCCGAGGAGGCGCTGCGGATCAACCCTGAGTCCAGCGCCGCGGCCCGGCTGGTCAAGGCTCGAGGCGCGCGCAAGGTGGTCAAGGCCATGGGATGAACCCGGGCACGCAGTAGGCACACGTCCCCATAAGCAGGCGAGGCCTCCTCAGGTTCGATCCATCGGTCAATGGCCGATGGGACGACAGCGGCGAGGCGAGAGAGAGCAGCAGAGGCGATGCGGATTCACGTACTCGCCGACTCCGACACCCGGTGGAAGTGGGGTGGGGAGTTGGCACAGCGACTCCACCCCGATCCGTGGGTGCACGCGCACATGCTCAACGGCCGGGCCACGCCCACCGCGCGGCAGATGGCGGAGGTGGGCATCGAGCCCGCCGCCGTCACCCAGTCCTCGGTCGCCGAGTTCGTCACCAGCCCCGACCTCGCGCAGGCCGACGTCCTGATCGTGGGGTCCGTCGGCGGCACCACGCAGGCGGTCCTGCACGGACTCGCCCGGAACTTCGAGGGTGTGCCCCGCCGCCCGGTCCTGGTGACCGGCTATGTGGGCGTCGTCTACGAGAACTTGACGGACGGTCTGCTGCTGCGCGCCGGCGCGGACGTGGTGCTGGCCAACAGTCCCTTCGACGCGCGCAGGTTCCGGGAGATCTACCGCGGCCTCGGGATCTCCGACAGCTGCGTCGTGCAGACGGCGCTGCCCTTCCTCGCGGACCAGCAGTACGATCCCTCGCGCACCGGCGCGACCCACCCCTTCACCGTGACGTTCGCCGTCCAGCCCTCCGTGCCCGAGGACCGCGACGGGCGCCTCTACATTCTGCGCCGCGCCATCCAGCACGCCCGCCTCCGCCCCGGACGCGAGGTACTGATCAAACTGCGCTCCCGGCCCGGCGAGCAGACCACCCACATCGAGCCGTACCACTACGAGACCCTGGGCGAACAATTGGGCGAGCCGCTGCCGCCCAACCTGCAGTTCGTCTACGGCAACATGGCCGAGGTCCTCGACCGCACCGACCTTCTGGTCACCGTCAGCTCCACCGCGGCCCTGGAGTCGATGCACCGCGGCATCCCCACGGTGATCCTCAGCGACCTCGGGGTCCGGGAGCCGCACGGCAACCACTACTTCACCGGCTCCGGCTGCGTCGCCTCGTGGAACGAGATCGACGAGGGGGCCCAGCCGTACGCCCACCCGGGCTGGCTGGAGGAACAGGGCATCCTGGCCCGAGATCCGTACGCGCAACTGCGTGAGCGGGTCACGGGTCTGGTGCGGTCGCCGGCTCTGCCGCCGATCAGGCCCTATTACACGATGCAGAACGCTGCGGGCTATCTGCCCCGGCTCCTGGCCAGGCGGGGCCTGGCCCCGGACGGGACACCGCTGCCCCACGCGGCGGGTCCTTCCGGCGACCGGCACGGTCTGCTGGCCCGGACCTCACGGAAGGCGCTGCGTCGCGCCTACCGGTTCGGTGTCCAGACCGTAGCGCCGAAGATCCAGCGCTGGGGCGGTCTCTGAGAGCCCCGGCCGCCGGCCATCCTCCTTCCCCCCACTGCTCCACCCCCCCCACGTAGCTCCACTGCTTCGCCTCCCCCACACCTGCTCGACCGCTCCACCGCCCACCGCTGCCTGCCCGTCTCCTCACGAGGTCCGACATGTCACCATCCGTTCCCGCGCCCGTCGTTGTCGCCGTCATCCCGGCCCGCGGCGGTTCGAAGGGCATCCCCGGCAAGAACATCGCCCCCGTGGCAGGGGTGTCGCTGATCGGCCGGGCGGTGCGTGCCTGCCGCCGGTCACCGCGGGTGACCCGGGTCGTGGTGAGCACGGACGCCGAGAGCATCGCGTCGGAGGCGCGCCGCCACGGAGCGGAAGTGGTGCTGCGGCCCGCGGAGCTCGCCTCCGACACGGCGTCCAGCGAATCCGCGCTGCTGCACGCGCTGGACACAGTCGAGGAGCGGCACGGCGAACTCATCGACGTCCTGCTCTTCGTCCAGGCCACCAGTCCGTTCCTCGCCGCCGAAGACGTCGACGGCGTCGTGTCCGCCGTGCTCGACGGGGGCGCCGACTCCGCGTTCACGGCCTCTCCCTTCCACGGGTTCGTGTGGCGAGGCATCCGCGAGGAGGGCGCGGCCGTGGTCGTCGCCGCCGAGGGCGTCAACCACGACAGCGCCGAGCGGCTGCGCCGGCAGGATCGTCCCGAGGAGTTCCTGGAGACGGGCGCCGCCTACGCCATGCGCGCCCAGGGCTTCCGCGACAAGAACCACCGCTTCTTCGGGAACGTGGCGGCCGTCCCCGTCGACCCGGCCCGCACCCTCGAGATCGACGATCCCACCGACCTGGAACGGGCACGGGCGCTGGCCGGACTCGTCGACGAGCCGCGGTTCCCCACCCGCGCCGAAGTCGACGCGATCGTCCTCGACTTCGACGGCACCCAGACCGACGACCGCGTGTGGATCGACGCGGACGGTCACGAGACGGTGGTCGTCCACCGGGGTGACGGGATGGGGATCTCCCGACTCCGCAAGGCCGGGATCCCCGTCCTCATCCTCTCCAGCGAGACCAACCCCGTGGTCTCCGCCAGGGCACGCAAGCTCGCCATCCCCGTGATCCAGGGGGTGGAGAGCAAAGGCGTCGAGCTCCGCAGGTGGTACGAGGCCGAGGGCATCGACCCTCGGCGCATCGTCTACGTGGGCAACGACGTCAACGACCTGCCCTGCTTCGAACTCGTCGGCTGGCCTGTCGCCGTGGCCGACGCCCACGACATCGTCCGTGAACAAGCGCGCGCCGTGACCACGTCACGCGGGGGCTACGGCGTTGTCCGCGAAATAGCAGCACACCTTCTTGGAAAGGCTCTCTGAACCCATGCACTACCCCCGTACCCGACAGATCGGTTCCCGCGTGGTCGGCCACGGCGCGCCGGCGTACGTCATCGGTGAGATCGGCATCAACCACAACGGCGACCTCGACAACGCCATCGCACTCATCGACGCCGCCGCGGAGGCGGGCTGCGACGCGGTCAAGTTCCAGAAGCGCACCCCGGAGATCTGCACCCCGCGCGACCAGTGGGACATCGAGCGCGACACCCCCTGGGGCCGGATGACCTACATCGACTACCGCCACCGCGTGGAGTTCGGCGAGGACGAGTACCGAGCCATCGACGAGTACTGCAGAAAGCGCGGCATCGACTGGTTCGCCTCCCCGTGGGACACCGAGGCCGTCGCCTTCCTGGAGAAGTTCGACGTCCCGACCCACAAGGTGGCCTCAGCGTCGCTCACGGACGACGAGCTCCTTCGCGCCCTGCGCGCCACGGGCAAGACGGTCATCCTGTCGACCGGCATGTCGACGCCGGCCCAGATCCGGCACGCCGTCGAGGTCCTCGGCAGCGAGAACATCGTGCTGCTGCACGCCACCTCGACGTACCCGGCGAAGGCCGAGGAGCTCAACCTCCGCGTCATCAACACCCTTCAGGCCGAGTACCCGAACGTCCCGATCGGCTACTCCGGCCACGAGATCGGCTTGCAGACCACCGTCGCCGCCGTCGCCCTCGGTGCTTGCATGGTCGAGCGCCACATCACCCTGGACCGCGCCATGTGGGGCTCGGACCAGGCCGCCTCGGTGGAGCCGCAGGGCCTCACGCGCCTCGTCCGCGACATCCGGACCATCGAGGCCTCGCTCGGCGACGGCGTCAAGAAGGTCTACGAGTCCGAGCTCGGCCCGATGAAGAAGCTGCGCCGCGTCGCCGGTGTCGTGGCCGAGACGGTGACCTCGGTCGCGTGATGAGAACCCTCGCCCTGGTGGAGAGCCCCGCCCAGCTGCTGAACGTGGCGGAATGGGCGTATTGCGCCCGTCAGGGCGGGGCCGATGCCCACCAGGGCGAGGATTCCGCTCTCCAGGTTGCGGTGCTGCTTCCCCTGGACCCGTGGTCCAGGGTGCAGCTCGCCCGGGTGGCGGAACTGACCGCCGGCCACGGACTGGACATCGCGCGCTTCGAGATCCGGTCCGGAACGGTCAGCCGCGTGCGGCAGTTCGCCGCCGTGCGCAGATTGGTCGCGGGGGCCGAGCGGCTGGTCGTCGGTGACCTCTTCTCCGGAATGGTGCAGACATTGCTGCCCTCGGCCAAGGCCCGGGACCTGGTGATCGTCGACGACGGAACGGCGACCACGGAGTTCGTACGCATCGTCACGGAAGGCCGACGGCTGACCCGTTGGCATCAACAGACGAACGGCGCCGGGCGGGGCGGGAAGGCGATGGACTGGCTCTCCGAACCGTCGCTGCTGCGCTCCCTGTTCACCTGCATGGAGGTCGCCCAGCCTCCCGGCATCCAGGTCGTGTCCAACGCGTATGCCTGGACCCGCTCCCGTTTCCCGCATCCGACGGTTCGAACGGGTGCCGACCTGCTGGGCACTTCACTGGTCGAGACGGGGATCGTGGGGGAGGAACGGTACCTCGACGCGGTGCGGGCCATCGTGCGCGCGCGAGGGGTGGACCGCTATCTGGCCCACCGCCGCGAAAGCAGGGCGAAGCTCCGGCGCATCGCCGAGGTCACGGGGGTGAGTGTGCTCCGGCCCGACCTTCCCCTCGAACTCCTCGCGGCCCAGGGGCCCATCGGTCACACGGTGCTGACGTTTCCCTCCACCGTGGCGCACACCTTGCCGATCGTCCTGGCAGGACTGGGAATCCATATCGAACTCTGCGAGATCGACGAGGCGTGGTTCACACCGGACACGACCTCCCATGCGGCGGACTTTCTGCGGGAGATGGCGGAGTCCGCGAAGAAGCGGCACGGGCTGCCGAGCATGCGGCCCGGCCCAGGTTCCGGATCATCCTCGTACGCGGCTGACCGGCCGGGACGTCGGAGCTGAAGGGCGGGGCGCCACTTGACGGGCGGGTGCGTCAGATCTGACGCCATTGCCCCAGCGCGAGCCCGTCCGCCGACGACTGCCGGGTGACGCGGGGAGCGCCGTCGGTGCCGAGCAGAGCCAGGACGATACGGCCGTTCGCGTCCAGCGTGACGATGGGGTCGCCCAGGCAGGGCTGGCCGACCTCTGCCCACTGCACCCCCCACTCCTCCGCGTTGGTCACGAACGCTCCGAAGACGGGGCTGCCGCTGAGGCCGCGGTGGACGAGGACGGTGCAGTCCTGCCCGTCGATCCGAGTGCGCAGCGCGGAGGGGGTACCGCCGCCGGGGGCGCCGCCGATCGGTACGACGGATCCGTTGGGGCGTATCGCCAGGAGACTCGAGGAGTACGCGTCATTGACGTAGTAGGTGAGCTGGTCCTCGGAGGTCTCCAGGGCCACTCCGGTACCCGGGACGATGGTCACGGGGATGTCTTCAAGGCGCTCGAACTGGCCGCCCTGAACGGGCTGTTGCCAGTGGTGCACAGGCTTGTCCGACGGTGCGAGCACGCCGATGCGGCCCTTGGAGGTGACACCGACGACCACCCCCTCGTGCAGCGCGCTGCCACGCAGGTCGTGCCAGGGGCGCCACTTGCCGTCCTTGTCCTCGTGGCGCAGATGCAGTCCCCGGCCGGCGTTACGGACGAAGACGTGCAGTATTCCGGCGCCGTCGACGGCGCCGATGGGATATCCCATGCGGGGATGGCGGTCGTCGGTGTCCTTGTAGGGGTTGGCGATCGCCCGCCATTCGTTGATCGGCCGACCCGACTGGTACTGCATGGTGCACATCAGGTCGACCGTTGTCCGGCCGTCGGCGTGCCGCCGGGTGCGACGGGCGAGGAAATGCAGATAGCCGTTGGCGCCCTGCACGATCGACAGGTGAGTCAGTCCCGCCGGAACGGGGAAGAACGCGGGGCCCTCCCAGTCGGGTCCGCCCGGCCGCACCTCTGTCCAGCGCAGCAGGCCGTCGGCTGCCAGGGCGAAGAGGGAGAGGCGTCCGTCCGTCCCGCGGGTGAGCCATGTACCGCCGACCGGATGCTCGGCTCTGTGCGCGGAAGTTCTGTGTGCGGAAGACGCCGGTTCGTCGACACCGGTCCGGGGCGCGCGTCGCGCGCTCCTCGATCTTCCCCGCATGATGTGCCGTCCACCCTTCCGTCGGCCTGGAACGGCCTCCCCACACAGCGACCTGAATTGACACATTATAAGCCGGAGACTATTTCAATCCTTCACCATGTCGCCTATTTGTGATCAGCTCCCGGATGCTGACATGTGATCGCCCCCGAGACGACGAGAGAGGGCTCCCGCCGCCGCCGGCGGGCGACCCCAGCGTGGGGTACCGGGCACCGCCACCCACACCCACCCCCCCCGGCCGCGCAACCAAAGCATGAAACCCCGCCCG